>DASYZH010000176.1:0-47359 GCA_035946435.1 Puia sp. | reverse complement strand
ATTCGCTGGGGTCGCCGTTAACGAAATGGTATAACCGTTATCCCGATCCGCATCAGTGGAAGGTCAAGGAGGCCCTAAGCAAGATCAAGGGGATCGGGCCGGAGCATATTTTATTGGGCAACGGGAGCGATGAGTGCATCGATCTTTTGTTCCGGGCCTTTTGTGTGCCGGGTAAGGACAATGTGATCATCAATCCGCCTACCTACGGCATGTACGAGGTCAGTGCGGCCATCAATGACATCGAGGTCCGGCGGGCGGTTTTGCTCGATGATTTTCAACTCGACCTGGTACACCTGGAGAACCTGGTGGATGAGCACACGAAGCTGATCTGGATCTGCAGCCCGAATAATCCAACGGCCAACTCGATGAACCGGCAGGACATCGAGGTCATCCTGAACAATTTTTCCGGGCTGGTGGTGATCGACGAAGCCTACGTCAATTTTTCGCGGCATCGCAGCTTTATCCAGGAGCTGAGCGATTATCCCAACCTGGTGGTGCTGCAGACGTTTAGCAAGGCCTGGGGGCTGGCGGGACTTCGTGTAGGTATGGCTTTTGCAAGTCAGGCTATAGTCGGGGTTTTGAATAAGGTGAAACCCCCCTATAACATTAGCCAGTCTACGCAAGAGCTGGTTCTCAGGGCCCTCGAGGAAGTGGAGCAGGTCAACGATATGATCCGGACCCTGGTGGAGCTGCGGGAGCGGCTGGCAGCAGATCTGGCCGCGTTGCCGATGGTCCGCCGGGTGTATCCCAGCGATGCCAATTTCCTGCTGGTAAAAACGGATGATGCGCGGGGGATATATGATCATTTATTGAATGCGGGGATCGTGGTCCGGGACCGCAGCAAGGTGGAATTGTGTGCGGGCTGTTTGCGCATCACTGTGGGGACGGAAAAAGAGAACGGGGAGCTGGTCAATACAATGAGCCGTTGGGGTAAGGTCTAAGCTAAAAATTAGTGATGCGGGGGTGATTTTTTCGATTAAATTACAGCGCAATAACTACTTATTATGAAATTAATCTCAAGGTTCCCGGGGCTTTGCTTAATCTTATGTCTGGGGGCGCTGGTGGCCAACGCGCAGCTTAAATTGCCGGCCGGTTTTAAAGCGGTCACGGTGCTGTCGGATTTTGGGTCTGTGCGGCATATTGCCGTAGCGCCCAATGGGGTTGTTTTTATCCATCTGGGCAGGTTGAAGGATGGAAAGGGGATCTACCGGTTGCAGGATACCAATGGGGATGGAAAGCCCGACAAGATCACCGGTTTTGGTAATTTCCCCGGCACGGGGATGGCGATCCGGGATGGCTATCTGTATGCTTCATCCGACGAAGAGGTCTTCCGATATAAATTAGATGCGGACGCGAATGTGGTCAGCCCCGACAGGCCGGAAAAGATCGTAACGGGGTTGCTGGCGCGGGGCGAGCATCAGCCCAAGGCCATTACGCTCGACTATAGCGGGAATCTTTATGTGAATATCGGGGCGTATTCGAATGCCTGTCAGCTACAGGACCGTACGAAGGGGTCGCCGGGACAGATGCCTTGTCCTATTCTTGATTCCGCGGGCGGTATCTGGCAATTCAAGGATGACGTACCAAATCAAACGTATGGTGACGATCACCGCTATGCCACGGGTTTGCGGAATGTGGTGGGTCTCGATTGGAATAAGCAAACGAATAGTCTTTTTGTGATGCAGCATGGCCGCGATCAGCTGAGCTACCTGTATCCGCAATACTGGAATGACAAACAAAGCGCGGAGCTGCCGGCGGAGTGTATGTATGAGCTGCACAAGGGCTCCAACTGCGGCTACCCGTATATCTTTTACGATCAATTCCAGCACAAGCAGGTGCTGGGACCGGAATATGGCGGCGATGGCAAGAAGGAAGCTGCCGAGCATTACCAGGACCCGATATTGGCCTTCCCCGGCCATTTGGCGCCCGATGGATTGCTTTTCTATACGGGGGATCAGTTCCCGGCGAGGTATAAGAACGGAGCTTTTATTGCATTCCATGGCTCGTGGAACCGGGCTCCGGAACCGCAGCAGGGTTTTTATGTGGTGTTCGTGCCGTTCGAGAATGGCAAGCCTACGGGTAAATGGGAGGTCTTTGCCGATAATTTTGCGGGCGGGCCGGATAAGATGTCGCCCAGCAAGGCGGAGCATCGCCCCTGCGGATTGGCGCAAGGTCCCGATGGTTCTATTTATGTCACCGACGACAACAGGAACGGCGGTGTTTGGAAAATTTCCTATCACAAATAAGTTAGATGAAATATTTTGTGCTTTCAGTTGCGCTGGCTTTTGTCTTCATGAGCGAGACGAGTAAGCCTGTGGCCCCGACCCAGAGTAGTATCCGGGCGTCCATTACCCGGGGTAAACAAGTCTATCTGCAACAATGTCTCGCCTGTCACCAGGTCGATGCCAGCGGGGTGCCGAATATGAATCCTCCTTTGATCAAGACGAAGCAGGTGCTGGGGGATAGGACCGCGCTGATCAAGATCGTGCTGAATGGGTTGAGGGGTGTGGATATCGACGGCGATTCGTACAATGGCGTAATGGCGCCTCATCCCGATCTTACCGACCGGGAGATTGCCGATGTGCTAACGTATGTCCGCAATAGTTTTGGGAACAAGGCCAGTGCGGTTACGGCTGCGCAGGTGAAGGCGGTGAGGGCGGCGAATAAACCAGCGAATTGATATAGGCGCCGGAGGCGACTCGTCCGAAGGACAGACATAAGCGTTTTGCTGGGAATGCGCTAATTTTTTGACAGCGCATTCTCAGCACATATCTTTGCTTCCATGAAGCGAATTTTATTTATCGACAGGGATGGGACGTTGATCAAGGAGGCGCCGCCCAGCTATCAGATCGACTCGTTCGAGAAGTTGGTTTTTTATCCCGGGGTATTTGAATACATGGGCCGCATTGCCCGGGAATTCGACTATGAATTATTGATGGTGACTAACCAGGACGGGTTGGGCACAAAAAGCTTTCCGGAAGACACGTTCTGGCCGGTGCAGAATTTTGTGCTGCAGGCGCTGGCCGGGGAAGGCATTGTATTCAGCGATGTTTATATCGACAGAACTTTCCCGCTCGAGAAGGCGCCCACCCGCAAGCCGGGTACGGGGATGCTTACCAAATACATTGGGAACCCGGAGTATGATCTCGCGAACTCTTTTGTGATCGGGGACCGGATCACCGACGTGCAGCTGGCCAGGAATCTGGGTTGTAAGGCGATCTGGCTGAACAATGACCCGGCGTTGGGCGGAGCGGAGATCAGTGATTCGCGGACGGCGCTTGCGGATAGTATCGCGCTGGAGACGCCGGACTGGGCTGCTATCTACTCTTTTTTCAAGCTGGGCCTCCGGCATGTGGTGAATGACCGCAATACCAGCGAGACGCGGATCCATGTCGATCTTTTAGTCGACGGGAGCGGGAAGGCTTCCATAGCCACGGGGCTTGGTTTTTTTGATCATATGCTCGACCAGATCGCGCGGCATGGGAAGATGGATCTGACGGTAAAGGTCGATGGCGATCTGTATATCGATGAGCACCATACGATCGAGGATACGGGTATTGCGCTCGGCGAAGCTTTTGCGAAGGCGCTGGCCGACAAACGCGGGATGGAGCGGTATGGGTTTGCCCTGCCGATGGATGAGGCGGATGCGAAGGTGCTGATCGATTTCGGCGGACGCAACTGGCTGGTGTGGGATGCCCAGTTCCGGCGCGAGAAGATCGGGGAGATGCCGACGGAGATGTTCTTTCATTTCTTCAAGTCGTTTTCCGATGGGGCGCGTTGCAATCTCAATATCGAATGCAAGGGCGAGAACGAGCATCATAAAATAGAAGCCATCTTCAAGGCGTTTGCGAAGGCCATACGGATGGCGGTGCGGCGCGATCCTTTGAGCAATTATCTGCCGAGTACCAAGGGGGTATTGTAGGGCGCTTATTTTATCTTATTCTTTATTCTACGGACGAAGCTTTCCTTGACATTGACCAAGGCGGCAATCCGGGGAATGGTGAAATCGGTGTTCAGCAGGAGATTACGGACAAAATCTTCTTTGCTTATTTCGATGCCTTGTTCGATGCCTTTTTCAAGACCTTCTTTCTCTCCAAGCCGGTAGAGAATGTCTTTTTCTTTGGTAAAATAGTTGGCCAGGCTGTCCATGATCGCTAAAGTTTCTGATGCTAAGTTACGTAATTGTGCCAGTATCCGCAATTGCTGTAGCCGCCGTTGTCTGGCATGGTCTCCTTGAGATTTTGTAATGACTTGGTTTATAATATTTTCTATTGCTTTTTGCGAGTTGTCCTTTCCGAGATCGGCGAGGATGGCCAGCATATTTTCTTCAGGGCTATCCAGATGAAGCAATAATTGGTAGTCAATGGTAGAGAGGACAATCAACTCATATTCGAATTTCATCCTGAACGACGCCAGATGATCGGCCATGCCGGGGATACCGTCTCCTATGTATATAACATATTGATGAACAGGAAGTTTGTAACGACGCAACAGCATGATAAAATACTCGGCCATGCGGAAGACCATTTCCGGTTCATCTTTTACCTGGAATTCTATGTGCAATACAAAAGTTTCGCCGTTTTTGTCGGTGACCTTTTTTAGTACGTCCGGTTTTCGTTCCTTGGTGTGTTGAATATCGTCCGGCAATTCTTCCGTGTATACAGCATGGATGCACAGGAGATTTTTTATCAACCCCGGTAAGGCCGCTTCCAGGTTCTCGCGTAATATCTTGTCGTATTGGTTGACCTGCCCGGTATTTGCTCTCTTCTTTGCCACATGCAAGCATTTCGTTCTTGCAAAGGTAGAATACGGTTATTCATTCGCGGGGAAAAAATATGTGCACCCGGGAGTAAATACACGACATCGTCATACCCGGAAGAAGATCTTCTTTTTATAGAGGAAATAGCATAATCCCCATTCGAGGCCGAAGACGCAGCAGGAGGTGATGATGTCCATCAACATGGTGGGCGTGTGGACGAACTGCATGAGGCCGTTCGTTACGGCGCCTACGTAGCCGGTGAACCACCGGTCGCCTACGATCTCGAAGAACAGGTAGATGAAGATGGAGTTCATGCCAACGACGGTAAATAACAGCAGATGGCGGCGGTGATTGCGCATGTCGATCCACCAGTAGCAGGCGGCCAGGACCAGCAGGCTATAGCCCAGGGATACGAGGACGAAGGAGCTGGTGGCGATGCGTTTAATGATCGGGGTGATGCCGGCGATGTCGAGGAGATAACCGGCCAGGAGCGAGATACCGGCCCAGAGCAGGAGGCCGCGGACCTTTTGGGTGGCGGGTGCGCTGCTCAGCAACAATTTTCCGGCGAGCACGCCGCCGATGGTGTGTACGGCGGTGGGAATGCAATTGATGGCGACCCAGCCGCCGGAGTTGATCTTGCGCATCAGCAGCCAGTCGACGTAGTTACCAAAGTTATGTTGATCGGTGAAAGGCTGGTCGAAACCCGGCACGTGTGTAAAGCGAAAAAGCGCTTCGGTGAGCAGGAGCAGGCCTATACAGACGGCGATCTGTGCGCGTGTGGACCATCGGAAGATGAGGAAGGCCAGCAGGCAGGTAAAGGACAGTTGGGTGAGCACATCCCAGAGCTCGAAGGACAAGCCGCCGGGCCGTACTGCATAGTCCAGTACACCCCAGAAGAAAAGCCAGCCGGATCGTCTGAGTGCTTTGCGAAAAGAATAGTTCCAGGAGCGGCCTTCCACCTGCTGGCGGTGAAGTGAGAACGCCATGGCAGTCCCGGCCATGAACATAAAGGCCGGCTGGATCAGATCCCAGGCATGGAGGCCGTGCCAGGGGTGGTGGTGGAATTGCAGGAAAAAGGGGTAGAGAAAGGACCCCTGGGTATCGTCGGTGAGGTGCTCATAGAGTCCGGCGGATTCGAATGCCAGCAGGACCATGATGAGTCCGCGCATGAAGTCGAGCGAGAGGAGCCTTGGGGGCCGGGGTGTCGCTTGGGTCGAGGGTCGGCCTGTTGCGGCCGAAGGAGTAGTGATCATATGCTTATAATAGTGATTGGAAAAGTTGGTGACCCTGGGGCCAATCGCCAAGGCCGGAATTCGAATTGATGTGTCCCCTGGCGCCGATGTTGACGAGGCGGCTGCCCCAGCTCCCGGCGAAATAGGCCGCTCTTTCCGGGGTAACATAATAATCGTCGGTGCTGGTCACGACGATCGAGGGGAAGGGCAGGGTATAGAGCGGCATCGGCGTGAAACCGCTTGTCCCGGCAGGATAAGAGGGCGCTTCGGTGTCACTGGGCGCCACGAGGAAAGCAGCTTTGATCGTCCGTTTGTAGTGTTCCGCCCAGCGGACGATGGTGCAGCAGGCGAGGCTATGGCCGATGAGGATGACGTTTTCGGGCGGGGAGGGGGCCAGGACTTCGTCGATGGTATGGAGCCAATCCGCTGCAGAAGGCGTATCCCAATCGTGCTGGTGGATCCGGGTGTAGCCATAGCGCTCTTCCCAACGGGTTTGCCAATGATCGGGACCGGAGTTGTTGAGGCCAGGCAGGACGAAGCAGTAGGTTGGTAGCATGCCCTAATTTAAATAAAAAAATTTGGCGAAGTCCCATTTTCCTACCATATTTGCGGTGCAATGAACAAGCAACTTATTCAACTGTGGTGGTGGCATACATACTCCGATCGGGGCAGGTAAGGCTATTTTCATAGTTGTAGTACCATATTAGGCCCCGAATTTCGGGGCTTTTTTGTTTTAAAATCGAGACAAACGTTTGCACGGCTTTCATGATGACCGAAGGCTAAAGATTTTACGGCCAGCACGCTGGCCAAAGGAGATAAGACAATATGAAAAAAATAGTTATTCAAACCCAATGTAAGAAGCTGCTCTCGGATATCTACACGCCGGTGGGCATCTATCTGCGGCTGCGGGACCGGTTCCGCGACACCATTTTGCTGGAGAGTACGGACAGCCATGCCGCCGAGAACAGCTATTCGTACATCTGTATCAATGCGATCGCGGGTATCGAGATTACGGACACCCGGCGTATCGAGTTCAAATTGCCGGGGCAGGCGCCGGAGCGGGTGCCGATGGGGGCTGCGGCGGCCGATGGAGCCAAGGGCGGGGGTGCGAATGGGAGCCAGGCGGGTGGCATTCCGCAGCTGTTGTGGGATTTCATGCAGCGGTTCGATTGTGCGTTGCTGCCGGAGGCGCCCTTGAGGAATGTACAGGGGTTGTTTGGGTATACGAGTTTTGACGCGGTGCAGTTCTTCGATACGATCGAATTCAATAAGAAGCCGGGGGCGGCGTCGATCCCCTTGATGCGGTACCGGTTGTATCAGTATGTGATCGCCATCAATCATTTCCGGGACGAGCTGTATCTCTGTGAGAACAAGGTTCAGGGGTTGGAGTCAGAGCTTCCGGTGGTCGAGTCGCTGATCCGGAGCAAGGATGTGCCGGTGTATCCTTTTGAACCGGTGGGCGCGGAGACGTCGAATCTTACGGATGAGCAGTACCGGGAGATCGTTGCCAGGGGCATCAAGAGCTGTCATAGGGGCGACGTCTTTCAGATCGTGCTGAGCCGCCGATTCCAGCAAAAGTTCACAGGAGACGAGTTCAATGTCTACCGGGCTTTGCGCAATATCAACCCTTCGCCCTACTTGTTCTTCTTCGATTATGGCGACTATAAACTGATGGGGTCATCGCCCGAATCACAGCTTCTGTTACAGAATGGGGAAGCGATCGTACATCCGATCGCGGGGACGTTCCGGCGGACGGGTGACGATGTCATCGACAGGCAGGCGGCGGACAGGCTGCTTAAGGATAAAAAGGAGAACGCGGAGCATGTGATGCTGGTGGATCTGGCACGGAATGATCTGAGCCGGACCTGTGATGACGTGAAGGTCGTCGCGTACCGGGATATCCAGTTCTATTCGCATGTGATCCACCTGGTGAGCGAGGTGCGGGGTAAGCTGCGGCCCAACCACAATCCCTTTGAGCTTTTGGCGACGACGTTCCCTGCCGGGACCTTGAGCGGCGCACCGAAGTTCAAGGCCATGGAGCTGATCGATGCCTATGAACCTACGGCGAGGAGCTATTATGGCGGATGTATCGGCTTTATGGGGTTCGACGGCAGCTGTGTGCATGCCATTATGATCCGCAGTCTGCTCAGTCGGAGCAACACGCTGACTTACCAGGCCGGGGCCGGGGTAGTAGCGGCGAGCTCACCGGAGAGTGAATTACAGGAAGTAAACAATAAACTGGGGGCGTTGAAATCGGCGATCCTCTATGCAGCGAAATTAACTGAATCTAAATGACACGTATTCTGGTATTCGATAATTACGATTCTTTTACTTATAACCTGGTGCACCTCGTCGAGAAGATCACGGCGGAAAAGGTAGACGTCGTGCGCAATGACCGGATGCCGTTGGAAAAAGGGAGGGAGTATGACAAGATCATTCTATCGCCCGGTCCGGGTATTCCCACGGAAGCGGGACTGTTGTTGCCGCTGATAAAGGAATATGCTGCCGCGAAATCGATCCTGGGCGTTTGCCTGGGTCACCAGGCGATTGGCGAAGCCTTTGGCGGGCAACTGGTGAATCTGAGTTCCGTGTACCATGGTGTAGCCACGCCGGTGCAGGTGCTGCAGCGGGGTGGTATCTATGAAGGGTTGCCGGAGGTGCTGGAAGTGGGGCGGTATCACAGCTGGGTGGTGGGTGATGACGGGTGGCCTCAGGAGCTCGAAGTAACGGCCCGGGACGACAATGGTTTTGTGATGGGGTTACGGCATAGGAAATTCGATGTGCAGGGCGTGCAATTCCATCCCGAAAGTGTATTAACTCCACAAGGTGAGCAATTGCTCAGGAACTGGTTAAAAGCATAGATATGAAAAAGATCTTACAATATTTATTCGAGCATAAGTCACTTTCGCGTGAGCAGGCGAAGGATGTGCTGACCCGTATAGCCCGGGGCGAGTTCAACGAAAGCGAGCTGGCGGCCTTTATCACGGTATACCTCATGCGAAGCGTCACGATCGATGAGCTACAGGGTTTCCGGGATGCGTTGCTGGAGCTTTGTGTCCGGGTCGATTTCGATGGCATGGAGGCGATCGATATCGTGGGTACCGGTGGCGATGGAAAGAATACCTTCAATATCTCGACACTCTCCTGTTTTATCGTGGCGGGCGCCGGGCACAAGGTCGCCAAGCATGGCAATTACGGCGCTTCTACGATCAGCGGGGCTTCCAATGTCATGGAGCAGCTGGGGTATAAATTCAAGAACGACAAGGACCGGTTGCGCCGCGAGATCGACGTTGCGGGCATCTGCTTTTTGCATGCGCCGCTATTCCATCCGGCGCTGAAGACGGTGGGACCGATCCGCAAGAACTTAGGAGTCCGGACCTTTTTCAACATGCTGGGTCCCATGGTGAACCCGGCGTTCCCAAGCACGCAGCTCGTGGGGGTATACAATTTGGAGATGGCCCGGATCTATAACTATTTACTACAGCAAACGGGTGGGCGATTCACCATCATCTATTCGCTGGATGGTTATGACGAGATCTCGCTGACGGGCGACACCAAGGTGATCACCAATAGCGGGGAGCGCATCTATACCCCCGAAGAATTAGGAAAGAGAATGGTAAATGCTACCGATATTTACGGCGGCAATACGGTGGAGGAGGCGGCCAGGCTGTTTACGAAGATACTGAAGGGGGAAGGGAGCTGGGCGCAAAGCGCGGTTGTCATCGCCAATGCCGCGATGGCGTTGCAGGCCAGCGGTAGTTTTGCCAATTATGATGAAGCCTATGGTGCGGCGGTAGCAAGCCTGGAGAGTGGAAAGGCATATGGAACACTGGAGAAATTAATCGAATTGCAATAATGAACATCCTGGAAAAAATTATCGGGCATAAGAGGACGGAAGTGGCGGAGGCCAGGAAGGCGGTGCCGGTGGCGGAGCTGGAGAAGCGCCCTTTTTTTGGGCGGGACGTCTTGTCTTTGCAGGCCAGCCTGCGGGATCCGGGCAAGACGGGCATCATCGCCGAGTTCAAGCGGCGTAGTCCGTCCAAAGGGGTGATCAACGACAAGGTTTCGGTGGTCGAAGTGACCAGGGGGTATACCGAAGCGGGGGCTGCCTGTTTGAGTGTGTTGACGGATCGGGATTTTTTTGGCGGAAGCCCGGCGGACCTGGAGGCGGCGCGGGTGAATGCCATCCCCATTTTGCGAAAGGATTTTATCATCGATGAATACCAGATACTGGAAGCCCGGGCCATGGGCGCCGATGTGATTCTGTTGATAGCTGCATGTTTGAAACCGAGGGAGGTGAAGCGGTTGGCTGAGTTTGCCGCGTCGCTGGGGCTGGAGGTACTGCTCGAGATCCATGGCGATGATGAGTTAGACCATATATGTGCGGAGACGCCGATCGTGGGGGTGAACAACCGTGACCTAAAGACGTTCACGGTGGATATCGAGCGGAGTATCCGGCTGAGTCAGCAGCTGCCGGTGGATAAGCTGCTCGTCGCGGAAAGCGGGATCAACCGGGTGGAGACGATGTGGCATATGCGTGATTCGGGTTTTCACGGCTTCCTGGTAGGTGAACATTTCATGAAAGAGCAGGATCCTGCGATTGCCTTTGCCTCATTTGTTCAACAGCTAAAAAGGCGGTAGGCCGGGAGACAACTTATGAGAGTAAAAGTTTGCGGAATGACCGAGATCGATCAGGTCAAACAGCTCGATGCCATGGGCGTAGATTTCGCGGGTTTTATTTTTTATCCCAAATCGCCGCGGTATGTGTTGCGGCATTTGACGGGTGAGCAGGTGAAGAAGGCAAAGCTCCGGCTGGGGAAGGTGGGAGTATTTGTGAATCCGACGTACGACGAGGTGATGAAGCAGGTCGACAGTTTTGGGTTGGATATGATCCAGCTGCATGGCGACGAAACGCCCAGGCTTTGTGAACAGCTGGCCAATTACATCACCGTGATCAAAGTCTTCCGGCTGAGTGAGAATGATCCGGTAGACTGGATGATCCGGTCGTACCAGGACTCTTGCGATATGTTCCTTTTCGATACGGAAGGTGCGGGGTATGGGGGAACGGGGAAGAAATTCAACTGGGATACGCTTAAGGGCGTGCCTATCGATAAACTCTTTTTTTTAAGCGGTGGCATCGAGCCGGCGGATGTAGAGCGGCTGAGGGCCTTTGAACGGGAGCCCGTGGCGCGGAAGTTCTTTGCCATCGATATCAACAGCAAATTCGAAACCAGTTCCGGCGTCAAGGATCTGAAGAAAGTCAAGGCCTTTCTCGACGGAGTCAAATCGGCAAACCGATAGTTATGATAGAGAACCGAATTACAGTAAAAAGTATCAAATCGCCCAATGAGCAGGGGTATTACGGCAAGTTCGGCGGGGCCTATATCCCCGAGATGCTGTATCCCAATGTAGAGGAGCTCCGTACACGGTATCTTGAAATTATGAATGAGGCGGCTTTTCAGAAAGAATACCGGGCATTGCTGAAAGATTACGTTGGGCGGCCTTCGCCGCTATACCTGGCGGGCCGGCTGAGTGCGAAGTATAATACGCGCATTTATCTCAAGCGGGAAGACCTCAACCATACGGGGGCGCATAAGATCAATAATACCATTGGACAGATCCTGCTGGCGCAGCGGCTGGGCAAGCGACGCATCATCGCCGAAACGGGCGCCGGTCAGCATGGTGTGGCGACGGCTACGGTATGTGCCTTGAAGGGGATCGAGTGCATCGTTTACATGGGGGAAAAGGATATTGCGCGGCAGGCGCCGAATGTGGCGCGGATGAAGATGCTGGGGGCGAAGGTCGTACCGGCGGTTAGCGGCAGCAAAACGCTGAAGGATGCCACCAACGAGGCGATACGGGACTGGATCAACAACCCGACAGATACGCATTATATCATCGGCAGCGTGGTAGGGCCGCATCCGTATCCCGATATGGTCGCCCGCTTCCAGAGTGTCATCAGCGAGGAGATCAGGGCGCAGCTGCGGGAGAAGACGGGGAGCGAGCTGCCCACGCATGTCATGGCTTGCGTCGGAGGCGGGAGCAATGCGGCGGGGACTTTTTATCACTACCTGGATGAAACCTCGGTAGAATTGATTGCTGTGGAAGCAGCAGGGCATGGCGTGCACAGCGGTAAAAGTGCTGCTACGACGCAGCTGGGTAAGCCCGGGGTGTTGCATGGCAGCCGAAGCTATGTGATGCAAACGGAAGACGGGCAGGTGGTAGAGCCGCATAGCATCAGCGCAGGGCTCGATTACCCGGGGATCGGTCCGTTACATGCGTATCTATATGACAGCGGGCGGGCCATGTTTCTGAGCGCTACGGATGAGGAAGCGCTGAGGGCGGCATTTGAACTGACGAGGTTAGAAGGGATCATTCCTGCCCTGGAATCGGCGCATGCGCTGGCGGCGTTGGATCAATTACAACTGAACGAAAAAGATACGGTCGTTGTCTGTCTCAGCGGAAGGGGGGACAAGGACATGGCCACTTATATGTATGCAATGGAAGGAGGTATGCTATGACGCGGATCGGTGAATTATTCAAAACGAAAAAGCAGCGGGTATTGAGTGTCTATTCCACGGCGGGGTTTCCACGGGTAGACAGTACCCTGGAGGTAATGAAGGCCCTCGAGGCGGGTGGCGCCGATCTGATCGAGCTTGGGATGCCGTACAGCGATCCCCTGGCAGACGGGCCGGTGATCCAGGCCAGCAGCACGAAGGCGCTCGAGAATGGGATGACCCTGGCCTTGTTGTTCGAGCAATTGAAAGATATGCGACGTTCGATTCATATTCCCGTGCTCCTTATGGGTTACATCAATCCGATATTGCAATATGGGTTCGAGCGGTTTTGCGAGACGGCGGCACAATGTGGCGTGGACGGATTGATCCTCCCTGACCTGCCGATCTATGAGTACGAGACCGAGTATGGCCCGATCCTGCGGAAGTATGGTCTTGACTTCGTGTTCCTGGTGACGCCCGAGACTTCGGCCGACCGGATCCGGAAGGTCGATATGCTGAGTACCGGTTTTCTCTATGCGGTTTCGTCTTCGTCCACGACGGGAAAGGATAAGGACATTCGGGAGCAGGAGGCTTATTTCGAGCGGTTGCAACAGATGCAGCTGCGGAACCCGGTGCTGGTAGGTTTCGGCATCCGCGACAGGGCCAGCTTTGATGCGGCGTGCAGGCATGCCAACGGCGCTATCATCGGTACGGCTTATATCCGGGCGATCGGGCAGGCAACCGATGTCGATGCCGCGACGCGTGAATTTTTATCGGGGATCGTAGGCGTGGAGGCCGGGGCAGTATGAAACTGGTGATCATAAAATACAATGCCGGAAATATTCAGAGTGTGTTGTATGCGTTGGAACGGATCGGCCGGCAGGCGGTGGTTACCGATGACCCGGTGCAGATCAGGGAGGCCGATAAGGTCATCTTTCCCGGTGTAGGCGAGGCCAGTACGGCAATGGACTATTTGCGGGAACGGGGACTTGATGCCCTGATCCGGGGGCTAAAGCAACCCGTGTTAGGCATATGCCTGGGCATGCAGCTGATGTGCAGTTATAGCGAGGAGAATGATACGACTTGTCTGGGCATCTTTGAAGAGAAGGTGCGGCGGTTCGAGCCGGCGGATGTTTCTTTGAAGACGCCGCAGATCGGGTGGAATACGATCTATGATCTTCGGACGCCGTTGTTTGATGATGTGGGGGATGGCAGCTATTGTTATTTTGTACATGGCTATTATGCCGCGCTGGGTGCGCATACGATCGCGAAGACGGATTATGTGCAGCCGTATAGTTCGGGGCTGCACCGGGCGAATTTTTATGGGGTGCAGTTCCACCCGGAGAAATCGGCGGCGGCCGGAGAACGGATTTTACAAAACTTTATAGATCGAATTTGATGGAGATCATACCGGCGATAGATATCATCGATGGAAAATGTGTGCGGCTGACGCAAGGGGATTATGCGCAGAAGAAGGTGTACAACGAGCATCCGCTGGAAGTGGCGAGGGCTTTTGAAGATGCGGGTTTACGGCGGCTGCATTTGGTGGATCTGGACGGCGCGAAAGCCGGGGCGGTGAAGAACTGGAAGGTGCTGGAGACGCTGGCGGGCAAGACCGACCTGGTAATCGACTTCGGCGGCGGTATCAAGACGGCAGCCGACGTGGAGATCGTTTTTAATTCCGGTGCGGCGCTTGCTACTGTCGGCAGCATTGCTGTCAAGAACGGGGAGCTTTTCGTGTCCTGGGTACAGGAGTATGGAGCCGAACGGTTCTTATTGGGCGCCGATGTCAAGAACGAAAAGATCGCGGTAGGCGGCTGGCTGGAGACGACGGATCTTTGGATCTATGATTTTATCCGGGAATACCTGGAGAAAGGTGTGCAGCAGGTCTTTTGTACCGATGTCAGCAAGGATGGGTTGTTGCAGGGTCCGGCGTTGGAGCTGTATCGCAACATCGTGGGGAAATTTCCCGAATTGCATTTTATCGCGAGTGGCGGCGTCAGCGGGATCGACGATGTCCACCGGCTCGAGGAGGTAGGATGTAAAGGAGTGATCATCGGCAAGGCGATCTATGAAGGCCGGATAAAACTTAGTGAATTATGTTGACGAAACGTATCATTCCCTGCCTGGATATCAAAGACGGCAGGACCGTCAAGGGAATCAATTTTGAGAATATCCGGGATGCCGGCGACCCTGTGGAGCTGGGGGCGTTGTATGCCCGCGAAGGCGCCGATGAGCTGGTGTTCCTGGATATTACGGCCACGAATGAAAAGCGAAAGACGTTGCGTGAATTGGTGAACCGGATCGCGCATCATATCAATATACCGTTTACGGTAGGAGGGGGGATCAGTAGCGTGGAAGATGTCTCTTTGTTGCTGCAGAATGGGGCGGACAAGATCTCGGTGAATACTTCGGCATTCCGGCGACCGGAGCTCGTGACGGAGCTGGCTAAGGAGTTCGGGAGCCAGTGTGTGGTGTTGGCGATCGACACGCGGCAGGAGGCCGATGGCAACTGGTATGTATATCTGAATGGCGGAAGGGTTCGTACGGAGAGGTTGTGTGCCGGCTGGGCTGCCGAGGGGGTGGCGCGCGGTGCGGGGGAGATATTGCTGACGTCGATGAACAACGACGGGACGAAAAAGGGGTTTGCGCTGGATATCACGAGGCAGCTGGCGGAGACCCTGCCGGTACCCATTATTGCGTCGGGTGGCGGGGGCATCCCTGACCATTTTGCCGAGGTGTTGGGACCTGGTAAGGCGGATGCGGCGCTGGCTGCCAGCATCTTTCATTTCAAGGAGATCGGTATTCCGGAATTAAAAGGATATTTGCAGGAGCGGGGATTAAAAATGAGATTATGAATACATTGGAAGTCAATTTTGGAAAATCGCCGGATGGGTTGGTGCCGGCCATTGTGCAGGATTCCGCCACGGCCAAGGTGCTGATGCTGGGGTATATGAACCAGGAGGCGCTGGACAAGACGAAAGACGGTGGAAAGGTGGTCTTTTACAGCCGAAGCAAACAGCGGCTTTGGACCAAGGGGGAGGAGAGTGGTAATTTTCTATTAGTCAAGCAAATCGCCGTGGATTGTGACCAGGACACGTTGCTGATTAAAGCGGAGCCGTTGGGGCCGGTGTGTCACACCGGGGCCGATACCTGCTGGGATGAAAAGAACCACCGGGAGGATTTTTTGGCGTGTCTGGAAGAGATCATCGATCGGCGCCGGCGGGAGGGAGATACCGAAAACAGCTATGTGGCCCGGCTTTTTGGCAAGGGGCTCAACAAGATAGCTCAAAAGGTAGGGGAAGAGGCGGTGGAGCTGGTGATCGAAGCCAAAGATCACGAGGACAAGCTGTTCCTCAATGAGGCGGCTGACCTTTTGTTCCATTATTTAATCCTCCTTAACGCGAAAGGCTATAACTTGCAAGATGTAACCGATGTTTTGCGGGCTAGACATAAAAAATAAACTATGAAGCTATTTTTCGGAGTATTGCTGGCGCTGCCGGTGGTGAGTTTGGCGCAGCAGGCGGGCATGCCGCAATTTACGTTGACGGGGAAGGTGCAGGGGCTTCCGGAGAATTCCCGGGTGGCCCTGACGGATGGTTCCAATCCCACCGATACGGTGGCGGAAGCAAAGGTTAAGGACGGGGAGTTTGTTCTTAAGGGTCATATTTCCGAGCCTAACCTGTATGAGATCAATTTCGATGCCGCAAAGAAAAAGACGCCGCTCTTTATGGGGGACGACAAGATGCAGCTATCGGGCAGCATCGATGATCTCGCCGGATTGAAGACCACGGGTTCTCCCTCCAATGACGATTTTGTGGCCTTCCAGGAAGAATTTACGCCCTATTTCAAGGAGCTGAATGCGCTCGTGGCCAAGGGCAACTCTACGGAATATATATCGAAGCGGGATTCGCTTAGCCAGCGGATCAAGCAGGTATCGGACAGCATCTTCATCGTGCTGGATCAGTTTATCAAAGAGAAGCCCAATTCTTATGTGTCGCCTTTTGTGCTGGTGGTCGTGAATCAACTCACGGAGGATGTGGTTGCGCAGGACCGGCGGCTGCATTCCTTGTCGCCCGCGGTGCAGCAGGGGTATTATGCGCAGTATCTGCAAAAAACACTGGATGACGCCAAGGTCGGTGCCGTTGGTACGGATGCCATCGATTTTACGCAGACCGATACGGCGGGGCATGTGGTCAGCCTAAGCTCCTTCAAGGGAAAATACGTGCTGGTCGATTTCTGGGCCAGCTGGTGTGGACCCTGCCGGATGGAAAATCCCAATGTGGTAGCTACCTATAAAAAATTCAAAGACAAGAATTTCACCGTGCTGGGGGTGTCGCTGGACAAGGCCCGTGAGCCGTGGCTGAAGGCCATCAAGGACGATGGGCTGGCGTGGACGCAGGTGAGCGATCTGAAATTCTGGTATAACGAGGTTGCGGTAAAATATCATATTCAGCAGATACCGCAGAACTTTTTGATCGATCCCAATGGGAAGATCGTCGGCCGTAATCTTCGCGGGCCGGATCTGCAGGAGAAGCTTTGCCAGTTGCTGGGATGTAATTAAAAAAAAGGGCTTGCGCCCCTTTTTTTAGTTGATGTCTTTGCCATCGCTGAGCATCGGTATCATGCGGGCGATATTGGCTTTGTTGGGCTGATCGGTGGCCTGGGCTTCTGCTTTTTTCATGTATTCCAGTGCTTTCTTATAGTCGCCGTTGGCGGAAAGGCCGCGGGCCATGCCTACATTCGTCGTGAAGTCGTTGGGATGTTTGTCGTAGTTCATTTTAAAAACATCGAGCGCCTCTTTGGCGCGTTTTTGCGCTATCAGCTGCCGGGCATAGCCGTGCATTTCCTGTTCCGTCGCCAGGGGCAGGGCTTCCTTCATCACGGCGTCGGCGTCGCTCTGGCGATTGAGGGCGGTAAGCACCTGCGCTTTGGTAGAAAGGCTCAGAAAATTCTTTTCGCCGCCGATGTTGGGATCGATGGCTGAGTTGGCCCAGGTGAGTCCTTCTTCGAGATCGACGTTGCGTTGGGCACAGAACTGGGCGGCCTGGACGAAGGCGGTATAGGTAAAGCCTTTGTCACTTCGTAGCTCACGACGGAAAGATTCCAGTTGCGTTTTAACATAGTCGACCTCCACCTTAAAGGGGATGCTTAATTTTTCCCATTCGAGGGCGATGGTTGCGGAATTTTCTTTTTCATCCAGGAATTCATATTTGAGCCATTGCACTTCTTTATCCATTGGTACGGGTGTTACGTTGACACGCAGCGCGTCCTCTTTGGGATCGTAGAAGAAGCTACCCCAGGAGGTGGAGTTGTGGGAAAAGATGAGCGTGCACTGGTTGGGGTCATAGGCGATGAAGAAGCCATATTTGCCCGCGGGCAATGGTTGGCCTTCGACCAGGACGTCGGTAGAGAATTCGATGGTGGTGTTTTCGTTGGCGCCGGCTCGCCAGGGAGCGGCTTTGCTCGTACCGAAGCCCTGGTCGACATACCCAACGGGTACGAGGCTTCCCCATATCTTGCCTTCACGGCCTTTGACGCCGGGGCGATCGTAATGGAGCGTGACATCGGTGATGCCTATGCGCTCGGTGACCGCCGTCTTCTTGTTGCCGCCATTGGGCAGGCTGGTCAGCTGGGCGTGGAGGGAAGGCAGGGACATGCCGCAAAGCAGGACCAGTACGAGACCTGCGGTTAGACCTTTTCTCATAAAAGCTGTTTTTGTTGATGGAGGATTGTTAGCGGGTTAAAGGTAGACCTTCGGCCGGGCGGGGGAAGGGAATTTACAGGGAAGGCGGATAAACGGGATATAGAACGGCCGTGCGGGCGGGCGTTGAAGGAAACGCGGGAGGCGTTGAAGGGTGGGGGCGGGGCGGGTTATTGCAGCTGACGTTTATATAGCTGGATGGTGTTCTCGTAGCCGAGGTAGAGGGCGTCGCAGATGAGGGCGTGGCCGATCGAGACCTCGTCGAGGTGGGGGATCTGGCGGGCGAAATATTGGAGGTTGAGGAGGTCGAGGTCGTGGCCGGCGTTGAGGCCGAGGCCGAGTTCGTGGGCGCGGATGGCGGCCTGGTGGTAGGGAGCGATGGCGGCGGCGGGGTCGGCGAGGTAGCCGTGGGCGTAGGCTTCGGTATAGAGCTCGATGCGGTCGGCGCCCGCCGCGGCGGCGCCTTCGACCATGGCGATCACGGGGTCGACGAAGAGGCTGACGCGGATGCCCGCTTTTTTAAAGACGCCGACGATATCGATGAGATAGTTTTTGTGCCGGATGGTGTCCCAGCCATGGTTGGAGGTGATCTGGCCGAGGGCGTCGGGGACGAGGGTTACCTGGGTGGGTTTCACGTCCAGAACGAGATCGACGAATTTCTGCTCCTGCGAATTGCCTTCGATGTTGAACTCGGTGGTGATGATCTTTTTAATGGCATACACGTCGCTATAACGGATATGGCGTTCATCGGGGCGGGGATGGACGGTGACGCCGTCGGCACCGAACTCCTGGGCATCTACGGCAGCTTTGACCACATCGGGATTGTTTCCGCCACGGCTATTGCGGAGGGTAGCAAATTTGTTGATGTTCACAGAGAGCTTCGTCATAGTCGATCGATTCGAAGATTCGTGGTGCAAAGGTAGGGCATGAAAAACGGGAAAGGGGGAAAAAATTTTTATATACCAGTATATACCTGTACATTTATATCGAATGAAAGCTAAAACGGCCATTGATCTTATTCAGATCGATCCTTCGCTGACTACGCCCGTTTATAAGCAGATCGTGCAGTCAATCGCCCGGAACATCGACAACGGCGTGCTCGTGAAGGACGATATGCTGCCTTCCGTCAACCAGATCTCCGCGGAGTTCTCTTTGGCGCGGGGGTCCGTGTTTACGGCGTATAATGAGCTACGTTCTTCGGGTATTATCGATTCCATACCGGGGAAAGGCTATTTCGTGCTGAGCACAGAGACCCGGCAGAAGAAGAAGATCTTTTTGTTGTTCAGTACGTTCACGCCGTACAAAGAGATCCTGTACAATGCGTTGTTGCAGCATTTGCCGGAGACCTGCTCGCTGGATATCTATTTTCACCACCACAGTATCCGGATGTTCGAGAACCTGATCCGTGAGCAGAGCGCTTATTACAACACCTATGTGATCATGCCGGAGGTGAGCGAGCATACGCCGGCGATCTTGTCCAGGCTGGATCATAAGCATACCTTTCTTTTGGACGTGGGCTTAAAAGAATACCGGGATGAATTTCCGGGGGTATATCAGCATTTCGAGAAAGACATCTATTCCATCCTGATGGATTCGGAGAAACTGGTCCGGAAGTATAAGCGGCTGGTCTTGTTGTTTCCTGAGGGGTTGCGGACCCGTGATATCATTTCCGGGTTTCAGAAATTTTCGAAGCGAAAGATCGTCGCTACGGAGGTCCGGAGCGGCATCAAGGGTGGGGAGATGCAGAAGGGCGATGCGTTCATCGTCATCGACGACAATAACCTGGTGGATATCATCCAATGTGCGCGGCAGGCGGGGTGGCGGCTGGGGAAGGATATCGGGGTCATGTCCTATAACGAGACTCCTTTGAAGAGTGTGATCGGTGACGGCATTACGACGATCACCACCGATTTTACGGCGATGGGTAAGGCCATGGCGGAGATGGTGGTCAGCGGGAAGCGGGAAGCGGTGGAGAATCCATTTGTTATGATCGACAGAAAATCTTTTTAATATGCGTTTTCATAAAATGGAGTTGCAGGGTGGGGCGTTGGACCGGATCAGCCGGCGGATGGGGGACCTGGGCGAGATCTTCCATGATCGGGAGGCGTATGCCGCGTTGGCAAAAGATCAGATGGTCTATGAGGTAGTCTCATCATTCCCGGTGCCGGAGGGAACGGAAGGCGGTTTGTTCATGGGAATAACGTATATCCATCCGGGTAAGGTAGGCGGTGAATATTTTATGACCAGGGGGCATTTTCACAGGATCAGGAACAGGGCGGAGGTCTATGTGTGTATGGAAGGCGAGGGGATGCTGATCCTGATGAACGAGGACCGGACCCGTACATGGGCCGAGAAGATGGAGCCGGGGAGTGTGCATTATATCAATGGCTTTACGGCGCACCGGACGGCCAATACGGGAAGCGGCATCTTATCGTTTGGCGCCTGCTGGCCTTCGGATGCGGGTCATGACTACGACTCCATAATCGAACACGGATTTTCAAAAATACTGGTCGACCGGGGTGGGGTTCCCACGCTTGTGGACAGGGCTTGAATCGTATGAGAAATTTTTTTGTCGGTATCGATCTGGGCGGAACGCGGATAAAGATCGGAGTGGTTTCCGGCGGGGAGATCCTGTCCAGGAAGATCGTACCCGCCGATGCCGCCGCGGGTTTGGAGGCCAGCTTACCGGTGCTGGAAAAGGAGATCGGGGAGTTGCTGGGGTCCGTAGGCGCCGGCGCGCGGGCGTTGGGGGGCATAGGGCTGGCATTTGCCGGGATCGTCGATCCGGCGGGACAGCGGATCCTGAGTACCAATCAAAAATATGACGACGCGATGCAGGTCGATGTGGCGGATTGGGTGAAGAAGCGTTGGGGTGTTCCGTTCTTTATCGATAACGATGCACGGATGTCCGCGGTGGGAGAATGGAAGTATGGTGCGGCAAGAGATACGGAGGACATGGTCATGATGACCATTGGGACGGGAATCGGCAGTTCGGCGGTGATCGAGGGAAAAGTACTACGGGGACGTCATTTTCAAGCCGGGGTCCTGGGTGGGCATATTTCCATTCGATATGATGGCCGGCCCTGTAACTGCGGGAATATCGGCTGTCTCGAGGCTTATGGGTCGACGTGGTGTCTGGCTGCGACCGTGCAGTCCGCGGGTGATTATTCGACCAGCGTGCTGGCTGGGGAACCGGTGATCGATTATTATGCGCTTTTTGAGGCTGCGGGAAAGGGTGATCCGCTGGCGGTGCGTATCCGGCAGGAATGCCTGGATATCTGGAGCGCGGGTGTCATCAATCTCATCCACGCGTACGATCCCGAGGTTGTGGTGATCGGTGGCGGGGTGATGAGCAGGCCGGAGGAGATCCTGCCGCATATCACCGGAAAGGTCGGGCGTCATGCATGGACGCCGTGGGGGAAGGTAGCCATCCGTGCCACCCAATTACATGGTGATGCGGGCATCGTGGGTGTAGTACATTGTCTGCAACACAACATATAACTATGCGATCAAATTATGATAAGTCGCCCTATATCCGGGTAGAGGGTCAGGATAATGCCTGCCGGGAAGGATGGGATGCGGTATGTGAGACCATTGCGACGGCCGTGGGCCGGGGCGGCCCGGCGGGGCGCCGGAAGGTGATCCTGCTGGAATGTTATCCGGGAGTACAGGATGACGAGGTGTTGCCGCGGCTGCAGGCGGCATTGCCGGGCCACTGGCTATTGACGCGGGAGTTTATGTGGCCGGAGGAGGAGGTGCAGCGTATGGTCTATCCCGATGTTACCGATGATGCCGTCTTTGGGTACATCACGCGGCTGGAGATGGATGCGTTCTTTGACCCGGTGAAGAAGGAGGCGTTACCAGGGTCCATAGGAGAGGGGACGACTTATATCTATGGCCCCGGGGCCGCGGCCCTTTGTGCGCGGTGGGATCTGCTGGTCTATTTCGATATGCCGCGTTGGGAAGCGCAGTTGCGTTTCCGGCGCAATGAGACGGCAAACCTGGGGTTGACCAATAAGACCTTAAAGGCTTCGCTGAAATACAAGCAGGCGTTCTTTGTGGACTGGCGGGTGGCCGACAAGCTCAAGAAGGGGGTGATGGGCCGATGGGACTACGTCGTAGATACGACGGTTGCCGGGCAGCCGAAGATCGTGCCGGGAAGGGTCTTGAATGAGGCGTTGGAGCGGGCGGCGCACCGGCCTTTCAGGGTGGTGCCTTTTTTTGATCCGGGCGTGTGGGGCGGTCAGTGGATGAAGGAGGTGTGCGATCTCGATCCAAAGGAGCCCAACTATGCCTGGTGTTTCGATTGTGTGCCGGAAGAGAACAGCTTGTTTTTCCGGTTTGGCACCGTGCTTTTCGAAACGCCGGCCATCAACTTGGTGTTTGCACAAAGCCGGGCGTTGCTGGGCAGTGCGGTGCAGGCGCGGTTTGGCGATGAGTTTCCGATACGGTTCGATTTCCTGGATACGATGGGCGGCGGTAATCTGAGTCTGCAGGTGCATCCTACCACGGAGTATATCCGTGAATATTTCGGAATGAACTATACGCAGGATGAAAGCTATTATATCCTCGATGCGGGGGAGGATGCCTGTGTCTATCTGGGGTTGCGTGATCGGGTAGTGCCTGCGCAGATGATCAAAGAGCTGGAGGAGGCACAGGAAGGAGGCCAATCCTTCGACGCGGAGAAGTTTGCCGGCAGGTGGCCGATCCGGAAGCATGATCATGTGCTGATCCCTGCGGGAACCGTGCATTGTTCGGGGAAGAACAGCATGGTGCTGGAGATCAGCGCGACGCCCTACATCTTTACGTTCAAGCTTTGGGACTGGGGCCGGATGGGTTTGGATGGGAAACCGAGGCCGATCAATATCGGTCATGGCCAGCGGGTCATCGACTGGACGCTGGGGCAGGAGCGGGCGAAGAAGGAGCTGATCAATGTCGTCGAGCCGGTGGCGGCGGGTGAAGGATGGCGCGAGGAGCGCACGGGGTTGCATGAACGGGAATTCATCGAGACGCGGCGCCACTGGTTTACGGGGATGGTCCGGCATCGTACCGAAGGCAGCGTGAATGTATTGAACCTGGTAGAAGGCCGGGAGGCGATCGTCGAGAGCCCTGGTGGGGCATTCGAACCTTTTGTCGTGCATTATGCCGAGACGTTCATCCTGCCTGCGGCGGTGGGCGAATATACCATCCGGCCGTATGGAGAAGGAGAGGGGCAGGAGTGCGCTACCATGAAAGCATTTGTCAGAAAGAATCCATAAAATCTCTTTTATGTCTGAATATGTTACCAAGCCCATACCCGCGGAGAAGCCGGAGACGGGCATGGTCACCCGTCCGTGGGGCAGCTTCAAACAATATGCGAACAACCGTGATTGCACGGTGAGCCTGATGACGATCCTGCCCGGGCAGCGGTTGAGCCTGCAATCGCACACCGGGCGGGCGGAGCTGTGGATCGTTATCGATGATGGCGTCCAGGTGCAAGTAGGGGATGAGGTCCGCATTTATGGTGCCGGCGACGAGATCTGGATCCCTGCAGGTGAGCGGCACCGGCTGGGCTGTCCGGGGAACAAGCCGTTGCGAGTGTTGGAGGTGGCATTCGGGAACTGGCAGCAGGACGATATCCGTCGATACGAGGACGATTACAAACGATAGACTATGAACTATATCTGTGCGGCCATTGCTTTTGGTGGTTTGTTGTTCGGTTTTGACACGGCGGTTATTTCGGGCGCCATCGGGCTGATCAAAACGCAATTCGCGCTTACTACTTTGCAGGAAGGCTGGCTGGTCAGCAGCGGACTGGCCGGCTGTATCCTCGGTGTGCTGATCAGCGGGATGTTGAGTGACCGCATCGGCCGGAAGCGCACGATCCTGCTGGCGGCCCTGGCCTTTTTGTATTCCGGGATCGGCTGTGGGCTGGCGGGGAATATCGATCTCCTTATCACGGCGCGGATCGTCGGCGGCGTGGGAGTGGGGATGGCTTCGGTAGTGTCGCCGATGTTGATCGCCGAGCTGGCGCCGGCGGACCGGCGGGGACGGATGATCGCCTATTATCAGCTGGCCATTACGCTGGGTATCCTGCTGGCGTATTTTTCCAATGCTTTTTTTCTTGCCTGGGGCGAGTCGCATGGTAGCGTGGAGATCTGGCGGCCGATGTTCCTGGCCATGGCGGTCCCTTCCGTGATCTTTCTGATCTTGCTGATCCGTATCCCCGAGAGCCCGCGGTGGTTGATCAAGGTGCAACGGGGGGCGCAGGCGCTGGCTGTGCTGCAACGTATCCGGCCATTCGAAGCGGCGGTGAGGGAACATGCCGATATGCAGCGTGCGGCGGCAAAAGCGGGTGGACGGAAACGTTCGTTGTGGAGCGGTGCTTTACGGCTGCCCTTGGTGATCGGCATCCTGCTGGCGGTGTTCCAGCAGTTCTCGGGCATCAATGCGATCATCTATTACGGACCGGGGATCTTCGAGAAAGCGGGTATCGGCGGCAATAATGCGCTGGTCTTTCAGGTGATCATCGGTGTGATCAACCTGCTGTTTACGCTGGTGGCCATCCGGTGGTCGGACCGGCTTGGCCGGAAGTTCCTGTTGAAGACGGGGCTTGCGGGGATCATTCTTTCGCTGGGTTTCTGCGGGATACTTTTCTATTCTGGCCATACGCAGGGGATGCTGCTGCTGGTCCTGCTGATGATCTATATCGCATGTTTTGCTTTTTCGCTCGGCCCGGTGACCTGGATCATCATCAACGAGATCTTCCCCACCGAGGTGCGGGTACAGGCCGTGTCCGTGTGTACGCTAGCCTTGTGGATAGCGGTGTGGCTGGTGGGGCAGTTCTTTCCCTGGCTGTTGGAGAAGGCGGGAGCCGCGGTCACCTTTTGGATCTTTTGCGGGTTCAGCGTGTTGAACCTGGTGTTCAGCTGGAAGGTGGTCAGGGAGACCAAGGGAAAGACGCTGGAAGAAATGGAAAATCTGTTTATAGCACCGCACTAGGTGGGCGCGGATTGCGCAGCGTTCACGGATTAAAAAAGAGGCACCGGGTAGGCGCCTCTGGGATGGGTGGAAGGTTGCTTATAATCAGTTCAGGTGGATCAAGGGACTTTCCGTGGATTGTTTGAAGAGCCGGGTTCTGTAGACCGCATCGCCTGCGGCGGTTTTGATCTCCAGGTTATAGTTGCCGGCTTCGAGCATTTCCAGGTTTTCGAGGGGGATGCGATTCGTACCGGATTTAAGGCCGGCACCGAGCATTCTGATGATCTTTCCTTGTGTGACATCGGCGAGCAATATGATGCAGTCGATATCGGATTCGCAGGTTATTTCCATCATGATATAATGTTCGAACGGATTCGGATAGACCGAAATTTCAATTGTCATAACCATAGCCTCTGGGTTTTATCTG
This sequence comes from Puia sp., assembly GCA_035946435.1. Lineage (GTDB taxonomy): Bacteria > Bacteroidota > Bacteroidia > Chitinophagales > Chitinophagaceae > Puia. Next base: position 21,780 of record DASYZH010000176.1, on the reverse strand, counting down.
TGATGTTGGGGGTTAATCTTGGTAACTACCCGAACCGGGATCAGGGCGGGCATTTTTTCTTTAGAAAAGGTGAGCTGGTTAAACACGTTGCGGAGGATAGTTTTCATAGTATTCATATGCGCTATTTACAAGTAATAAGACCAATTTGCGGCCAAAAACCAAGTGATTGGAAATGAGGTTGTTAGCCAATTGTGTACAAATGACGCCGTCCCAAAATGGGAAAAATGCGGGTTTTTTGGGAATAATTGCGTAATACTACGAGGGAAAATTGCGGAAAAACGCAGAAACGGCACGTGATTGACGTATCGAAATGGCGAGCGTAACGGCGTGATCAGAACCTGCCGACGAGCTTCAGGTTGATGAGGCGGGGGGTGAGGCGATTGGGAATGGCGTAGGTGGTATTGGAGAAATCTTTGATCATCATGTAGGAGATGGTGTTGAGGCGATCGATGATATTGAATACTTCGAGGGTAGCCCAGATGTTCTCGAAGCTGCGGAAGGGGCTATGGCTTCGACGGTTGCTTTTCTCGCTGTCCAGCAGCAGGGCGCTGAAACCTACGTCGATGCGGATATAGGGATCGATGGTAAGGGCATTGCGATAGCGGAGGTTGCCGGGGATATTGAAGGGCAGGTTACTGCCGTAGAGGAAATTCAGATAGGCTTTGAGGTTCTTGTTGGTAGCCAGGTAGTCCTGGAGGTAGAGGCCGAAGGTAAACAGGCGATCGGTGGGGCGGCGTACCCAGCCCATGGGTGTTTTGACGCTGTCGGTGGGTTGGTTCAGGGAGTCGAGGGTGTAGTTGTAGTAGAAGGTGTCGATCTTTTCCATCGAGTGCATGAAGCCCACGCTGACCCAGGATTCGGCATCTTTGACCAGCTCGCCGAAGAGACGGAATTCCACGCCCGTGGCGTAGGCCTTCGCGTCGTTGAGAGCGAAGTACTGGATCTGAACGTTGTTGATGTCATAGGGATCCACACGGGTCATGTATTTGTAGTAGGCTTCGGTGGAAAAGCGGAAGGGGCGGTCGCCGATCTTGAAGTTCTTGTCGAATCCGGCGACGGCCTGCCAGCTGCGTTGGGCTTTGAGCCCGGTATTGAGGGTGCCGTCGGGCCGCACCATTTCGCGGAAGAAGGGCGGCTGGTCGTAGATACCTAACGATGCCTTATAGACGATATCGCTTTTGGGATTGCGGGGTTTCCAGGATGCGCCGATGCGCGGGGAGACGAGGAATTCGTTGTTGAGGGTGTTATAGTTATACCGGACGCCGCCCTGGAGGGTGAAGCGGGCCGAATCGCTGAACAGGAGGTTGTCCTGGATATAGCCGGTGAGGCGGGTGATGCCGGGGTTGTCCTGTCCCTTGACCACGCCTGTGATGCTGGGGACACCGGGGGTATAGGGCAGGGAGTAGCCGGCGGAGTCCTGGTATTGCCATTGGTCCAGCTGGTCGTGCACCACCTGGCGTTCCCCGCTTACGCCCCATTGCAGATAATGGTGGTTGAAGGTGAGGTAGCCTTTGTGGGTGGCGTTCCAGACGGCGATGTCGAGGTGGTCGCGGGCAAAATTCTGATACGTTCCTGCGCCCAGCGGGTTGGTGATCTGGCCGTAGGTGGCGCTGCTTTTGTCGAAATCGCGGTCGCCGAAAAGGTATTGGCCGGTGATGTCGTAGTTCTGCGTTTCGATGTCGTCGAAGCGGGAGGCCATCCATTTGAAGCGGAGGCGGGGGGTGATCTGTTGGGTCAGGGAGAGACCAAGGAGGTTGGCCTGGTACTCGTCTTTTTCCTGGCCGGAGAAGTAGATGTCAAGACCCAGATCGGCCGAATAGTAGGGAGAGAAGATACTCGAGGTGAGCTGGCTGGACTGTGGGATCAGGTGAAAGCGGGTTTGCGAAAGGGTGCCAAGGAATTCCAGCGAGGTGCGGGGATTGAACTGGTAAGTCAGCGCCGCCTGTACATCGGCGGAGGAGGGTGCATAGGTCCCTTTGGTCTCCTGGCTGCTCAGGAGGGTGCTGTTGGTGCGATTGCGCACGCCGATGGAGTAGGTGAATTTGTTATTAGGGGATGATCCTTCAAGGTGTAAGCCCTGTTCCAGCAGACCGAGGTAGACGGAGCCGCCGAATCTTTCGTCTTGCGGCTTGCGGTATTGGATATCCAATGCGGAAGACATTTTATCGCCATAGCGGGCCTGGAAGCCGCCGGTGTAGAAGTTGACGCTGCGGGTCATTTCGGGGTTGATGATGCTCAGTCCTTCCTGCTGGGCGTTGCTAACGAGGTAGGGGCGGAAGACCTCGAAATCGTCGATATACGTTAGGTTCTCGTCGTAGTTGCCGCCGCGGACCGAATATTGCGAAGTCAGTTCGTTGTTCGAGCCGACAAAGATCTTGAGGAGGCTTTCGATGCCGCCGATGGGGGTGGGGATGTTGATGGCGTTCTTGGGGTTGACGCGGATGAGGCCGGTTTCGCGGCTTTCGCGCTGGTCGGAGACGACGACCTGCTGAAGCGCCTTGCCACCACGTTCCATGCGGACGACGACATGTTCCTGTTCTTCATCGTTGAGGAGGAAGTTACGTTGTTCGGTTTTATAGCCGGTGAAGGAGAAGAGGAGGGCGAAGGCTTTTTCTGCGGCTACGCGGATGCGAAAGGTGCCGGAGTCGGAGGTGATAATGCCCGTTTGGCGACCGAGGATGGTCACGGACACGCCGGGCAGGGGTTTATCGTTCTCATCGAGCACGGTGCCGGAGACGAAGCCAATCCTGCGGGGTTTTGGGACCGCATTGCCTGCGCCTGCCGGTTTTTTTTGGGCCATGGCTGAACCGGTAAGCAGCAGGGAAAGAAGTAAGAAGACGGCGAGTGCAATTCTCAAGCTAGTGCTGTTTTATCAATCGCAGTTTTTAAGGCTATGGATCGTTGCTTTGGGATCTTTGGAGGAGAATACGGTGTTGCCTGCGACCAGGACATCGGCTCCTGATTTGACGAGGCTGGTGCAGTTTTCCACCGTAACGCCCCCGTCCAGCTCGATCAGGGTCGAGAGGCCGCGGTCGTGGATCATCCGGCGCAGGTTGCGGATCTTCTGGAAGGTATGCGGGATGAATTGCTGGCCGCCGAAACCGGGGTTGACGCTCATGATCAGGACGGAGTCGAGGTCATGCAGGATGTCGCTCAGCAGATCGGCGGGGGTGCTTGGATTAAGGGCGACACCTGCCTGCATACCGAGGGATTTGATCTGCTGGATATTGCGGTGTAGATGAGTGCAGGCTTCCAGGTGGACGGTGAGCCGGTCGGCACCCGCCTTTTTAAAATCTTCGGCGTAGCGTTCCGGCTCGAGGATCATCAGGTGTACGTCGAAGATCTTTTTGGTCGCCGGCCGCATGGCGGCGATAACGGGGAGGCCTATGGCGATGTTGGGGACAAACCGGCCGTCCATAACATCTATATGGATCCAATCGGCCTTACTTTCGTTGATCATCTTTAACTCATCTTCCAGACGGAGAAAATTCGATGCCAGCAACGAGGGCGCTATAATGGGCATAATGTCAAGCTTTTTTGTCTTTGGATTAAAGATAGGGAAAAGGGATGACCCTGCGGGTCATCCTGCCCGGTTTAATGATTGGCCTTCGGCCGATGAGCCTACCGGCTCATTAGCGAAGGCGTTTGATGTGGTCGGCCGCTTCGGTAAAATCCTTGTCCAGGGCGAGGGCCTGGCGGTAGTAGAGGATGGCCTGGTCTTTATGACCCGTGGCTTCATAGCAGCGGCCTACCCAGTAGTAGCCATCGGGATAGGTGTCCGAGACTTTTACGGTCATAAGGAAAGCGGTCATGGCGGAGTCGTACCGGTCCTGTTTATACAGGGCGATGCCTTTTTCCAGGTAGGCGTCCGTGAATTTCCAGTCGCGGCCGATGCAGGAGTCGAATTGGACGATGGCTTTTTTGTATTGTGCGGTGTTGGAATAATAGATGCCTTTGATGAAAAGGGGGTCGATGCTCTCGTGGGACGAGTCTTTGCGGAGGACGTCGTCGCAGATGGAGAGGGACACGGGGTTGCGGCTTTCGGCGTAGAGGTGGGCCAGTTCGAGGCCATACGTATTTACGGGTTGAAGGGCATAGGCTTTTTTCAGGGCGTTGATAGCGCCCGGGGTATCCAGGATCTTTTCCAGGAGGAGGCCCTTTTCGTACCATGCGTCGTTGTTCAGCGAGTCACGGTGCAGCAGATCGTCATAGATGCCGAGGGCTTCCTTGTTCCTGCCGGCCTGCTGGTATAGATCGGCGAGCATGGAGGGGAAGGCGGCATTGCCGGGGAATCGTTTTTCACAATCCTGCAGGAGCTGGACGGCGGGGGTGATCTGGCCGATGATGGACAGGGTAGAGGCGTAACGAAAGCCCGTGCGTTCTTCGGGGGCTAGTTCCCAGGAGTGCCGGTAATCGTCGGCTGCGAGCTCGTGGTGGTTGCTGCGGGCCAGCAATTCTCCGCGGCGGAAATAGATGCCGGCGGCCATGTCGCCTTTGGCGGTTTCGAGGCTATCCGTGAGCGGGGCAAACGGCGGTTGACGCAGGATAGCTGCCTGCTCGTCTTCTTTTTTATTGTCGTGACTATTACAACCGGTGATCAATAACGTTGCCAGGAAAAGGGCCCACAAAGATTTCATCATGGTGCAAAACTAAGAAAACTACGGCACAAGGAGGGGAAAGCAGCTGCCGGTCATCACGACGGCCCCGCCGCTGAGTGTCGACACGCTGCTGGAAGAGAAGGTTGAGGTACCGGCGAGATAATAGCGGATGCCTAAAGCATAGTCTGCTGAAAACCAATAGACTGTTATTCCCGAATTGCGTGTCAGCGATAATCTTTTTCAATTCCGGGAATGCTGTCTTAGCTTTGCGGCCATCTTATAATCACATAAAACTCAGCTGCATGTACAGTGTCCTTTTAACCTTGCACAGTATTCTTCGATGGGTGATCCTGATCCTGGCGGTAGTAGCCATCGCGAGAAGTTTTTCCGGCATGACTGCCGGCAAGCCGTTTTCTGCGGCGGATAAGAAAGTGGGTTTGTTCCTGATGATCTCGGCGCACACGACTTTATTGATAGGGTTGTATCTCTATTTCTTTGGGCCCTGGGGTTTTGCCAATATCCGTAGTCTGGGTTTTGGGGAAGTGATGAAGAACAACACGTACCGGTTTTATGCCGTGGAGCATATCTTTGGGATGCTGGTGGCGATCGCGCTGATCACGATCGGCCGTGGGGTGTCGAAGAAGAATATTCCGGATCTGGCGAAGCACAAGCGGACGTTCTGGTTCATCCTGGTGGCGTTGGTGATCATTCTGGCGACGATACCGTGGCCGTTCCGTACGGAGGTAGCAAGGCCGTGGTTGTAATGACCTTTTGTATTGTATAAAACGAAGCCGCCGCGGGAACCGCGGCGGCAATTTTTTTGTCAGGGCTTTAACGATCTTTCAGGCTGTGGGAACTAGGGGTAATCATTTGGACGGATTCGCTTTTCCCGGGATGGACCCTGGCACTTCCAAGTTTTTTTTCGGATTACTCGCAGACATGTATGTCTTTTTTAGGAGCTCATGAATGCTGCGCATTTGGACTTTGATGGTTTTTGGGTTGGATCTACGGTTTTTTCAGGATGGGGATCTTATTGGTTCTTTTAGGTTTTTGGATCTTGGTTTTGATACTGGATTTAAGATTTGATGCTGGATTTCGGATCGGTTTTTTTGCGGATATGGATCGTTTTCGTTTGCTGATACAAAGATGTTAAAGTTAGTGGGGGTTTGGAAACTTTTTCGACCGGGGAGTAGTTTTGCCCGACGAAGGTGAGGATAGCCCGACGAACGGATGTGGGCGAGCAAGAGCGGATCAGAGGATGTTCAGCCGCGCAGCAACTTCGTCTTTGTGGCCCTTGCCGATGGGAATTTGATTGCCAAGCAGATAGATGGTGTTGCCGCGGATGTCGTCGATCTTGTTGATGTTGACGATATAGGAGCGGTGGACTTTGAGAAAATTGGGGTCGATCAATTTCTCTTCCATGTTCTTGAGGGTGCTATAGGTGATATAGTTCCTGGCGGGCGTGACGAACTTAACGTAATCGCGCATGCTTTCGAGGAAGAGGATATCGTCTTTCTTGAGCTTGATCAATTTATCTTCGGCCTTGATGAAGAGAAAATCGGTATCGGTGGTGGCTGCCGGAGTGGGCGCCGGTGCGGGTGCTGTGGTGGCGGGTGTTTGGGCGACCGCAACTTTTTGGTGCAATTTCTGGATTGCTTCCTGAAAACGTTTGAAGGTAAAGGGTTTTTTCAGGTAGTCGTCTACATGGTATTGAAAGGCGTTGAAAGCGTATTCGGTTTTGGAAGTCGTGAGGATGATCATGGGGGAATAGGTGAGCCGGTCGAGCAGCTCGAAGCCATTGGCTCCGGGCATCTCTACGTCGAGGAAGAGCACATCCACTTTTTCCTGATCGAGGAAATCGAGGGCATCCGCAACATTCAGGAAATGCCCTTTTACCTCGACGAGGTCGCTCTTCTCACAGAATTTACGAAGAAAATCCGCCGCAATCTGGATATCTTCTACTATAATACAACTAAGCTTCATACGCATCCGAAAACGATCCTAATAAATGGGCCATGGCCCGTTGGCCGAAGGCCCGACGTTAGCCTTTATCCATTCGATCCATTGAACTGTCGCAACCTATAATACTCTTTTTCTATAATATGTTGGGCTCTTTCTTTTCGCTGGATCAGCAAAAGGTAGTCAAGCCGCAGTTCTTCCACACTATTAACGGAACATTTGTTCTCGAATTGTTGACAAAGTTCCTGAAGGTCCGTAAAGCCTACATACCCAAATAAGGTCTTGCAGGTATGGACGGTTGTTCCCAAAACGGGAAGATTTTTGTTATCGTAAGCTGTTTCTACGCGTTCCCAGTAAACCGGAAGATCCCGCAGGAAATCTTCGAAGACAGTCTCTGCGTACATAGTATCGCCTTCGAAGAGTTCGGCCAGGAAGGCGGCATTGAGACTTTCGTCGAAAACAAACCCTGTACGGATATTTTGCATGATTACAGCAATTTATTTAGTAGTAACTCGTTTACTTAATAATATATGCGAGGTCGCGTAGAAACCCTCCATAAAGAGCCTGAGGGGCCTTTGCAGACCTTATCCAGACGGGAAACCAGACCGATTTATTGTTTAAAAATCCATATTGTTATGAAAAAATTTCGACCCTTATTCCTGCTTATCATCACGGTTGGAATGCTTGCGTCTTCCTCTCCGGCCTACTGCCAGGCGCATTGCAGCCTGCTCCAGGCCAATAACACGGCTGAGATCAGCCATACCTCGAGCTCGAGCTATTGGTTTGGCATAATGGAGCTGCCTTTTCTTTTCATCTCCGTATTTTTTGCTTTTCTGACCGCGTATGCGTTGCGTGGCGGCCGTTTCGGCAAGGGCATGATGTTCATGGCCTGGGGTTTCCTGGTGATGGCCATTGGGCATCTGCACATGCAGATCGAGCACTATTACGGCATAAATATCTTCAAGACCTTGCTGGGAAGCTTCAGCGGCAGCATTGCCTGGTTTGTCGCGCTGGTGATTACATGGGGATTGTCCGGTCTTGGGTTCTGGTCGATCTACAAAGCCAGCAAGGACGCATAACCTCTCGTTTGTATTGAAAACGCGATAGCGTTTTCGTCCGAAGGACAGACATTAGCGCTTTGCCGGAAATGCGCTAATTTTCTGAAAGCGCATTTCCGGCACATATCGTTCGTAATTCGTTTGCACTTCCATGTTAAAGCAACTATTAAAGGGTAGGAGCAGAACGCCCGCTGCCCGGCGGAGTGGAGATCAATCTGCACTTTATAAAGCGTTGTTCGAATTCCTCATCGGCTGTATCTCGGTCCCGGCGAATGCCGAGCAGCTGATCCAGCTGGGATATAAATCAGCCGGCAAGAGCGCTGAGGAAGTTTTTCATGCTTATCTTTTATTCGAAAAATATCTGACCTCTTTCGAGCAGGTCGAGCAGCAGAACAGGAGGTCGTTGCGGGAAAGGGTCCGGCAGCGTTTCCCTGTGCTATTGACGGATGGGTCGATCTTCAATATCTTATTCGTTTCCGAGACGGAGCAAAAAAATACACTCGCGATACAGTTCCTGCATTCGTTCCTGCTGGCTTTGAAAGATAAATTCGGGCGGGCAGGGGACGGCTATTTTGAGAAAAAGATCATCGAGCTGGGCGGGCTGGAGACCCGGAAGCGGGATGCGGATATTTTCCGGAACCTGCAGTTCCTGAGTTTCGATGTGTTCCATTTTATCGGTAACAATTATGGCGAGACGCTGGCGGCGAAGATCTTCGAAAAAAGCTATGATGCGTTCTCGATGAAGTACAAGGAGCTGGAATTCTTCCCCTATATGGTGACGTTGGTGCCCAAGGAGATCGTGGACCGGGAGCATCTCGGCATCTTTACCCAGGCGCAGATCGAGCAGATCTTCCTGGAGAAGCTGGCGGAGTCGGAGCAGCTGAACATTGCGCTGGACCAGAAGATCAAGGAGAACGAGCGGACGCAAAAACTGTTGCGGAAGAACGAGATCATGCTCAGCGGGGTGATCTCTTCCGCGCTGGATGCGATTGTGATCACGGGGCAATACGGACATATTATTCATTGGAACCAGGCGGCGGTGGAGATCTTTGGCTATGCGGAAAAAGAGGTAAAGGGGCGCACGCTGATGGAGACCATTATCCCGTTGTCATACGAATATGCGCATTGGAACGGGTTCCAGGGATTCCAGGAGGGAGGCAACGGCTCGATCCTGAACAGGCGTCTCGAGCTCACTGCCGTGAGGAAGAGCAAGGAAGAGTTCCCCATCGAGTTAACGGTCACGGCGATCGAGGATGAAAGCGAATCTTACTATAGCGCTTTTATCCGTGACATCTCGAGCCGGCGTCAACGGGAGCAGGAGCTGGTGCAGATGAAGGAGAAGGCCGAGCAGGCTGCCAAGGCAAAATCGCAATTCCTGAGCGTGATGAGCCATGAGCTGCGGACACCGCTCAATGCGGTGATCGGGATCACGCATCTCCTGCTGCAGAGCCAGCCCAGGGAAGATCAGCAAGAGGACTTGCGGACGCTGCAATTCTCCGGGGAAAGTCTTTTGCATATCATCAACGATATCCTGGATTTCACCAAGCTGGATTCCGGGAAGATCGAGCTTTCGGCCATCGATTTCAATTTGCGGGATCTGGCACAGAGTCTTTATCAGTCCTTCAGCTTCAAAGCGAAGGAGAAAGGCATCTTCTTCGATGTGGAATACGATGAGAAAATGCCATTTTATGTCAAGGGGGATAATTTCCGCCTGTCGCAGGTATTGAACAATCTGATCAGCAATGCCATCAAATTTACGCAGGAAGGGTCCGTGAAATTGAAGGTAGAGATGGTCGAGAACCAGGGGACGTCCTATGTGACGCAGTTCTCCGTGATCGATTCCGGTATCGGCATCCCCGAGGACAAGCTGGAAAAGATCTTCGAGCAGTTCACCCAGGCCGACAGCGACACTACGCGGTTGTATGGCGGCACGGGGCTGGGGTTATCGATCTCTGCGCGGCTGGTAGAGCTGATGGGCAGTTCCATCGTCGTGACGAGCACGCTGGGCAAGGGGTCGAGGTTCCAGTTCTCGATGTTGTTGCAGGAAGGCGTGAAAACCGATCCGTCGTCGGTGTCGGTGACGACGAAGGTAGTCTCCAAGAGCAACGAGCAGTTCAAGAATAAGGTGATCCTGCTGGCGGAGGACAATGTATTCAACGCGAATATCGCCCGGCGTTTTATCACGGGCTGGGGCGCGCAGCTGGAGATCGTGGTAGATGGCCGTCAGGCCCTCGAGTTCGTTTCCAGGCGAAAATACGATCTCATCCTGATGGACGTACAGATGCCTGTGCTGGATGGTTTTGCGTGTACGCGTAAGATCCGCAAACATTTTAAGGATATTCCCATTATTGCGATCACGGCTTCGCCGAGGAACGAGATCATCACCGAGATCATGGCCTGCGGGATGAACGATTTCGTGAGCAAGCCTTTTAAGCCGAATGAATTGAGGACGAAGCTGCTCGAGTATCTGTAGGGTCGGGTTTTAGCCGCGGGGGCCGAGCTCGATGACCTCGCAGTCCTTCATGTTCGCGCCGTCGATTGTAAAGCGGATGGCGGTACGCAGGGAATGCCAGCCCTGGCGGCCCGCGGCGCCGGGGTTCATGTGGAGACAGTGGAGCCGTTCGTCGAACATGACTTTGAGGATATGAGAGTGGCCGCAGATAAAGAGTTGTGGCGTGTTGTTTTCCAGCTCCTTTTTTACGGCGGGGTTATAGCGCGGCGGATAGCCGCCGATGTGGGTCATGAAGACATTGATGCCCTCCGATCGCCAGCGTAGTTTTTCCGGATAGACTCCGCGGATGTCTTGTCCATCAATGTTTCCATAAACGCCTTTGAGGGGCCTGAAAGCTGCCAGTTTTTCGGCGATGGCAATGGTGCCGAAATCACCGGCGTGCCAGATCTCATGGCATTTGTCAAATTGCCGAAAGACGTTATCGTCCAGGAAATGATGGGTGTCGGAGAGCAGGCCGATGCGCAGCATGGTCAGGGATTTATCTTTATGTAGATGTTGAAACAGGAGTTACTCAGCGCGATCCAGCACTTCTTTAAAAAGGCCTTTGTCATATTGGATGAGGTTTTGGCTATCGAGATCGAAGAAGATGAGGTTGCGGATCTTTTGATTGGAATGCCGGTTCACGTCGTCGACCATATCAAGGAGGTCGTCCGCCGTGGCGGCTTCGATTTTGACGGTATCGTTGTCCTTGAAATAATAGCCATCCTTATAGCACGGGTGGTGGGCGGTATACCAGTTCGAGGAATGTTTGCTGAAGTTGGTGTCCTGGTCGAGCTGGCGGGCATTGAGCTTATCCAGCAATTGGATGACCCTGCCATCGCGAACCCGGAGGCCCCAGGAGAAGATCGGCAGGGCGACGTCGAGCATGAGGGGATAAGTGCGAAGCGACGGCGTGTAGCGGTGGGCTATAGTGCGGTCGTAGATGGAATTTCCGGTGCCGGCATCGATATTTCCCATGTTATAGAACATGAGTATTCCGTGGTCCACGGGGGGGATCCCGGTGCGTTCGTAATATTTGATCTGGTGGAGGCGGATGGTGCTGGAGAGGGGTAGACCCGAGAGCGAGTGATATTGGCGGATAAAACGGAAATAGTTGTCCCGGGATCGTTCGGTCCAGTCGCAGTCGAATTGCATCTCTTTCGCCCGGATGCCGGCGGGGACGTTTATGCGCCGGACCAGGGCCAGCACTTTTTCAGCAAGAGCACGGGAAGAGGGGGAGTCGAGTTTTTCGAATACGCGATTGCGGAAAAAGACTACGGGGACGATGGAATATCCCGTGGGGGTGGCGGCGAAGCGAATGGGGTAGATGGGTGCGGGGGCCGCATCGGTATCCGGCCAGTCGACGTCGAAGTAACGCACATAAAGGGTATGCACCTTATTTTCTTTAAGCGCCTGCAACTCCGTGCTGTCGGGGGCGTAGGTCGTCCGCCAGTAATAAAAGCTCATTGATTTGGTCTTTTGTCGGCAGGCTCCGAGGCAAATGGCAAGCGATACAAGAAGCAGTCGAGCAAATTCTTTGGGCACCGGTGCGACTATTTTTTCATAAAGTTAGGGGTAAACCAAGCACGACGAGGAAGAATTAACTAATTTTAACCCAACGATCAACGCATGCCTCATTACTACTCCGTGGGGACCATCCCTCACAAACGCCATACCCAGTTCCGTCAGGCAGACGGTACGCTTTATTCGGAACAATTGTTTTCAACCGAAGGGTTCTCCAATGATTATTCCTTACTGTATCATATCCATCCGCCAACGGAGATCATCGCCACGGATGAGCCATATGATGCGATGCCGAGGATCGCGGAGGAGAAGATGTTAAAGCATCGGAGTTTCGAGGGGTTCAATATCAAGCCGGAGGCCGATTATCTGAAAAGCCGGAAACCGGTGCTGGTGAATAATGACTGTCATATCGTGCTGGCGGCGCCTACGCAGAGCATGGGAAATTATTTCTACAAGAATGCCGATGCCGATGAGCTGATCTTTGTCCATCATGGCAGCGGAACCTTGAAGACGATGTATGGTGAGCTGGCTTTTGGCTATGGGGATTACCTGGTGATCCCGAGGGGGACGATCTACCAGATCGATCTCGATGCGGCCGATAACCGGCTTTTTATCGTGGAATCCTTTAGCCCTATACGTTATCCTCGCCGGTATCTTAGTCCTTACGGCCAGTTGTTAGAGCATTCGCCTTATTGCGAGCGGGATATCCGTGGGCCGGAGGCGATGGAGCCTACCAATGAAAAGGGTGATTTTTTGATCTGCACGAAGAAAAAGGGCCGGATCTACGGCCTCCATTACGGGCATCATCCTTTCGATGTGGTGGGGTGGGATGGATGCTGTTATCCTTTTGCCTTCAGCATCCACGATTTCGAGCCGATCACGGGCCGGGTGCATCAGCCGCCGCCGGTGCATCAGACGTTCGAGGGGCATAACTTCGTGGTCTGCTCGTTCTGTCCGCGGCTGTTCGATTATCACCCGCTATCTATTCCCGCGCCTTATAATCACAGCAATATCGACAGTGATGAGATATTGTACTATGTCGATGGCGATTTTATGAGCCGTAAGCATGTGACGCGGGGGATGATAACCCTGCATCCCGGTGGCATCCCGCATGGGCCACATCCCGGTGCTGTTCAGCGCAGTATCGGCGCCAGGGAGACCAAGGAACTGGCGGTGATGGTCGACACGTTCCATCCCCTGATGTTGACGGAGGATGCGCTCGCCATCGAGAATCCGGGATATACGATGAGCTGGGCGGAATGATGCCTTGTGTGTATATTTAGTACATGAAAATTATTTATTCGATAACCGCTGTCGCGGTTATTGCCCTGGGCGCTTGCCGGGCGCGGCAAGCCGCCGATCTGCTGGTTTTACATTCCAAAATTTATACGGTCGATAGCGCCTTCAGTACGGCGCAGGCCATGGCCATCAAGGATGGGAAGATCCTGGCTACGGGGTCGGATGCGACTATCCTCGGGGCGTATACGGCCACCGATACGATCGATGCCGGCGGAAAATTTATCTTTCCCGGATTTATCGATGCGCACGGGCATTTTGTCGAATATGGTGAGTCGTTGTTCATGGCCGATCTTTACGGTTGTGCGAGCCCGGAGGAGATGGTGCAGCGGGTGAAGGCCTTCGCCGATGCGCATCCGGGACTGGCGTGGATAGAAGGCCATGGCTGGGACCAGAATAAATTTCCCGGCGGGCATTTTCCCGACAACGCGGCATTGAACAAGCTGTTCCCCAATACGCCGGTGATCCTGGGGCGTGTGGATGGGCATGCGTTGCTGGCCAATGCTGCTGCGCTTTCGCTGGCGGGTATACATGCCGGGCAGACGCTGGCGGGCGGCGAAATAGAGACAAAGAATGGCCAACTGACGGGGATACTGGTCGACAATGCGGAGCGGCTCGTGGACCGGTTGCAGCCGGAGCTTTCGGCGGGGGATTTCTGGCAGCGCATCGATGCGGCGCAGCGGAACTGTTTTGCGCAGGGGCTTACGACCGTGACCGATCCGGGGTTGGACCGGCTCGATATCGAGCGGATCGATTCCCTGCAGCGGGCGGGGAAGCTGAAGATGCGCATCTATGCGATGTTGCGTGACCGTAAGGAGCTGCTGGACTATTATCTTCCGCGCGGGCCTTATAAAACGGATCTGCTCTATGTCAAAGGGGTAAAGGCTTATGCCGATGGCGCGCTGGGCAGCCGCGGCGCCTGTCTCCTTGCCGATTATACGGACCGGCCGGGATGGAAGGGATTTTTGCTAAGTGCGCCCGCGCATTATGATTCGCTGGCGGCGCGGTTGGCCGGCACCGACTGGCAGTTGTGTACGCATGCGATCGGGGATTCCGGCAACCGGATGATCCTGCAGGTTTATAACAAATATCTCAAGGGAAAGAACGACAAACGCTGGCGGGTGGAGCATGCGCAGGTGATCGCGCCGGAGGACTTCGACCTTTTTGGCCGGGCTTCGATCATTCCCAGTGTACAACCCACGCATGCCACCAGTGACATGTATTGGGCCGGGGAGCGGCTTGGGCCGGTGCGCATGAAGGGCGCCTATGCCCTCAGGCAATTGCTGCATCAAAACGGCTGGCTCCCGCTGGGCACCGATTTCCCGGTAGAAGATATCTCTCCGTTCAAGACCTTTCTGGCTGCCGTATTCCGTGTCGACGCGAAGGGATATCCTACCGGAGGGTTCCAGGTTGACGAGGCTTTGAGCCGCGAGGAGACGATACGTGGCATGACGATCTGGGCGGCAAAGGCCGATTGTCTGGAGAAGGAGATCGGCAGTCTCGAGGCGGGTAAGCGTGCCGATTTTGTGATCCTCGATCGCGATCTGATGCAGGTTCCGGCCGGCGGAGTGTTGCAGGTGAAGCCGACGGCCACGTATGCTTCCGGGGTCAAGGTGTTCTGATCAAAAATCACGCAAACGGTTGTGCATGTTTTCTATGTCCATATTCACTACTTTAATATGGCCAAAACTCTTTTTTCATGGCCGAAGCATTACTGCAACAGACAGCTTTGATTACCGGGGCCGCTACAGGACTGGGTCTTGCTATCGCCAGGAAACTTACGGCGGAAGGTGTGCGTCTGGCGTTGATGGATATCGATGCGGGGAGATTGCAGGAGGTTCGCGCAGAACTCGGCTGTTCGACCTATACCGCGGATATCACGCGTGAAGCCGATGTGGCGCGGGTAATAGGAGCCGTCGCCGCCGACTATGGCCGGATCGATATCCTGGTCAATAGCGCCGGGATCACGGGCCGTACGAATTGCAAGAGCCACGAGACGGACACCGCGAATCTGCGGTTAGTCTTCGATGTTAATTTCATGGGATCTTATTACACGTCCAAATATGTCCTCCCGCTGATGGTGCGGCGGGGATACGGAAGGGTGTTGCATATCGCTTCCATTGCGGGGAAGGAGGGGAATGCGGGGATGCTGGCCTATTCGGCGTCCAAGGCGGCGGTGATCGCGATGACGAAGGTGCAGGGAAAGGAGTATGCCGAGACCGGCATAACGGTGAATGCGCTGGCGCCTGCCGTGATCCGGACGGACCTGGTAGCGGCGTTGCCGCAGGAGCAGGTCAACTACATGACCGACAAGATACCTATGAAACGTTGCGGGACGCTGGATGAGGTGGCGGGCATGGTGGCGTACATCGTTTCGCCGCAGAACAGTTTCACCACGGGTTTTGTGTTCGATCTCTCCGGGGGCAGGGCGACCTATTGATGAACACGGTCGCACATTGATGATGACTAATGAATTCAATACGGCGGAAATGCCGATAGGGGTGGTGGGATTGGGGCTAATGGGGTGTAGTATCTGCAGCTGTTTGTTGATGGCCGGTCATTCCGTGGTAGCTGTGGCGCCTTTGGCCAGCGATCTGCTGAAGGCGGAGGATCGCATCCGGGGTCACCTGGAGTCGTCCTGGCGGGGAGGGCTGACGCCGGCGGAGCCTGACGTCCATATGGCGTTGTTGCGCATTACGGAAGACTATACGCGGCTGATCGATTGTGTACTGGTGATCGAATGCACGTTGGAGGACATCGCGATCAAGCGGAGCGTGTATGAGAAGATAGAGGCCATGATTGCGCCGGATGCTTTGCTGACGACCAATACGTCGGCTATCCCGATAAGCATCCTGCAGAAGCACACCGGGCGTCCCGGCCGGTTTTTCGGGATGCATTGGGCCGAGCCCTCGCATACCACGCGCTTCCTGGAGATCATTTGCGGCGAAGATAGCGTGCCTGAGTACGCGGAGTGGCTATACCGGCTTGCACATTGTTGGGGCAAGGAGCCCACGCTGGTGCGGAAGGATATCCGCGGATTTATTACGAACAGGCTGATGTACGCTTTATACCGGGAGGCATTCTTTCTTGTCGAGAACGGTTATGCCACGGTCGAGGATGTCGACAGGGCCTGCCGCAACAATGCGGGTTACTGGATGACGCTGGTGGGCGTTTTTCGCTGGATGGATCTCACCGGGGTGGCGGCATATCACACGGTGATGAAGGATCTGTTCCCTACACTAAGCAATACTACGGAGGTCCCTGCACTGATCGATGAGATCGTAAAGGCCGGTGGCAGGGGCGTAACCAACGCGCATGGTTTTTATTCCTACACACCGGAAGAGGCACGGCTATGGGAGGAAACGTTCCAACAGTTCAGCTATGAGATCAGGGCGCTTGCCCTTAAGTACCCTATAGACGTGGTGAAGCGGCAATTACTTTAAACCTAAAATAA
Organism: Puia sp.; assembly: GCA_035946435.1. Lineage (GTDB taxonomy): Bacteria > Bacteroidota > Bacteroidia > Chitinophagales > Chitinophagaceae > Puia. The sequence continues at coordinate 5,400 of DASYZH010000176.1, read as the reverse complement.
CATCTTATGAAGCGCACAATTTTACGAGCCCTCCTGGGCTTGCTGTTACTCGTTTGCTCAAAAATCACTTCAGCACAAACTTATTATGTAGATGGATCACAGGCGGTGAACGGCAATGGTTCGCTGGCGAGTCCATGGAACGATTTTCGTTATGCCGTATGGGCGACGCCGCAGGCGCAGGACTCCGATGTGACCGTTTATTTCAGAAAGGGGACCTATGAATTCGACTGGGCGACGAGCATGTATCTCTATATCGGGTCGAACAAGTCGGCGTTGAACGGGTATCATTTCAACCTGGAGGCCTATCCGGGGGAGCAGGTCATCTTCGATGGGTCCGGGCTTACGACCAACTGGGGTGCCATGGTTGTTGCCGACAGCGTGAGCAACCTGCGGATCAAAGGATTGACCTTTGCCAATATCCGGAACATGACCGGTTTCGGGATCGACATCAACGGGACCAGCAGCAATATCGATATCGACAGCTGTTTTTTCCGGAACATGTTATGGAATACGGATACTTCAGAGGCCAGCTACCCTGGTTCGAGCATTCCTTTTGTGGCCCCGGTGTATATCGATGGGACCTATGGGGGCACTCCTACCAATATCTTTATCGACAGCTCGCTATTCGCGACCGTCGCTCCCGGGTTGCAGGACAGCCTGATCGACAGGGTAGGCACGGTGGGCACAGTAACGGAGATCGCCAATGTGGATTCGAATATCTATTGGGCGAGGCTCCGGACGCAATTCTATGTGAGCAATGGCGGCAGCGATACAACGGGGGACGGTTCTTTTTCACATCCCTGGAAGACGCCGCGGTATGCCTTCAATACGGCGGGTTATAGCTGGAGCACCGGGTCACCGGTATTGGTGGATTCCAATATCACGATCTTTTTGCGGGATGGGACGTATTATCTCGATACCAGCCTGTATATCGGCTCAAACCGGGGTCAGAACGGCAAATGGACGACGCTCGCGGCCTATCCCGGGGAATATCCGACCCTCGACGGGGGCAATCTGACACAGAAGTTCTCCTGTATCATTATCATCGACAGTGCAAGCTATATCGATATCAACGGCCTGAACCTGCAAAACCTGACCAACGATTCGGCATTGACGACGGTGGTGGGCGGGGATACGATCAAGGATACGCGTTATGGCATCCAGGTAGCGGGCGCCTGTTCGCATATCACGATCGAAAATAACGACTTGTACAATATGAAATGGACGAGGGATACGACGAAAGCCAAGAACCCCGAGCCGAACGATGTGTTAAGCGCCATCACGGTCCTGGGGAACAGCAATACGCCGATCACCGATCTGTACATCAGCAACAATACTATACACAACATCGTGCCTGGTTATGCCGAAGGGATGACGGTGAATGGGAACGTGGATTCGTTTACGATCATCGGCAATGAAGTGTACGATGTCGCCAATATCGGCATCTGCGCGGCGGGGAATTATAAATGGGTGTTGCAGCAATATCCGGGCCTGTTAAAGGCGAACAATCAAAGCCGGAATGGCCTGATCCAGGACAATTCGGTCTATCGCTGTATCTCGCCCGTCGCTACTTCGGCCGGTATCTATCTCGACGGCTCGTTGAATATCAAGGTAACGGGGAATGAGTGTTATAACGACGGAACGGGGGTTTCGGTGGGGAACGAGCAGGATTCCAGCACGAGCGGCGGTCATACGATCATCAGCAATAATTTCTGGAGCAACCTGGGGCCGGGGCTTTATCTCGGCAGCAACAACCCGACGTCTACCTGCAGCAATGTAGTAGTGAAATACAATACCGATTCCAATAACTGGACGATCGATCCGACCTTGTATGCCCGGGCGAACGGCCGGTATGGTACGCTGGATTCCTCGGGTCAGGGGCCTGAGCTGATCATGCAGCGGATCCAGGATCTCACGGTCGATGAGAACGATGTGTATTCGACTTCGAACAAGGTGCTGGAGTTTGCTTTTTCGCAATCGGGGCTTGTGTTCACCTATAACGATTACTACACGCATGACAACAATCCCTGCAAGGCGTATTTCTATCGCGACACCGTGGGTAACGGGACTTCGTTCAAACTGGACACGACATTCAATGAGTATGCCAGGGAGACGGGGCTGGATACGACGTCCTATCTCGGCGGGGTGGCGTATAACCGGCATGGTTGCGGAACCAGCGGGTCTTCGGTGAAGGATCCGGCAGTTTCGGCGGCTGGAGCTCGTTGGGGTCAGGACAGTGCTTCGCTCTACGAATATCCGAATCCGGTGGTCAGCGGTTTGTATATGCATATTCAAAGTGAGAATGGCGGACCTGCTGTTTTGGAGCTATTCGATGTCTCGGGCAGGATGCTGCTCAGGCAGGATGTGCAGCTGGCTATGGGGGCCAATGATATCGGCTGGCCCGATGTGAAGCAGCAGGGGGTAACGGCGGGAGTTTATATTTTGCGGTTGGTGACGACTACGGGTGGGGCGACGACCAAGGTGGTGGTTCAATAAGAATAAAGTTAGCCAGACCCGGTTTGCGGGGTTGCCTGTAATTTTGAGTCTCAAAAAAAAGACATATGGAATACAGACAACTGGGTGAATCGGGTCTGGCTGCTTCGGCTGTTACGTTTGGTGCGTGGGCGATCGGAGGATGGATGTGGGGCGGCAGTGACCGGAAGGATGCGATCGCGGCCATCCGGGCTTCTTATGAGCACGGGGTGACGTCGATCGATACGGCGGCGGTTTATGGCATGGGTGCCAGCGAGGAGATCGTAGGGGAGGCGCTCGAGGGCATACCGCGGGACAAGGTGCAGATCATGACGAAGTTCGGGATGCGATGGGATCTGGCGGGCGGGGACCAGGGGTCTTCCGGCCAAAGGCCGATCAGAGGAACCTTTGCGTTCAAGAGCCGCGACAATTCCGGGCGGGAGCTGGATATCTACAAATATGGCGGTAAGGAGAGCGTCATCAGGGAGTGTGAGGACAGTCTGCGCCGGCTGCGGACGGATTATATCGACCTGTACCAGCAGCACTGGCCTGATGCGGCGACGCCGATTGCCGAGACGATGGAGGCGTTGGATCAGCTTGTGCGGTCGGGCAAGGTGCGGGCTGCGGGTGTCTGCAACTATGATACGGCGCAGATGAAGGAGGCGGCCGGGACGATCAGCCTGGCGGCGGACCAGGTACCTTACAGCATGGTGCGGCGTGATATCGAGGCCGAGCTGGTGCCGTATTGCATTGCGAATAAAAAGGCGATCCTGGCTTATAGTCCTTTGCAGCGGGGGGTGCTAACGGGGAAGATCAAGCCGGGGCATGTCTTTAATGCCGGAGACAACCGGGGGGACAGCAAATACTATCAGGGCGGGAATCTGAACCGGATCAATGCTTTTCTGGACGAGTTGCGGCCGTTGGCGGCCGCCAGGAATGCGACGCTGAGCCAGCTGGTCATCCGCTGGACGGTGCTGCGGCCGGGCATTACGATTGCATTGGTAGGGGCCAGGGATGCCCGGCAGGCGATCGAGAATGCGGAGGCGATGAATGTGCGGTTATCCGCGGACGAGGTGGAAATGATCGATTCGCGTCTTGCAGCGATGCAGTTGGAATGACGAAAAATGCGTATATTGAATAAAACATTGCTATATGATACCATTTCACGAATTACGCGTCGGCGATATTGTACTGGTCGATTTTGAAGGCCAGCGTTCAGAAGGGGAAGTGATCGGCAGGAGCGAGGGGGATAAGATGTTCGAGGTGGAAACGGCCGTACAGGCCTTTTGGTACTTTCCTAATGATCTGTACCCTATCTCTTTAGACGAAAATCAATTGTTCAGTTTTGGATTCGAGCGGCAGGATATGCCGGACGGTTCGGTGAAATATCTCAAGGGGCCGTTTCGCATCATGTTGTCCGGGCCTGGGAATTTTTCCCAATTTACGATCTGGTACCGGGAGGATCACCGGCAGATCCACCAGCCGATATCGGTGCACCAGCTGCAGAACCACTATCATCAGATGACGAAGGTGGATCTAATGCGGGAGGTTAAGGCCCATTAACAATGATTTGAAGGCCTGTACCGGGCCTTTTGAATTGATTTTTAGCAGAAAAGCTTTTCTTTTTTCCATAAAAATGAATTTTTAGGCGTAATTTGCAGGTTTCGGCCTGGAGGTGGGTTTGTGCGCCGGCCGGAAAAATTATATTTATACCAATTTTTTGATGTAATTCAATTAATTCCTATCTTTGCGCTCCCAAAAACTGTATGGCGAAACAAGCACTCATTAAACAAGATGGTATCATTCTGGAAGCCTTGTCCAATGCCATGTTCAAAGTCAAGTTGGAAAATGGGCATGAGATCCTGGCTACCATCTCGGGGAAGATGAGGATGAATTACATACGGATCTTGCCGGGAGATAAAGTAGGGGTTGAGATGAGTCCTTACGATCTGACGCGAGGGAGGATCATATTCAGATACAAATAATAGCTAGAGATATGAAAGTACGTGCATCCATCAAAAAACGCAGCGCCGATTGCAAGATCGTGAGGAGGAAGGGTAAGCTGTATGTGATCAACAAGAAGAACCCTCGTTTTAAGCAACGTCAGGGTTAATCCAATCGTAAAAAAGTAAATTAAGAATATGGCTCGTATTGCCGGTGTAGACTTACCAAAAAATAAAAGAGGGGAGATCGGACTTACCTATATTTTCGGTATTGGCCGTTCTACTGCTCAGTATATCCTGACCAAAGCGGGAATTGATTTCGACAAGAAAGTGAACCAGTGGAATGACAATGAGCTGAATGCCATCCGTAACATCATTACGAATGAGTTCAAGGTAGAAGGTGCGCTTCGTTCGGAAGTTCAGATGAATATCAAGCGTCTGCTGGATATTGCCTGCTATCGGGGGTTACGTCATCGTAAGGGTCTGCCGGTTCGCGGTCAGCGTACCCGTACCAACAGCCGTACGCGTAAAGGTAAGCGTAAGACGGTTGCGGGTAAGAAGAAGGTTGCCAAGAAATAGTTGACACACATGAGCTAGCATCTGCTACGGCAGGGCTGGCTTCATGTTGCTTATAAAGCCGGCCTTCGGGACGGCGAAATGCACCAAGCGGGAACGCGAAACCGGGCGAGCGAAAGCGAGGCCGGCGGCGCAAAAAAGATTCGGATCGGTTACGGATGTCGGGTGCGGACGGAGGGCTGATCCGGTCTCTGGGTGGACGCAGACGCTGAGGCTAATGATGCGGATGCGAAAGCGGGACCCAGGGGTAAATAAAAAAAAGGCGGCGTCATGAATGACATTAGAGGGCCGCGACAAAGACTACCTCATCAAGCGTATGGCAAAAGCACAGCAAAACAGCGCAAAAGCCGCTGCAAAAAAAAGGATCGTAAAAGTTGACGTATATGGCGACGCGCATATCGTAGCCAGC
>DASYZH010000175.1:0-13039 GCA_035946435.1 Puia sp. | reverse complement strand
ACGGTCCCGGTGAGCCAGCACTATTATGAGGCAGCCATGCGGGAGATCCTGCGCGACAAGATCGTCAAAAGAAATTGAATCCTAACGGGTGTTAGTTTTTAATTATCTTTACGCCCGAAAATAAAAGAGATATCGCTATATGAACAAAGAAGTCGTTATCGTCGCGGCAGTGCGTACGCCGATCGGTAGTTTTGGCGGAGCGTTAAAGGAATTTTCTGCGCCTGCGTTGGGCGCTATCGCCATCAGGGGCGCACTGGAGAAGGCCGGTGTTTCCGCGGCGCAGGTCGAAGAGGTCCTCATGGGTTGTGTCCTCCAGGGCAATCTGGGGCAGGCGCCGGCGCGGCAGGCGGCCAAGGGCGCCGGTCTCCCGGACGAAGTGGTCTGTACGACCGTCAATAAGGTCTGCGCCAGCGGTCTGAAGGCCGTAGTGCAGGGGGCACAGGCCATCGCGTTGGGCGATGCTGGGATCGTCGTCGCCGGCGGCATGGAGAGCATGAGCAATGTGCCGTTCTATGTCGAGCAGCTGAGGTGGGGGAATAAGTACGGCAATACTGCGCTGATCGATGGTTTGGCAAAGGATGGGCTAACGGATGCGTACGACGGTAAGGCCATGGGCAATGCGGCGGAGCTCTGTGCCTCCACCTGCGGGATCAGCCGTGAAGCGCAGGATGCTTTTGCGGTTGCGAGCTATCAGCGGTCGCAGGCGGCCTGGGCGGCGGGAAAATTCGACGCGGAGATCACGCCAGTGACGATCCCGCAACGCAAAGGCGATCCCATACTGTTCGCCAAAGATGAAGAACCATACAATGTCACATTCGATAAGATCCCCGGGCTGAAGCCCGCGTTCCAGAAAGATGGGACGGTGACGGCGGCCAATGCGAGCACGTTGAATGATGGTGCCGCGGCGCTTGTGCTGATGAGCCGGGAGAAAGCGGAGCAGCTGGGGTTGAAACCGCTCGCGCGGATCGTGGGCTATGCCGATGCCGAACAAACGCCGGAATGGTTTACAACGACGCCTGCGGTCGCGGTGCCGAAGGCAGTGGCCAGGGCGGGACTTAAGATGAGCGATATCGATTACTGGGAATTGAACGAAGCCTTCGCGGTTGTGGGGATCGAGAATACGAAACGCATGGGACTGGACCCCGCGCGGGTCAATGTCAACGGGGGAGCTGTGTCGATCGGCCATCCCCTGGGTGCAAGCGGGGCGCGCATCCTGGTGACGCTGCTTCACATTCTGCGCCAGAACAAGGCGCGGTATGGTGCTGCGGGGATCTGCAATGGCGGTGGTGGCGCGTCGGCGATAGTAATAGAAAATTTAGGGTAATTGAACATATGATCTGGAAAAAGGGCAGCGAGGCTGCCCTTTTTTATTTCGGTAGACGTGCATGCAGCCGTTCCATTTCTTCCCGTAGCGATTTGATCTCCTGCAGAACATAGCTCAATTTATCGTCCCTTTCCCTGACCTGCAACGAAGTCTCGGGCGAATGGTCGTAAGGGATGGGGCTGGTGGCTCCGGGGCGGTGTGGTGTGTTGACTTCTGCAAGGTCCACTTTGACCAGGGTATCCAGGGGGATATCAAAGAAGTTGCTAATGATCAGGAGCTCGTCCAGATTGGGTTCGCTGATCCCATTCTCCCAATTACCGATGGTCGTCTGTCCCTTTTTGATCAGTGATGCAATCTCACTCTGGGTTTTAGACAACTGCTTGCGCAAGTACCGCATGTTCTTTCCTAAATAGTGCATAGCAAAAAAGTCGAAAAACTATAAAGTGTTATTAAAAAATTTGGTAGAACTTAGCAGAAATTTGGATATTTGTTATTACAAAGATAGCCAACTTTGTTGGTACTAAACCTAAAAAACTATGAATACTTCGTTAAAACACCTGTCACCCCGCCAGCAACGCAGCTTGCAGCGGGTCGTCGCCATCATTGTCCGTGCCATCCAGCCCGAGAAGATCCTTCTTTTTGGTGTTTACGGGTCGGCGACGGAGTCGCTCCCCCCGGTGCTGGGCGCCTATGATCTGCTGGTCGTGAGCAAGGAAGGGGACCGCCGCTCTGATTATGAATTGCAGGATCTTATCGAGAACCGTTGCCGCGAGGCCGCGCCGGTGACGGTGCTGGTGCATGATATCAGCTATGTGAACAAGCGGTTGGAGGAGGGACAATATTTCTTTTATTCGGTGATCCGGGAGGGGATCCTGCTGTACGACAGAGGCCGGACGCCCTTTGCTCCGGCGGGGGCGCCGGATTGGGAGCAGGTCCGATCCATGGCCGGGCGCGATTTTGAGCGGTGGGGGCAGCAGGCCCGCGCCTTCTATCACAGCGCCGGGTTCAATTATGACCGCCGGGAAGATCGCGCGGCGATCTTCCTGCTGCACCAGGCAGCGGAGCAGATCTACCAGGCCATCTTACTGGCCTTCACCGGCTATAAACCTACGACGCATAACCTGGACAAACTCCGGCGCTATACGAACCGCTTCTCGCTGGAACTGGCGCTGGTCTTTCCACGCGACAGCATGCGGGAGGACGACCTGTTCAAGCTGTTGCTGGCAGGCTATATAGAGGCCCGTTATAAAGAGGATTTCACGATCAGGCACGAGGAACTGGGGATACTGTTGGAAAGAGTCGGCCGGCTACTGGCCATCGCTGAAAGCATTTGCGGAGAGCACATAGATATACTCGATAAACTTAGTCATACTCGATAAACTTGTTCATTAGACCTTCGCGAGATCGGCAATCGTTTTTTTCTCGAGGATCTTCAAGTTGGCATCGCGCACCTGGCTCATCACGGTATGCAAGCCGCAACCCCGCTCGTCGCAATTCTTACAGCGTTCATAAAAATACAGGCTTACGCAGGGCAGTAAAGAAATAGGACCGTCCAATAGCCGCATCACCTGGGCGAGGGGGACATCTTTGGGATTCTTGGCAAAATAATAGCCGCCGCCCTTGCCTTTTTTAGAATCCAAAATATTGGCATTCTTCAATTCCAGCAGAATGTTCTCCAGGAATTTCAGGGGAATCTTTTTCTTTTTGGCGATCTCGGCGATCAGCACGGGCTCATCGGATTCTTTTTGCGCCAGATACATGAGCGCCTGAAATGCATATTGTGTTTTTTTAGATAACATGTTATAGTGGTCTCTTGTGTGTTTAAAAGCCTAATACATCACTCATCTTGAAAATGCCTTTTCTCGAAGCAACGAATTCGGCCGCCAGAACCGCGCCTGTGGCGAAACCTCGCCGGTTATGCGCTGTATGGGTGATGGTGATCGTATCGATATCCGAATCGTAAGCGATGGTATGGGTGCCGGGTGCCGGATCCACCCGCTCGCTCAGGATCTCCAATTCATCTAAGTTATCACTAATATGATTGACCCATTCTTTTTTCCAATGAATTTTTTCCAGCAGCTGTTCGGCCAGCGTGATGGCAGTACCGCTGGGTGCATCCTTTTTTTGGGTATGATGGATCTCCGTGATGCGTGGTTCATACTCGGGATGACCCGCCATGAGCCCGGCCAGCCGTTTGTTGACCTCGAAGAAAATGTTGACGCCTACGCTGAAATTACTGGCATACAGGAAAGTGCCGTTCTTTTGCGCACAGTAACGCCGAACCTCTTCCAGGCGTTCTAGCCAGCCCGTGGAACCGGATACGACCGGCACACCGGCGTCCAGGCAACGGATAATATTCTCATAGGCACTTTCGGGCCCCGTGAACTCGATGGCCACGTCGGCCTGCCGGATCTTATCCGTGGTATTGTCTTCGAGGTTTTCCAGCCCAACCTTCAAAACGATGGTGTGGCCCCGGGAGACGGCGATCTCCTCGATAGCCTTGCCCATTTTTCCATAACCGATGAGTGCGATATTCATAACAACTATATGAGGGGTAATGTTTATTGCAGGAGAAGCGGCCGGTAGCGCGGTTTGTGCCAGTCGACCACGAGGCTGAGCCCCATGCCCGTACCACCGGGACCTGCGACGGCGACGCCACCGGAAGGCTGGTCGAGCTTTAAGGTCAGCGAAGGGCTGACGTCGAAACTACTCAAATGGGCGTCTACCGTGGCATCGACGACGTTCAGGCCCCAAAAGAGCAGAAAGAACAGCACGGAATAATCCTCGTCCTTCCGGAACTCGTTGCGATAGGTTCGCAGCGAATTATCGTCCTGGTTGACGACGAAGACCTGCAGCTTGGGGTCGATCAACTTCATCGAATCCGGCTTGCTCGTGGGATACTGAAGTCCCTGGTTGAGATACAGGTCGAGGAGCGATATGGCCCGCTGACATTTGTTATACCAGCTCCTGTTGGAGAAATAGGTGTAAGCGGGTATCCCTACCGCCGCCCAGACGAGGGGCACCTTCCAATACTTGCGGTTATAGAACTGGCCCAGGCCGGGAAAAAAGGTGGAATAGAGCGTCGCCCGGCGCGGACTATGCACCTTTTGGGTGACCGAATCGGTCTTGTACAAATTCTTGGCATGTTTACCAGGCGGCGGCTTCAGGTCCTGCACACGAATGGTGTCATTCTGCGCAAAGCAGAAGGCATGCAGGAATATGCCAACCGAAAAGGCCAAAAAGAACCGAACCATTGTCATGCGCAGGGGCTAATTTACGGATACACCCAATTGATCCAGCAGTTTGTTCAACTCCTGGAGCGAGTAATACTCGATCGAAATACTTCCCTCGCCTTTCTTGTTGTGATTGAGTTTTACCCGGGTGCTGAAATGCGATGCTAAGTTATCTTCAATTCGCTTGAAAGCTTCGGGTAGCGTGGGCTTTACCGAATTTTTAACAGCGCCCGGCGTGTTCTCCTTGTATAGCTTGCGCACGAGCTCTTCCGTCTGCCGGACGGAAAGACCCTTTTGTTTGATCTCGTTGAATAGATACAGCTGTTTATCGACCGTATCTACATTGATCAGCGCGCGGGCATGGCCCATCGAAAGCTCACTGCTGCGAACGGCCACCTGGATATCGGGTGGCAGCTTCAGCAGGCGGATATAGTTGGCCACGGTGCTTCGTTCCTTTCCCATGCGTTCCGCTACCTGCTCCTGGGTATAGTTGAGCTCCTCCATCATCCGCTTGTAGCTCAGCGCGATCTCCATTGCGTTCAGGTCTTCCCGTTGGAGGTTCTCCAGCAGGGCCAGTTCCAGCAGCTGCTGGTCGTCGGCCTGCCGCACATAGGCGGGGATGTCCTTGAGCTCCGCGATCTTCGCTGCCCGGAAACGGCGTTCACCGGAGATGAGCCGATACTTACCGGAAGGCAGCCTGGATACAGTAACCGGCTGGATGATATCGTGCAGCCGGATCGAATGGGCCAGCTCCTGCAGGGCAACCTCGTCGAAATCATGCCGGGGCTGGCGGGGATTGGTCTCTATTTGATCCAGCGGAATGCGCAGCATATTCGTCACCGCCTCGACGACGGAAGACTTGAGTTCACCGGAGGTTGTTTTGAGATCGGCATCGATGCTTTTTAACAGCGACCGGATGCCTTTTCCCAGGGCTTCTTTATCTTGCTTTTTATGTGGAGTTGTCATGGTGTTGAGTTAGTCGCTTTAATCAGTTATTCGAAAATTCGCTCTTCCTGTTTGATCCTCGTCATGTTGTTCTTTTGCAGGATCTCCTTGGCGAGGTTGAGATAGTTCACAGAACCTTTGCTCAGGGCGTCGTAGAGGATCACAGGCTTGCCCACGCTGGGTGCCTCGCTGATCTTGGTGTTGCGATGGATGATGGTGTCGAAGACGATCTCATCGAAATGTTTCCGCACCTCGCTTACTACCTGGTTACATAACCGCAGGCGCCCGTCATACATGGTCATCAGGATGCCTTCGATCGCCAGCTGGGGATTCAGCCGGCTTTGTACGATCTTAACCGTATTCAGCAGTTTTCCCAACCCTTCAAGGGCGAAGAACTCGGTTTGCACCGGCACGATCACCGAATCCGCCGCCGTCAACGCATTTACGGTGATCAAGCCCAAGGAAGGCGAACAATCTATGATGATAAAATCATATTCGTCTTTTACAGGGTCAAGAATGCCTTTGAGCACGCTTTCCCGGTTAGGATAGTTGATCATTTCGATCTCATAACCTACCAGGTCGATATGAGAAGGTACTACGTCCAGGTGCGGGATCTCGGATTTCAGGATCACATCCTTTACCTGGACATGGTTCACCATACAATCGTAGAGACTTTGGGTGACATTGTGCAGGTCGAAGCCTACACCTGTGGTGCTGTTGGCCTGCGGGTCCGCATCCACCAGCAAGGTTTTGAACTCTAATACGGCAAAGCTGGCCGCCAGATTAATAGCGGAAGTGGTCTTGCCCACCCCACCTTTTTGATTTGCAACTCCAATAGTTTTTGCCATAATAGTGATATCGCTTTCCGGCCCCGGGCCGTTTAAACGGTAAAAATAGTGGCAAATTTACATTTCTTCAGCATAAATTCGCGCCAGGTATCATAAAATCGTCCACATGCGCAACCCGAGGTACATCCTGATTGTAGTTGTTGTAGCGTTATTACTCGATCTCTATGTTTTTCAGGCCCTAAAAACTATTACCCAGGGAAGCTCGCCGCGCTGGCGGACGCTCATCTTGAGCTTGCATTGGGGCATCGCCGGACTGGCGATCCTGACCTTCCTGGCCCGCCCATATCTTCATTTTCAAAATCAACACGTCAATAATTATTTGTTCGCGATCTTGCTGGGATTATACATCGCCAAGCTGCTGGCGGCGGTGTTTCTATTTGTGGATGATCTCCGGCGGCTGATCCAGTGGGGCCTGTCCCGGGTGGCCAGCCGGCCCGCTCCCGATACCGGTACGGGCATCTCCCGATCCGTTTTTCTCAGCTGGCTGGGGGTGGGAGTGGGGAGCAGTGTCTATGGGGCGCTTTTGTACGGGTTCAGCAACAAATACAATTACAGGGTCCACCGGGTAAAACTTGCCTTCGACAACCTGCCTGCTTCCTTTAAGGGGCTTAAAATCATACAACTGTCTGATATTCATAGTGGTAGCCTGGCCAACCCCACCGCTGTCAGCAAGGGGGTAGACATGGTACTGGCCGAAAGACCAGACCTGATCCTGTTTACCGGCGACCTGGTGAACGATGCGGCTGTGGAAATGAAGGACTATCAGCATATCTTCAACCGGCTGGAGGCACCCATGGGCGTCTATTCCACGCTGGGTAACCACGATTACGGGGACTATATGTGGTGGGAGACGGTCGAGCGGAAAAAAGCCAATCTGGACCGGCTGAAAGCCATAGAAAAAGAGATGGGCTGGCGGTTGCTGATGAATGAGCACGTGGTGCTGGAAAGGGGCGGTGAGGCCATCGCGCTCATCGGCATCGAGAACTGGAGTGCCAAGGCGCGTTTCCCCAAATACGGGCGGATGGACCTCGCCTACCCCGGCGCGCAGAAATATCCGTTCAAGATCCTGATGAGCCATGATCCGAGTCATTGGGACGCGGAGGTGCGGCCCAAATATCCCGATATCGACCTGATGTTATCGGGGCATACGCATGGGATGCAATTTGGCGTCGAGCTGCCGGGGATCAAATGGAGCCCGGTGCAGTTCATTTACAAGCAATGGGCCGGGCTTTATGAGGCCGGAAAGCAGAAATTGTATGTCAACCGTGGTTATGGGTTTATCGGCTATCCCGGCAGATTTGGCATCCTGCCCGAGATCACCGTGATCGAATTAACCTAAGATTAAACCGTATTAACGAACATTTTAGTGATTTTAACAAACCGATAAACTATTCAAGTGTATTTTCATCCCACTAATATTAACAAAACAGCGTCTACAATGAAATCGCGCAAGAACAAATTGCATCTTAGGAAAGGTATTGGACTTTTTGCCCTCACCATGCTGTTGCTGGCTGCTTCTGTACTAACCACCCAGGCTCAATCCTCCCTGCAACTCGGCGTCAGAGCCGGCATGGATTATTATGAGATCGGGGGACGGTCATTTGATGGAAAGCACTATCCGGGTTTTGGAGCTGGGATCTATGGTAAGCTGAACTTCTCATCCAAATGGTATCTTCAACCGGAATTGGACTATAATCAAACCATTGGCAAGACCTCCGATGATTTCTCCACCATATATCACGGCTACAGCGGGCAACAGGTGAACCTGAATTATGTCTCGGTGCCTATTCTTTTAGGGTTCAGGCCCATTCCGGAGCTGTCGATCCTGCTTGGCCCGCAATATGGCTATTTGTTTTCTTCCACCCAGGGTCTCCTGCAGCAGAATCTGGGTACGAATTCAAATGGCCAAAACCCCTTCCTGCATAGCGATGTCTCGATCGTCTTTGGCGGCCAGCTCAATCTGAACAAATTCGTTTTCGGTGCCCGCTATTACAACAATCTAAATAACATTAGCTTCAGGACTACCGATACCTGGCGTCAGTATGGCTTCCAGCTCTACATCGGTTACCAGTTCAAGGACATGAAACTCAAATAGACCTTTAGTATACTCAATAAACCCTGGCGTACTCATTTAAACCTTGTGGCATATTTGTTGGAATAATACGAGCAATCCATTCTCTTACTTTAAATTAAACCTACATGAAAAGGAATGCATTCGTATTGTCCGCAGTGCTGGCACTTACCGTCCTGCACACGCAGGCGCAGGGTTTTCACTTCGGGATAAAAGCAGGGGCCAATCTCTTCAAGGTGAACGGCGAGTCCTTTGACCAGCAGTTCAAATTCGGCTACAATGTCGGCGCCTTTTCGGAGATCAATTTTACCTCCAGCTGGGGTATACAGCCGGAGCTATTGTTCAATCAGACGAACTATCGAACGGGTTCGGAATTCTCCGACATCTATTCCGGCGGGGTCAGCAACTATCAGGGCTCACTGAACTATCTCAGCATTCCGGTGCTGTTGAGTTTTCGCCCCATTCCCTTGTTAAGCATTTTGGTGGGGCCGCAGTTCGGTATCCTGCTTAACCGCGACGAGCATCTGACGGACAACGCGGGACAGGCGTTCAAGACGGGTGATTTTTCGCTGGTGGGCGGCGCCCAGCTGAATCTTGCAGCCCTCAAGGTCGGTGCCCGGTATGTCGTTGGATTGAACAACATCAATGATCTGCCCAATCAGAACAGCTGGAAGAACGAAGGGTGGCAGTTGTATGCAGGATTTCGTATATTCTGATCGAGATACGGCACGAGATAGGGCATTTTTTCGACAAACCTCCTGACAAAACGGGAGGTTTGTTTGTTATTAAAGCATCTGGCACCGCTTTTGGCCTTATAGATTTCATCCATAAAACAGTAGGATATTTCCATTACAGGTGCTATTTTGTCATAGATTATGAAAGAAATTTTATTTACACGTGCGGAAGATGATCTGGACTTCATGCCCATCATACCCTTGAATGAGACCGATAACGAAGGTTTGAACGATATTGAAATTCCCAAAGAGCTGCCGGTGTTGCCGCTTCGCAATACGGTGCTGTTTCCGGGGGTGGTATTGCCGATCACGGTTGGCCGCGACAAGAGCATCAAAGCGGTGAACGATGCTTATAAATCGGATAAGCTCATTGGCGTACTGGCGCAGAAGGACAGCTCCATCGAGGATCCCACGGTGACCGATCTGGAAGATGTGGGGACAGTGGCGCGGATCATCAAGCTGATCAAGATGCCCGACGGCGGAACGACGGTGATCCTGCAGGGGAAAAGACGGTTCAAGGTTGGTGCCGTTACGGCGGAGGATCCGTATTTCAAGGCGCAGGTGGTGTTGTTACAGGAGGAAGAGGCGCCCAAGGAGCAGGATTTCGAGGCCTATGTCTCCAATATCAAGGACCTGGCCGCGCAGATCATCCAGCTTTCGCCGAACATTCCTTCCGAGGCTTCCATTATTCTCAAGAACATCGAGAACCCCAGCTTCCTCATCCATTTTATTTCCAGCAATCTCAATACGGAGCTGCACGAGAAACAGCAGCTGCTGGAGATCCATCATATCAAATCGCGCGCGGACCTGCTGATGCAGCTGCTCCAGCGCGAGCTGCAGTTCGCGGAGCTGAAGAACAAGCTCACTAACAGGACCAAGACGGAGCTCGACAAACAGCAGCGGGAATATTTTCTGCAGCAGCAGCTCAAGAGTATCAAGGATGAGCTGGGTGGCGACAGCAATGAACGCGAGGTGAAAGAGATGCAGAAGAAGGCCGAGAGCAAGAAATGGCCGGCTGCAGCGCGCGATCTGTTCCGCAAAGGCATCGAGCGGCTCGAGCGGATGCATCCCAGCACGCCTGATTATTCCGTGGTCTACAACCACCTGGATCTGATGCTGGAGCTTCCCTGGGATGAGCACACCGAAGATTCGTATGATCTCAAGCGTGCCAAAAAGATCCTCGACCACGATCACTATGGGATGGATAAGGTCAAGGAACGCATCCTGGAATATCTCGCCGTGCTCAAGCTCAAAGGTGACATGAAGAGCCCTATCCTTTGTTTTGTCGGGCCCCCCGGTATCGGCAAGACCTCGCTGGGACGCAGCATTGCCAATGCCATTGGGCGCAAGTACGTGCGTATCTCGCTGGGCGGACTTCATGACGAGAGTGAGATCAGAGGACATCGGAAAACGTATATCGGCGCCATGCCCGGCCGGATCCTGCAGTCGCTGCGGAAGATCAAATCTTCGAACCCGGTGATGATCCTCGACGAGATCGACAAGACGGGGAGCGATTTCAGGGGAGATCCCAGCAGCGCTTTATTGGAAGTCCTCGATCCTGAGCAGAATCATACTTTCTATGACAACTATCTCGAGCTCGAATATGATCTGAGCAAGGTGCTATTTGTAGCGACGGCCAATGACATCAATGCCATACAGCCTGCCCTTCGGGACCGGTTGGAGATCATCGATCTCAGCGGCTATGCGGTGGAAGAGAAAGTGGAGATCGCCAGACGTCATCTCGTCCCGAAGCAAAAAGACCTCCACGGGTTGAAGCCGATGAATTTTAAGATAGGGGACAAGGTGCTGGAAAAGATCATTCAGGACTATACGCGTGAAAGCGGGGTCCGCGAGCTCGACCGGCAGTTGGCTTCGATCATGCGGTACCAGGCGAAGGAATATGCCATGAAGGGCAAATTGAAGGCGCAACTGACCGCAGCCGATATCGAAAAGGTGCTGGGCAAATCGCGGTACAGCAATGACCTCTATAAAGTAGCCAATATGCCGGGTGTAGCGGTGGGGCTCGCGTGGACCTATGTCGGTGGAGATATCCTGTTCGTAGAGACCTCGCTCAGCGACGGCAAGGGCGATCTGAAGCTCACCGGCAACCTTGGGAATGTAATGAAGGAAAGCGCCGCTACGGCGCTCACCTACCTTCAATCCAATGCCCGTAAATATGATATCGATCCGGATACCTTTGCCAAAAAGACCGTTCATGTGCATGTGCCGGAAGGCGCCGTCCCCAAGGATGGCCCCAGCGCCGGGGTCACGATGATGACCTCTATTGCTTCGGCATTCACGGGTAAACGCGTCAAGCCTTACGTGGCAATGACGGGGGAGATCACGCTGCGTGGGCAGGTATTGCCGGTGGGCGGCATCAAGGAGAAGATCCTGGCGGCGCGGCGCGCGGGCTTGAAGGAGATCGTGCTTTGCTGGCAGAACGAAAAGGACGTGTTGGAGATCGATTCTTCGTTCATCAAGGGGTTGAAATTTAATTATGTCAAGACGATGCAGCAGGTGATCGAGCTAAGCCTGGTTTAGCCGGCCGCGCGGCGGTCGCCGCATCTTAAGAAAACATTATGAACAAACCCGGCGTGGGAACTGTTGAGATTACAGATTTTCATGTTGGTTGTTTTAAGGGTTGGGGCCCCACGGATCTCGTGGGGCCCTTTTATGTTTGGGCCGGCCCGCTCTGCCCGCGACATATTATCCCGTAAGGGAAAATGTCTATTTAACACTAAGGAGTCTTAGCCGTCTGGTCAGGGAAACTGGGTAATCGGTGGTGGATTTGAGCAATTTACTTTTTTATTATTATTGAAACATTAATTTTGAAAGGGTAGAAAAAACCTTCCATGATCAAACTTATTATCGTAGACGATCATTTTCATGTCCGGGAAGCCTGGAGCTGGGTGCTCAACCAGGTGCCCGGACTCAATGTCATAGCGCAATGCGCCAACGGCCAGGAGGCCATCGAGGCGGCCAGACAGCTGCAGCCCGATGTAATGCTGATGGATATCCATATGAACCCCGTGAATGGCATCGAAGCGACACGCACCATCCGCGGCTTTGCACCGGGCATCAAGATCATCGGCGTATCGGTGCAGGCGGAACGTTCCTATGTCAACGAGATGTTGCGCAACGGGGCCAACGGCTATGTGACTAAGAATTCCCCAAGCACGGAAATGGTGACGGCCATCGACGAGGTATTGGCCGGCAAGACCTATCTCTGCGAGGAAGTAGGGCATCTCCGCCCGGTAGTGGCCGAATCGTTGCCCGAATTCGTGAAGCCCAGCAACTAATGTATCGCTGCTGCCAGCTCTGACTCGTCTTTAAACGCCACCCTGGGCTTAAGCCCCAGCAGCTCGAACATGAGATTATCCTCTTCAAACGAAGGATTGGGTGTTGTAAGCAATTTTTCCCCCGTAAAGATCGAATTGGCGCCGGCCAGGAAGCATAGGGCCTGTTCGGCCTGGCTAAACCCGGCGCGTCCCGCGCTGAGCCGCACCATGGTGGCGGGCATGAGAATGCGGGCCGTGGCGATCATCCGGATCATATCCCAGATGTCGACCTTTGGGTTGTCGGCCAGGGGCGTGCCTTTGACGCGGACCAGGGCATTGATGGGTACGCTCTCCGGATGTTGCGGAAGCGTGGAAAGCGTGTGGAGCATTTTGATACGGTCTTCGTGTGTTTCGCCGAGGCCGATGATGCCGCCGCAGCAAACGGTCACGCCGGCCCTGCGCACGTTGTCGAGGGTCTTCAGCCGGTCGTCATACGTCCGGGTCGAGATGATCTCGCCATAATATTCCGAGGAGGTATCGAGGTTGTGGTTATAGGCATAGAGACCGGCATCGGCAAGCCGTTTGGCCTGGTCTTCGTTGAGCATG
>DASYZH010000174.1:0-46433 GCA_035946435.1 Puia sp. | reverse complement strand
TGAGGTTGTTCGACTCGTTGATGGGCATGATCTCATTGCGCTTCTTGTCATTGGCGGCGTGCAGCGAAAGGGCCAGCTTGAATTTGACCTTGTCGTCACCCAGCTGGTGGATCATCTTGGCTACACCGGCAGTAGAAACCGTGATGCGGCGGGGGCTCATAGCCAGCCCGTCGGGAGCGGTAATGCGTTCGATGGCCTTGAGGACGTTCTTATAATTCAGCAGGGGTTCACCCATGCCCATGAAGACGATGTTGGTGAGCTTTTTCTCATACACGCGTTCCGACTGCTGATTGATCAGCACAACCTCGTCGTAGATCTCATCGAAATCGAGGTTGCGTTTGCGCTCCATATAGCCGGTGGCACAGAACTTACAGCTCAGCGAGCAGCCGATCTGGGAGGAGACGCAGGCGGTCTTGCGTTCATCGGTAGGTATCAGGACGCCTTCCACGAGATGACTGTCGGCGGTGCGAAAACGGCTTTTGACGGTCCCGTCCGCCGAATACTGGGTGGCGTCGACCGTGAGGGCGGGAAGCGAGAAGTTGTCGGCCAGCTTCGCGCGCAACTCCTTGCTGAGATTGGTCATCTCCTCAAAGCTATGGGCATGCTTGGCCCACAGCCATTCCCAGACTTGCTTGACCCGAAACCTTTTCTCACCCATCGTTTCGAAATATTGCTCTAACTCACTCAGGTTCAGATGCCGTATGTTCTTTTTCTCCGTTTTCACGCCGCAAAGGTACGAAAAATCCCAGGCCTTTTTTTCCAACCCCTTTGGTACATCCGGCAAGGTCGAGGGGTCTAATAGGTAATACCATGCAACCCAAGGCCCCACAAGACGAAAGATTCTGGCTCCTGGCCAGCCTCAAACTCTCCGGCGAAGCCACGCCCGAAGAAACCGAAGATCTCGCCGGCCTCCTGCGCGATCATCCGGAATGGGGCCTCCGCATGGAGCAGCTGACCAACATCTGGCGCCAAAAACCCGCCGATTTGAACAAGGAGACCCATTTCAACCGCCACCTCCAACGCCTCAGCACCCACCTCTCCAACCCCGTACTGCAATACGAGCAGGCCCCGGCCAGACCCAAGCTCCGCCGCCTCACCCGCTGGCTGATCCCGACAGCCGCCGCCCTCATAGGCGCCATCGTACTCATCGCGATCCACAAGCAAAACGCCACCCCCCCAGGCGGCTACAACACCGTCACCACCCGCTCCGGCTCCCGCTCCAAACTCCAGCTGCCGGACGGCACCCTCGTCTGGCTCAACGCAGACAGCAAACTCACCTATAGAATAGACGACCAAAACCCTACCCGCGAAGTCCAGCTCACCGGCGAAGCCTGGTTCGACGTGGCCAAAGACCAAAACCGCCCCTTCATCCTCCACACCCAAACCATCGATATCCGCGTCCTCGGAACCATGTTCAACGTCCAATGCTACGGCAACGAAAAGAACACCGAAGCCAGTCTGTTCCAGGGATCGGTAGAGGTCACCGTAAAGAACCTCCCCGACAAAAAGATCATCCTCCGCCCCAGCGAAAAACTCACCGTCCATAACAACGAAGTCGCCGTCTCCGATATCAAAACCAAAGCCGGCGAACCTGACGACGAACCCCTCATGACCCTCGGCAAAGTCCACTTCCAACAAAAAGACAGCAGCTATATAGAATCCCTTTGGACAAAGAACCAGCTCGCCTTCGACAACCGCTCACTCGAAGAAGTGGCTAAACAGGTCGAACGCTGGTACGGTGTCCACATCACCATCACCGACGAAAAACTCAAGACCGCCCGCTTCAGCGGCGTCTTCGAAGACGAAACCCTCGCCCAGGTCATGGATGCCCTGAAGCTCATCGGCGACTTCCACTATACGATCCATAAAAAGGAAGTAACAATAACTCCATAAAAACGATTGTCAACCCAAAACACCTGCATATGAAACCAATCACCTAACCACTCCCCGGATAAAAAAAGCGAAGGATGTTGCAGCACCCTCCGCTAAGTCAACCCTATTTTTCAATAGTCAACTCTAAATTATGCAAAAATTTAGATGCCGGGCGCTTTTTTGCGCACGCGGCACACTCATCAAATACCTGATGATGACCAAACTTGCCATCTTACTCGTCATCGCGTTCTCCACCCAGACCTTCGCTAAAAGCTACGGCCAGGACAAAAATATCAGCCTCCGGCTCGAAAATGTCCAGCTGAAAAAAGTCTTCAAGGCGATAGAAAGCCAGGGCTTCTTCCGCTTCGTCTACAAAGACGACGCCCTCCCCCGTGAACAGCTCATAAGTATCAGCGTCAAAAACGCCTCACTCGACGAAGTGCTAACCAGGATCCTCGCCGGCACGCCCCTCACCTATCACAAGCTCAGCGACAACCTCATCGCCATCACGCACGCGCAAGCCCGGAACCACACTGCGGAAGAAGCACCGGCCACAGAAAAAGCCGCCCCTCCCATCACCGGCAAGGTTACCAACCCCAAAGGCGAACCCCTCCCCGGTGTCACCATCCAGGAGCAGGGCACCAATAACGCTACGAGCACCCGCGACGACGGGACGTTCACGATCAACGTGACAACGAGCGACGCCACCCTCGTCTTCACCTACGTGGGCTATCAGCAACAGCTGATCCAGCTCAAAGGCCAGTCGGCCCTGACGATCACCCTTACCCCCGAAACCTCCAACCTCAACGAAGCCATCGTCATCGGCTACCAAACCGTAAGACGAAAAGACCTCACCGGCGCCACCGGCGTCGTCGACATGACGGACGCCGCCAAGATCACCGGCGGCACCGTCGGCGAAACCCTCCAGGGCCTCGTCCCCGGCGTCACTGTCCGCAACCAGGGCAATCCCGGCATCCAACCTACCGTCGAGATCCGTGGCGTCAGCAGCTTCACCACCAGCGACCCGCTTTACGTCGTCGACGGCATGCTCGCCGACGATAACCCCATCCTCAACCCCGACGATGTCGCCAGCGTACAGATCCTCAAAGACGCCTCCGCCGCCGCGATCTACGGATCACGGGCCGGTAACGGGGTCATCATCATCACCACCAAACACGGCAGGGCCGGCGCTCCCAGGATCAGCGTGTCAGCCAAATACGGCATCCAGACCCTGCCGAAAAAATGGAACGTCATGAACGCCGCGGACTACCTTAAAACGGATCAAACGGAATACGCCAGCTCCGGCGTTACACTTCCCGCCGGCGTGCAGGCCCAGATCACCAGCCCCACGATCAATACCAGTTGGCAGGACGCCATTACCCGCACCGGGAACGACCAGGATTACAACGTAAGCCTATCCGGGGGCGGCGGCGGCACGACGTATTTTGTCTCCGGCAATTTTTACAACAACCAGGGGGTGCTCATCGGCAACCAATACCACCGGCCTAACCTTCGCATCAACACCGAGACCCACAAGGGCCGCCTCACCTTCGGCGAGAATGTCCTGCTGAATACCTCCCAGAACTATTACCCTGGCGGCACCATCAACGCCTTTTATGAGGCGCCAACCATGCTGCCCATCATCGCCGTGAAAGGCCCCCAATATACCAGCATCCCCTCCGACCCCGCCGGCTGGGGCTTTGGCACCAACGATGTCCCCACGTTTGCAAATAACTACGTAGCCGTTGCCAACCTCGATAAGATATATGCAACCGACAGCCGCATCATCGGCAACGCCTACGCAGAATTTAAGTTTACCCCCTGGCTTAGTTACCGGTTCAACGCCGGCGCCGAAGTGAGTTTCTATTACAACAAAGAGGTCCGCGACACCGGCATCTGGCGCTACGAAAACCAGCCACCCGCCACCAGCGTCACCGAGACCCGGCAGACCTATACCAACCTCCTCATGGAACACACCCTGAATGTCAACAAGTCATTCGGTCTACACACCCTCAACGCCGTCTTCGGTTTCGCGCGCACCATCGACAAAACGGATTTCACCACCGCCTCCGCCACAGGCCTCGTCTCGGCAGGCGGCACCCTCTATACCACCCTCTCCACAGCCCAGGGAGTTTCCAGCGTCAGCGGCGGCACCAGCGTCAACTGGCGACAGCATGGCTATCTCGGCCGTATCAACTACGGCTTCAACGACAAATATCTCCTGACCCTCACGGGGCGTATAGACGAAGACAGCCGCTTCGGCCCCGATAAACGCACCGGCTATTTCCCCTCTGCCGCCGCAGCCTGGCGCCTCAGCAAAGAACATTGGTTCAACATCCCCTGGATCGACGACCTCAAGATCCGCGGGTCGTATGGCCAGCTCGGCATCAGCAGCAGCCTGGACAACCTCGGCTCCTTCCCCTACCTGGCCGTGCTCAACAACGCCTCCCGCGCCGTCTATGGCGTAAACCAAACTCCGCAGATAGGCCAATACCAGGCAGCGCTGAACAACCCCGATGTTCACTGGGAGACCCGCACCGAAGGCAACATCGGTTTCGACGCCAATATCCTCCGCAACCGCATCTCGATCTCCGCCGATGTCTACCGAAGCCGTTCCACCGGCGTACTGGTCCAGCTGCCACAACCCATGTATCTCGGCGTGGTCCAGCAGCCCGGCCAGTATACCGTGGTCAACGCCGCCACCATCGAAAACAAAGGCGTCGAGTTAAGCGTGACCTACCATAGCAAGGAACAACCGTTCAAATGGGACATCTCCGGCAACCTCACCACGATCGACAACAAAGTGATCTCGGTAGGCAACCAGGGTACCGACGCCCAGGGCAACAAAGTAAACTATCTCCAACCCGCGGATTTCATCCGCGCACAAGTCGGCCATTCCATCGGCGCCTGGTATATGATCAAGACCGCCGGCATCTTCAAAAGCCAGGCGGAGATCGACAGCTATGTGAGCAAATCCGGCCAGATGATCCAGCCCAACGCCAAACCCGGCGATGTCAAATATGTCGACGCCAACGGCGACGGCCAGATCAACGACAATGACCGGCAGTATGTCGGCTCGCCCTGGCCCACACTCCAGGCCGGCGCCCAGTTCAACGCGAGCTACCACGGCTTCACGCTCAACATCCAGCTCGTAGGCATCTTCGGCTACCGGGTATACGACGACGTTCGCCGTGTCCTCGACAGCTACCAGCTCACGAACTTCCGCAAAGACCTCGACCCCTGGTCGACAAGCAACCCGGGTGGCAAAGACCCGCGGCTGGCCGTCGATCAACCCGGCGACCCCACCGTGTCGATCAACAATATGGCACAAACATCCCGCTGGCTCGAGAATGCCACCTATGTCCGCATCCGCAACGTGGAGCTGGGCTATACACTACCCGGGAAAACCTGGAACAGGGCAGGCATCTCCAATGCCCGCATCTTCATCAGCGGACAAAACCTGCTGACAATTACCGGCTACAAAGGCCTGGACCCGGATGTGGTAGGCAACGGCCTCCTTCAACGCGGTTTCGACACCGGCAACTGGCCCCCCTCCCGCGTCCTCTCCGGCGGCATTCAATTTGACTTTTAAAAACATTCGTATGAAAAAAATACTCTATTATATATTCGCGCTGCTGGCCCTCGCTTCCTGCAAAAAGGACTTCCAGCTACAGGACAACATGGCGATCACGACGCAATCCTTCTGGAAAACGGCCGCCGACGCGAACGAAGGGGTCAATGCGATCTATAGCACCTATCACCGCGACGCACTCGCCCGCAACCATTACTTCATGACGATCCTTCGCTCCGACGAAGGCTATAGCACCAGCCCCAATACCGATATCATCAACACCTTCGACGTCTTCAACATCACGGACTATACGGATTATCTCAATACCGGCGTTTATCAGGACGACTACATCGGTATCAACCGCTGCAACCAGGTACTCGCCAATGTGCCCAACATCGCGATGGACGCTACCCTCAAAAACCAATATCTCGGCGAAGCGTATTTCAACCGCGGCTTCTTCTACTATGACCTCGCGACCTTGTACGGCAATGTGGCCATCATGCTCCACCCGCCGACACCCACGGATTATCCACCCACGATGCCGCAGGACAGCGTCTACGCCCGGGCTATCGCCGATTTTTCGATGGCTGTCACCCTACTGCCCAACTCCTATGATGCCGCCAATCTCGGTCGCGCTACCACCGGCGCCGCCTATGCGATGCTCGGCAAGACCTACATGCAAACACACCAATATGCGCAGGCACAGCAGGCCTTCGCGTGGCTGGTTACAGGCCCCGGCGCCAGCCTGTACAAATTGGTGCCCAACTACCGGTCTAATTTCATCATCACCTCCGAGAACAACAGTGAATCGGTCTGGGAATGGCAGAATGCCCTCAACCCCGCCGACAGCCACGACGACGACACCCAGCTTTCCGGTGAGTCCCAGCTCAACTACGGCACCAGCATCCCGCCCTTCTTTGCCCCCGCGCCCATCGGCTTCACGGACGGCCAGGCGCGGCGTTGGCCCGTTTGGGAGTTCCTGCAGGAGACCACGACTACCGGTGACCGCGATCCCCGGCTCGCCGCCACGTTCTTATACGATTCTACCGATGTGCGCGGCCCTTCCTACACCCGTGCCTATGGAATCGTCTGGGACAGCCTCGGCCTCGCTACCGATCCCAGCGTCGCGCATGGCAACATCACCGAGGTCTGCTTCCGCAAAGAGCTCGACGATTCTACTATGACGGGCGAGGTCTTTCATTCGGGTAACAACTACCGTTATATCCGGTATGCCGATGTGCTCCTCCTCTATGCCGAAGCCCTTAACGCCCAGGGACAGACCGCCGCGGCCTATCCCTATGTCGATATAGTCCGCGAACGCGCCGGCCTCGCGCCGCTGAGTACCGTCAAACCCGGTCTTAGCCAAAGCGACTTCCTCAACCAGCTCAAACACGAAAGGATCACCGAGCTCACCGGCGAAGGCCACCGCTGGGAAGACCTGGCCCGCTGGGGTGACCTCAGCACCAACCTCGCCGGCCGCGATCCCAGCTTTGTCCATTTCAAAGCCGGTCGCGACGAGTTCATGCCCATCCCCCAATACGACCTCGACGCCAATCCTAATCTGAAACAAAACCCAGGCTATTAAAATGAGATTCCTCCTGTTCATCCCGATCATCTGCATCATCGCATGCTCCAGCAGCGGCGACGGCCTTAAGCCGTCGCCGCCCACTACCACCTTCGATTCCACATTCACCAACCCCCTGCTCACCAGCGGCCCCGACCCCTGGGTGATCCGGCAGGACACGATGTACTATTACATGAACACCCTCGGCAACCGCCTCGCCATCTGGCCTACGAGCAAGATGTCCAATCTCGGCAATGCCATACCCGTCACCATCTGGAATGCACCGGCAACCGGGCCGTACGCTAAAGACATCTGGGCGCCCGAGCTGCATTACTTCAACAACAAATGGTACATGTACTTCGCCGCCGACGATGGCAATAACAACAATCACCGCATCTACGCACTCGAGAACGACAATGCCGATCCTACCAGCCTCAACTGGACGTTCAAGGGAAAAGTCGCCGACACCACCGCCGATCGCTGGGCCATCGACGCATCTGCGTTCGAGTATAACGGCAAGCTCTATCTGATCTGGTCGGGCTGGGCCGACACCGTCAACGTGGCGCAGAACATCTATATCGCTCCCCTCTCCGATCCTACCACCATCGGCGGCCCCCGCGTGCTGCTCTCGAGTCCGACGCTGAGCTGGGAAAAGGTCGGCGCCCCTCCCGCTGTCAACGAAGGGCCCGAAGCCCTCACGGGTCCGAACGGCCAGCTCTTTCTCACGTACTCGGCCAGTGGCTGCTGGACGGATAGCTACTGTCTTGGCCTACTGACACTCAAACCCGGCGGCGATCCGCTGAATCAGGCGGACTGGAGCAAGTCCCCCAATGCCGTCTTCAGCAGCGCACCCGACAGCGGGGCCTATGCGCCGGGCCACAACGGCTTCTTCATCAGCCGCTCGGGTACGCAAAATTGGCTGATCTATCACGCCAACCCGCTCCAGGCGCAGGGTTGCGGCAACAATCGAAGCCCGCGCATGCAATCCTTCACCTGGAATCCCGACGGCTCGCCCAATTTCGGCACGCCCGTAAAAATCAATACCCCCCTGCCCAAACCCAGCGGGGAATAGCTATCTTTAACCCTCAAAATACCATTCGCCCATGCGCGCCCTCCTGCTAGCCATCGCGATCACCGCCCTCACCGCAGCTATGCCACCCGCCGGCCCGTCCGCGCCCCTCTCTCTTGGGCACCCGGCCGGCTTCCGCCCCGTCTGGTCCAAAGAAAAAGCCAACACCTGGTACGCCGCCAAAGGCTGGCTCCGCGGCTGCGACTTCATCCCCAGCACCGCGATCAACCAGCTCGAGATGTGGCAGCAACCCACATTCGACCCGAAAACCATCGATAAAGAGCTCGGCTATGCGCAAGGCATCGGACTCAATTGCATGCGCGTGTTCCTGCATCACGTGGCCTGGCAGGAAGATCCGGCGGGCTTCAAGGACCGAATGAAAGAATACCTGACGATTGCCGACAAGCACGGCATAACAACCATCTTCGTCTTCTTCGACGACTGTTGGAATGCCACCTATCACGCCGGTACCCAGCCGAAACCCAAGCCCGGCATCCACAACAGCGGCTGGCTCCGCGATCCCGGCAAGCTCTACTATGACGAACCCAAGCTCGTCGACACCCTCAAGCAATATGTCAAGGATGTGCTCACGACATTTAAAAACGACTCCCGCATCCTCCTATGGGACCTCTACAACGAGCCCGGCAATTCCCACTACAAAAACAAAAGCCTTCCCCTCCTCGAAAAAGTGTTCATGTGGGGCCGCGAGGTCAATCCCGACCAGCCCCTCTCAGCCGGCGTGTGGAGCAACCGCCTATCCACCCTCAATGCCTTCCAGCTCTCGCATAGCGACGTCATCACGTATCATGACTACAATACCCCCAACAAGCACCAGCATACGATCGACACGCTCAGGCAATACGGCCGCCCGCTGATCTGCACGGAGTATATGGCCCGTCTCCGCGGGAGCACCTTCTTCAATATCATGCCGATGCTGAAAAAAGACCACGTCGCAGCAATCAACTGGGGCCTCGTCACGGGCAAGACGAACACCAAATATGCCTGGGACACCCCGATGCCCGACGGCGCCGAACCCAAGATCTGGTTCCACGACATCTTCCGCCCCGACGGCACCCCCTTCGACCCCAAAGAGATCGCCTTCATCAAGTCGTTGACGGGAGCAAATTAGCAAATCGCCGGGTTACTTTTTTCATAAATCTATTATTGCGGTGATTTAATGTCCATCAGCGGGTGGACTTCGATCCTGGTCGGAATATCGTTGAAGATCGGGTTTGCTTTCGCAACGTTCACGGCCTCATCGATATTCGACGCGGCGATAATAAAATAGCCGGCGACGACCTCCTTGCTTTCGTTAAAGGGCCCGTCCTTCAGGTTGCCGCCCAAGCCGCTTACTACGCGGCTTCCTTTATCGGTAGGGTTGGCGCTCTTGAGCTTCCCTTGTTGTATCAGCTCGCTGATATAGGCCCCGCCGTGTACCAGGTGCTGCTGCAATTGTTCGGGTGACAGGTCGGTCCAGACACTGCCCTCCGTTTTGAGGATCAATAAAAATTCTTTCATATCGGTGTATTTTGTGTCGGAAATGCTGGTTAATGCACCATAGACAATCCAGGCCGATCGATAGGGACACGGCCTAGAACTTTTTTTTACAGGCAGCCAGTTTTCTTTCGAGAAAGGCCCTTTCCGCGGGTAGCGGCGCCAGATCGATGGCCGTTTGCAGTAACTCGCCGGCCGTTGCATATTGTTCCAGCTCCATACACACATCCGCCTTTACCGAATGGAAAAGATGGTAAACCTTTAAGGCAGGAACCTCGTTCAGCCGCTCGAGCTCGGCCGCCGCTTCGCCGGCCCCATGGACCTTACCCACCGCAATAGCCCGGTTGAGCAATACCAGCGGTGAATCATCTAACCGTGTCAGCATGTCGTAAAGCCCAAGAATGTTCTTCCAATTCGTGGAGTGGTAATCGGGTGCGCAGCAATGGCAGGAAGAGATCAGGGCCAGGATATGATAGGCGGAAAACTCCTGGTTGGCAACGGCCCGCTGCAGGTTGGCCAGCCCGGTTTTCATCAGCGGGAGGTCCCAGCGGCCCCGGTCCTGCTGTTCCAGCGTCACCAGGTTACCCTCCTGATCCACCCGGGCATTGAAACGGCAGGCGTTCAGCTGCATCAAGGCCAGCAGGGCGAAGACATCGGGCTGCTCCTTTAGGACGGCATCACTGACCAATAGTTCCACAAGCCTTATCGCTTCTTCGCAGACTTCATACCGGATGAGATCCGCCCCCGCCGATGCATTATAGCCTTCATTGAACAGCAGATAAATGGCCGCAAGGACAGTCGGCAACCTATTTTCAAGGGCATGACCCACAGGCAGCTCGAACGACAGCTTACTTTCCCTGATCTTTAGTCTGGCCCTGACCAGCCGTTTGTGGATATTTTCCTCCGTCGTCAAAAAGGCTTTGGCAATTTCGCGGATACTGAAACCGCAAAGTGTTTTTAACATCAGGGCGATCTGCGAATCAACTTTAAGGGTAGGATGACAACAGATAAACATCATTCGCAGCTGGTCATCCAATACTTCCGTTTCTGAAAACAAAAGATCGCTTGCCGGACCCTCCGTCCCCACGGATTGCAGCCAGCGGCTCGCCTCGGTCTCGTACGCTCTTTTGTATTTTTCCCGATTCAGGACATTGATCGCCTTGTTCCTGGCCACTTTGTACAGCCATCCCTGGGGATTCGCGGGTATCCCTTGATAGGTCCATTTATTGAGCGCCTCGACCAGCGCGTCCTGCACCACGTCTTCGGCCAGATCCAGGTTGCCCGGGCCGAATATCCGGGTAAGCACGGCAACCAGCTTCCCCGATTCGTGCCGGAAAAGATGGTCTACAACCCGGTTTATTTTCAGGCCGTCCGTCATATACGGCGTTATTGTTGTTTGAGATTCCCGACGCCCAACCCCACCCCTTCCGGCAACAACGCCGCGATCTTCCGCGTCGCGATCGCCACCTGGTTCCGCACGGTCAGAACCGAAAGATGCAGCACTTCCGCCACCTCCTTATACCGCATCCCCTCCTCCTTCACGAGCTGAAAGATCATCCGGCATTGCGGTGGCAACTGTTGCATCGCCGCCCTGATCTGCCGGATCACATCCGCCGAGATACAAAGGGCCTCGGGATCATCCAATGTCAAAAAGATCTCCGGATCGGCATCGTCCAGGCTCAGCACGATCTTTTTATAATGCCGGGTAAGATAGTTATAGGAGAAGTTCCGCGCGATGGTATAAAGGTAGACCTTGAGATTGTCGATCTCGGCGAGCCGCTCGCGGATCTGCCAGAGTTTGATAAAGACATCGGAGACGATCTCTTCGGCGGCCTCCCGTGACTTCACGAAGGCGCAGGAAAAACGATGCAACCCGTCGTAGAGGAGGCCGTAGAGTTGCTCATAGGCCTTCATGTCCTCGTACAAGGCAATTTTCTGCTGCAGTTCGCGTATTTGATTGGCCTCTTCCCGCATCGCTTACAAATTACAAATTTTTATCGTACCTTTGCCGGTTCAGGTTATCAACTACTGTTGTAAAACAGCAAAACCGAAAGATTATGAAGCGAAAAACGGACAACTTCAGCAAGTTCTACAACAAAAAGAACAACGCTGCCATCAAAGAATCCTTCCGGCAGGAAAAGAAAGCCGCCAAAAAAGAACGGCGCGAAGCCATCGAACGCCGCTTCGAAGAACGCCGCCAGGCCCAAAGCCACCCCGCCCCAGCCCCCAAAATCCTTATCGACAAGAAAACCGCCCCCGGCGCAAAAGTCGACGCCACCAAGGCCCACACCGCCACCCCCGCAGGCGAGCAGTTACCATTAAACAAATACATCGCACACGGTGGCATCTGCTCCCGCCGCGACGCCGCCGACCTGATCCGCCAGGGCAAAGTCACCGTCAACGGCAAATCCGTTACGGAACCCGGCACAAAAGTGTTGCCCACCGACATGGTAAAGGTCAACGGTAAAAAGGTCACCATCTCCCGCAACTTCGTATATGTCTTATTGAATAAACCCAAGGACTACCTCACCACCATGGACGACCCCCAGGGGCGCCGGACAGTGCTGGACCTGATCCGCGCCGCAACTACGGAACGCGTGTACCCGGTAGGCCGTCTCGACCGTAATACGAGCGGCGTGCTGCTGCTCACCAACGATGGCGACCTCGCGCAGAAACTGGCGCATCCCAGCCATGAAATAAAGAAAGTATACCACGTCACCCTCGACAAGGCCCTCACCAAGGCCGACTTCGACAAGATCGTCGGCGGCGTGACGCTGGAAGATGGCCCCGCGCATGTAGATGTGATGGCCTATGCCGATCCCAAGGATAGAGCCCAGGTGGGTCTCGAGATCCACAGCGGCCGGAACCGTATCGTCCGCCGTATCTTCGAGCACCTCGGCTATGACGTCCGCGGATTGGACCGCGTGATGTATGCCGGCCTCACCAAGAAAAATGTACAGCGCGGAAAATGGCGTCTTCTCACGGAAAAGGAGATCCGCATATTGAAATACCTCAACTCGTCGATCAAAGGCTCCTCCGCCCGGGCAAAAGATTGGGCCGCCAACGCCCCCGCCATTCCGGAAGTTCCCGCAAAACAGACCCCCGCGAAAGGCCCCAGCCGCCCGGCCAAATCATCCGCCGCCAGACCCGCTAAACCATTCGGCCCGGCCAGACCCGCCACCGGCCGCAAAGCAGCACAAACCGGCCGCCCCGCGAGACCAACCCCGCGCCCGCGCAAACCCAAACTCCGCGACGACGAAGAATAACCACCTCCATGCAACATCATCCCGAGATCATCTTCGAAAACGAAGCCTTCATCGCCATCAACAAACCCGCCGGCATGCTCAGCATACCGGACCGGGAAGGCAAAGAACCGTCCCTCAAAACCTGGCTCAGAGAGAAATATGGTAACATCCTTACCGTCCACAGGCTCGACCGCGAGACCAGCGGCGTGATCATCTTCGCCAAAGACGAAGCGACCCATAAACACCTTAGCGGCGTTTTCGAAGACCGCGCCGTAGAGAAAATCTATCAGGGCCTCGTCCAGGGCACGCTGCCGCAAAAACAAGGCAGCATCGACCTGCCCATCATCGAGCACCCGACCAAGCCCGGCGTCATGATCACGGCCAAAAAAGGCAAAGCCTCCCTCACCGATTACCAGGTGGAAGAGGAGCTCGGACTCTTCTCGCTGGTGCAATTCCAGATCCACACGGGCCGCACCCATCAGATCCGCGTGCATATGCAATCGCTGGGGCATCCCATCGTGTGCGACGAGCTCTATGGCGATCCCAAACCCGTGTTTCTGTCGTCGTTCAAAAGAAATTTCAAGCTTTCCCGCGACGAAGAGCAGGAACGTCCAATGCTCGCCCGTCTTGCCCTGCATTCGCATCTCCTGATGTTCACCGACGCCCAGGGCACTACGCACACCCTCGAAGCCCCGCTGCCCAAAGACATGCGCGCCCTGCTCCAGCAGCTGCGAAAATGGAAAGGTTAGCCGTCTTACTGCCGCTCCATTTTCACCTCACTCTCGATCGTCAAAGGAACCTCCCGGCCCATCGCGACCAGCGTACCATCCACGTTCACACTAACAGTGGCATTCAGCAGCAGGCCGGTCCGGGTATCCACCTGGTATTCCCCCTTTTGCTTTCCCTTGAAATTTGTGGTAACAACATATCCCATAAAAGAGGTAGCAGCGCTAAACCCGTAGGAAACACCGGCATTCACCTTGCTCAAATTCTCAATCTTCTTATCTTCCACCGTAAAATTATAGTCGCTCCGACTCGAGATGGTATAATAATATTTCGAACCCGCCGGCGGGTCCAGCCGCAGCCGGTACACCTTCGTCGGATCCGCCTCGGCCGCGAGCCGGTCGGGATTGGAACCTATCTTGCAGGAGAACAGGCAAACGAATAAAACGAAACCAATGTACTTGTTCATGAGAGACTATTTTCTTCGTAAGAATTGAGAATTAGACTGCCCCCTTGACGCCAATCACTATTCGCCTTATTGCGGGAGCTGTCTCGAACCTCGGAACGATCTCAAAATCAATTGGGAAGACATTCTCGAGCCGCTCGTTGAATTCTTTCGAAAAAGGCTTCGGTCCATGGGTTTTTAGTACAAAACCAGGAGCTGGCGGAACAAACAAGGGAACATATTTTTCGCCGTTCCAAACACTCCGGGAAAGCGGCACTTCCGCGGCGTCTGCCCTGGACATGCACACAGCATCGTGCACCGCCCCATTTGAAAAGGTGGCCTTGGTCAAACACCATACTTCTCCATTCTTGCGCAAAAGATTTCCCCGCTCGTTCTTATCCGCAGGCACCAGACGCAGTTCTTCTTCTTCGTACGAAGATTCTATAACTTTCCATGCATCTACTTTCCTAAAATCAGAAATGCTTAGATCACTTAATTTAATGGGGGCCATGGGCATTATTTTTTTGCATTCTTAGCCGTGAACTTGACTGCGGCCTCAAATTTTTTCAGCAGGAAACGCCATTTGCGTTGCGAGTAGAATCTCCTCAGTCCCGCTATGATCTTTTTGGACCCGCCACCGGTAGCCCCGTCTATGCTAATCAGCCGGTACATTCCGTTGGGATCACCCCGCGAGATGTTGAATTGCGCTCCCCAGGCGCTGCCCAGTATATTCATCAGGCTCCAGCCATTGTTGGCGCTGGTAATGTTAAACTCGGGCTGAGTGGAGGAGTTGGGATTGTTTCCCAGGCTCAAAGGCGTTTGTAGTGTGCCGTGAGTGGCTCCGTTTCCCAACCAAAGAGAGGAATAGTTCTGAGCAGATACCTGGCCGAACACGAAAGTGAAGAGCAGCCACAGGCATGCATGGCCTGGCCGGCCCGCTTTAGGCAGTTTGTACATGATAAGATCGGTTATCGATGAATAATAGTCTATCCTCTTCCATCGGGACGGAAGCCCACGTTACCATCGGGTACAAAGAATTGCCCTATCCTGCAAATGGAACAAACGATGAAAAATTCGCGTCCGGGAATAAATGCCGGAGCATTTGAAAGTAAAAAAGCGGAATGTTAAGACGAAGAAATGGCCTTCCTTGTGAAGTTGATGTTCATAGATCAATAAGATTAATGGTTAAGAGTACTATGCCTTGAAGAGGAAGGAAGGATGATAGCGATAATGAAATTGTGAAAATATTTCTAAATTTCCTACAGGTACGCATTTTTCGAAAAACAAGGACCTCCACCTATTCACCCAAAAACGACATTATGGCGGTCTCATCTATCACGATGCATTTCAATTCCATATAAGCGCAGCGCCCAAGCCGGAAAAGGCTATCAAAAGCCTGAAAAAAATCGAGTAAAAGTACTCGATAAAATGTGGTTTTCCGAAGCACGCCGGCATCCTAAAGGTTAATTTCCGCACAACCTCCGCAAAAAACAGCGAAGCACCCCTCGCCAATCGGCAATACATTTAATTCCAATTCCGACTATCATGAGAAAGTTCATCCTAATACTGCTCGCACTGCCCATCCTGGCAACCATACCGGCAACCGCCCAGATCCACTGGAACGCGGACGGCAACAGCTACACGACCATTGAAGACAACGCCATCGTCGAGATCACCCTCCCCGCGATGACAAAGACCACCCTCATCACCGCCGGCCAACTCGCCCCGCTAGACCTCCCAACCCACGAACACTCCGAAAGACCCCGTGGTCCAAGAGGCAGCGCCCCCTTCACCTACGAACTCTCCGCCGACCACCAGGAGATCCTGCTACAAGCCAAACCCATCCGCATCTACCACGACGCATTCTACCAATGCTGGCTCTTCGATAAACACACCGGTCAGCTCACCAAGCTGGCACAAGACCGCCCCGCCGCCAACGTCCTCGGTTACCCCCTGCCCGCCGGCTACCTCCTCAATGCCAAGCTCTCCCCCGACGGCAAACAAATCGCCTACGTCTATGACAACAACATTTACACAGAAAACATAAACAACCAGACGAGCACCCAGCTCACCACAGACGGCAACGACCACAAACTAAACGGCTGGTTCGACTACGCCTATAGCGAAGAGCTCTACACTATCGACGGGTTCCGGTGGTCCCCCGACAGCAAATCCATCGCCTACTGGCAAAGCGACCTGAGTCATGTCGGCACGTTCTATATGATCAACAATACCGACAGCATCTACCCGAAGATCATCGCCATCCCCTTCCCCAAAGTAGGGACGCCCATCGCCGAAGCCCGTATCGGTGTCATCACCCTGGCCACCAAAGCCACGCAATGGCTCAATATCCCCGGAGACCCCGCGAGTCATTATCTCCCGAGAATGGAATATTCCCCCGACGGCAGCAAAATCATCGTGCAGCAGCTCAACCGGGCCCAGAACAACAGCATCCTCTATCTGTGCGATCCGACCACCGGCAACGCACAAGCGATCTATAACGAATCCGACGACGCATGGATCGACATCAAAGCCTTCTGGGCCCATAGTGGCGGCGAAGGCTGGGACTGGCTCGATGGCGGGAAGGCCTTTCTCTGGGCCAGTGAAAAAGATGGCTGGCGGCATCTCTATCGCATCACGCTCGACGGCCATGAAACCCTGCTCACGAAGGGGGAGTATGACGTCACCAGCATCAACGGCTGGGACGAAAAGAAGGACATCCTCTATTTCGGCGCCTCACCCGACAACGCCACCCAACGCTATCTGTATAAGGCGGCCCTCACCAAGACCGCCGAAACCAAAAGAGTCACGCCGCAAGACCTGCCAGGCACCCACATCTATCAATTCAGCCCCAATGGCCGCTGGGCGGAACATACTTTCTCAAGCCACCTCTACATGCCCGCAATCGAATGGCTCAGCATGCCCGACGACAAGCCGCTAGATCAGGCCATCACCGCCAATAACCTAAAGCCAACCTCACTCGGCAAACAAACCAGCTTCTTCCAAATAAAAACGGCCGACGGCGTCACGATGGATGGCTGGGTCATCAAACCGGCCAATTTCGATCAGAACAAAAAATATCCGGTGATCTTCTATACCTACTCCGAACCCGCCGGCGCCTCCGTCCTCGACGTCGCCAATACCGGCGGCCGCGCATCGTTCTTCAATGTCGATAGTGGATATATCTTCGTTTCGGTGGAAGGCCGCGGCACCCCCGTGCCCAAAGGTCGGGCGTGGCGCAAGGCGATCTACAAGAGTGTGGGCTGGATCAACGTCAACGACCAGGCCGCGGCAGCCCGCGAAGTGCTAAGATGGCCCTTCACCGATCCGCAAAGGGTCGCCGTCTTCGGTAGCAGCGGCGGCGGATCCACGACGCAAAATCTCCTCTTCCGTTATCCCGACATCTATAAGGTCGGCCTAGCCGCGGCGGGCGTCCCGAACCAACTTATCTACAATACTATCTATGAGGAAAGGTTCATGGGCGTCCTACCCGAGAATCGCGACGCCTACATCAAATGTAACCCGCTCACCTATGCGAAAAACCTGCAAGGTCATCTCCTCATCCTCCACGGCACCGGCGATCACAATGTTAACTATCAAGGTGAAGAAATGCTGCTCAACGAGCTGATCAAGTACAACAAGCAGTTCAAATTCATGCCCTACCCCAACCGCACCCACGGCATCACCGAAGGCGAAGGGACCATCCTCCACAAAACCACGATGATGGCCGAATTCCTCCACGAGTGGTGTCCCCCCGGCGGCCGATAACATGTCCCCCACCTCTACCGATCTTTGTATATACAAATCAACATTCTTGGGATTCCAGCGGAGAGCCGTTTTCTATCACATTCATTATCAAGGCCCGCAAAAACGTCGACGGCCTCCACGACCATTTGTATATACAAAGATCAACAAAAAGAAAAAGGGAAGGGGAGCAAGCAGCGAATCACGATTGAGCAGCCGTTGCGACGCTCCGTTCAACAGAAGGATGGAGATGCAGCAACCTATTCAAAACTAATCTCCCCCTTCGAATAATCAATCGATATCTTCCCGAACTTCTCCAATGCACTCTGCCCAAAAAGCAGCGGCGCTTTCGCATTCCCCACCACCGAAGCATCCACATTGCGAATGGTCCGGTTCCCAATCGTCACCTCCTTCA
This sequence comes from Puia sp., assembly GCA_035946435.1. Lineage (GTDB taxonomy): Bacteria > Bacteroidota > Bacteroidia > Chitinophagales > Chitinophagaceae > Puia. Next base: position 28,291 of record DASYZH010000174.1, on the reverse strand, counting down.
ATCGGATGATCACATCCTGCGATATATTTCCATTGGCATCCAAAAAATCCGCCTTCCCCACAACATCATCATCACTAAGCTTCCCCTGCTTATACAAGAACGTCGCCTCCACCGTCGAGATCGAGATCATCCCCGCCCCGGTGTCGAAGATAAAATACATCTCCGACCCATTGATGGTCACCGGTATCTGATACACCCCATTGCGTTTCTCCATCTTCACCGTCGTCCGCCCCTCGTCACCCTGCGCCGGCACGGTAGGCCCCACCGCAGGCCCCACAGAATCCGGGCGTCGCAAACTATCGGCAACAACCAGCCGATGATGGATCCGCCCGGACTTGCTGCACCCCGAACACGCCGAAAACAGGCAGCAGCAGAGCGCCACAAAAAGGATATAGTAATTCATTTTATATCTCCAATTTTAGGAAAGATCTGAATTAAAAACCGTTGGTTGTCCTGTTCATTCCGCAACCTCCCCACTCCGCCCCATCCATTCCCCGAGATCTGCAGATCGATAAGCCCCTTATAATTCCGCCCCTCGAAATCGACCCCATCCTTATCGCGCCAATAGTTCCGCAAGCTCAGCGCCCGGCGAAAGCTTAGCTCATAATTGTGGCGCTCCGTACCCGTCCGCGAGGCATAACCCGCGATCACCAGGATATAAGAAACATCGCGCAGCACCGTCGAATCCGGCCCCTCCTTGCGTCGCTTCAACGAGTCAATGACCCCCTTGAGCCTCAGCCCGGCCTGATCGAGCTGGCTCACCGTACTAGAGTAGTTCTCCAATCCCGGCGGCCTGATCTCGAAACTGTCGTTCATAAACCGGACCTCGAACGCCAGCTTGAACCGCTTGTATTGCGCCTCATACCGAAACAACGCCGTGTCGCTTTTCAGCGGCTGTAGCGTCCCTTCCACCGCATTGATGATCGCCAGCTTGCGCCGCAGGTCCGTGATCGTCTGATGCTGCCGCGCAAAGACCAGGATAAACAGCACCAGCATCACGAAAAACAAGCTCGTCATGAGATCGGTATAACTAGGCCAAAAAGAATCCGTCCTGGCTTGCTTCATGACCTCTTCCTCCTGAATTTCCTAAAAAACGCCGCAACCCTGTTTCCCCATCGATTATCAGTAGAAGCCCGGATCTGCACCAGCTCCATCACCGCCCGGTCGAAAGACGTATTCAGCTCCCGGAACTCCCGGTCCATCCGCTCCTGCTGTTGTGCCGTCCCCGTCTTCAACTCGGCGAGGTGCTTGTTCATCGTCTCGAGATAGATCAGGCTGTCCAGCCGTTTCCACTTATCGGGATACTGATTCACGAGCAGATCCATCTCGCGCAACGTGATCTTCTGCAGCTCGTTGATCCGCTCCTGCGTAAACACCTTCAATTTATCCAGGCTCTCATCGAGCGTATTTCCCACCCGGTTGACGGCCGTGGTGATCAGCTGATGCGAAGTATCCAGCGCATCGTAATGATTCTGCAGGAACTCCACCAGCTTTTGATTCTCCGAAAACATCGACACCAGCTTCTGCCCCAGCTCCTCGAAATTGTCGCTCCGCGCGATCGCCGAATCGAGCTGCGAGCTCACCCGCGACGTCGTACCCATCAGCTCGTTGAGCTGGCCCAGATAAGTATTGAACTGCGCCAGCTTCTCCGTGGAGATATTCAGCTGTTGCAGGATGATCACATTGGCCTTGCCGAATTCGGTGATGTCGATGTTCTCCAGCGTATTGAGTATCTTCTCCTGGGCGACAAGCGCGTCATGGTTCTTGCCCATGACAGCGCGTAATGACCCGATATTCTCCTTGAACTCTTCATTAAAGCGAAACAAATTCGTCTGCAGCGAATACAAGGTAGAGTTGATGTTTTGATTCAACAACGGCAACAGGTCCGTTTGTACGAATGTATAAAAATCATTGCGCCGCTGCTCGAGCCGCGCCTTCGCACCTTTGAAAAAGAAGCCATTGTTCAGCACGGTAAGCAACAATCCGAAAAAGCTCGCGATCATCGCGATCATCACCCCCTTGAGCAACGCGGAGATGGCGAGATCCATGCCGTTGTTCTCCCCGGCGAAATCGATGCCCGAGATCTTCACCAGTCCGACCACGATCCCCAAAAAGGTTCCCAGCAAACCCAGATACAGCGGAACACTCACGGTCTGATGGATATCCTCCTCCACACTATCGCAATTCCGCTCGACGATGTCCTTGATCAGATGAAAATCGGAAGCCACCCCTTTGTTTCGCAGCAAATAGGTATTCAGCGAATAAACGATCTTATCGGTGACCTCGTTGCCACCGCCCTTCTTCCGGATCAGGTCGATCTCCTGGTCGCCTTCCAATGCCCATTCGTTCAACCTGCCGAGCAGCTCGCGCGGATGCAGTGCCAGCGCCTCGCGCTTCAGCGACACCCGGAAGATCTCAAAGGTGCCTTCATCAGGGAAGATATTGCGATAGACGCCGATGCGGGCGTTGGTCATAAAAAAGTTATACGCCTGTAAGACAATGATAATCCCAACGCCTACCGCCTCTATCAGTTCAAAGCTATTCATAGCGGATCAATGCTTTACTTTTAATGATCCATTTGTCGCCTTCCAGGATCGCCTGACCTGCCTTTTTGGTAATGATATTCTTCACGGGGTAGGACGGCAGATTTTCTTCATCACACGCCGACTTGATATAGCTCTCCGCGAGCTGAACGATCTCGTTGATCGGCGCGCCGGAAGTATGAAGTTCAAACTCGGCGTCCTGCCTGTTCGGACTGACCTTGAAGCGGTATACGGTATTATCCTTCGTAAACGACTTGGCAGAATTCGGGAAGTAGTTGTTCACCGGTCCCGACATATAAAATACATCCGCGCCATCCACAGCCTTCACAGGCTCCGCCACCTTCAACTTATTCTTCGGAGCCCCCGCCGAGCCAGCCCCCGCCGAAACAGCCGCCGCCACCGGCTTCCCCTCCAACTGCGCAATCCGCAGCTGCAACCTGCCGATCGCCTGATTCAACTCCGCGATCACATTACTATCGGCAATGGCCCGCTCGATGGCCTTGCGATCCGGCCCCGAACCCGAACCGCCCCCTTTTTTAAAGTAATTATCATTGAACGACCGCATCTCCACCTTCCGCGCCCGCAGCTCCTCCTTGATCTCCTGGTATTTCCGCCAGAGCACCAGGCACAGCACCCCCAACAACAAAAGCGGCAGCAACACCCAAAGATCAAACCGCCCCCGCGAAGCCGAAGCAGCAGCAGCCGCCTGCCCATCAGGCTGCCCCCCCAAAGCAATCACCGGCTTCCTGGCCGGCACCTTCGAAATCGTATCCGGCGCCTGCGGCGCCGCCGCCAAATAATTCACCACCGCCGACCCCATCGCCACCTTCATCGCCATAGGGATCGCATACCCCCGCTCCACAATCATACAAGCCGTATCCACCAGGCGCCGCGCCCCGTCCGGCAGAGCAGCAAACCGCCGCACGTCGATCCGCGAAACCGGCTCCACCACCAGCTGCCGCACCCGCGCAAAATCCTTCAGGGTCGCATCCAGCGAAGTCGCCGAAGGCGGCGCCTCGATAGAAGCCCCCGCCAACACGGGCTCCACCCGCGCAAATAGCCCGCGAATAGCCGTATCCCCCCCAACTTTAGAACGGATCGCCTCCAGCGCCAAATGGCAGCTCAGATAATCCCGGGCCTTCGCCCATCTCGCGGCATCCTGCGCCCACCCCAAAAAAGGCACCAGGGCCAACGCCGCGAACAATAGCTTTTTCATTATTGATTATTTTTCTGTATCGAGCACGCCAACCTGTTGATCGCCCCAACCAAAGGATAAAAAAACAATGTCTCCGTAATATCCACATCCGCATTCCCCTCGACCTCCGCCATCTTCTGCCGTATCCCATCGATCAGATCACTCTTCAGCCGGCTCTTCAAGGTCTCCTTATACTCCGCAAAACCCTTCCCATCGATCCCGAAATATGAATAATAGTTATACCGCGAATTCAACGCAAAGAACAAGTCGATAAACGCCGAAACCTCGCCCACCACCGCGGAAACCACCTCCTCCGACTGCAAGTCGGTATACTTCAAGGAAGCAGGCGGCACCGTCGTAACCCCATCAGTTCCCGGAAGCGTCACCAATATCTGCTCTTCCAGCGAATCGAACCGCGAAGGATCGGCACACTCCAACCCACCCTTACACGTGATCTCCTTCGGATTCGCCGTCAACCTAAACTCCATCGACGGTACAGCCGTAACAGAAAAAACCTCCCCAAAGATCACCTTGGTATACCCCAGCAGGGTCCCCAGATCGGAACCCCCACCCGCCAGCCGGATCACCTTCGAACCATTCCCGCTAAACGTTATAAACTCCGGTATCTCCAACCCCCGCGCCTTCATCAACCGCGCAATATGATAGATGATCGCCGCATAAAAGAAGATGAACACCAGCTTGAACTCCGTCCCCTCCGCCAACATCCGCGAAAAACTAAGGGGGATCCTATTATCCTTGATCGTCTTATTCTCCTCCAACGAAAAAAAGAACTCGATCAGCTCGACGCTCTTAGAATTCTTCTGTTTGATCACATCATAAATATGCGTCAGCGTCCCCGCCTTCGTATTCGAAAGCGACTCCTTGATCTTGCTCTCAAAATGCTGCACAAACCCGTTGGCCGCCGAAGTACTCCCATACCCATCCCCAAAGATGGAATTCGCGGCAAACCGAAACGACGTCAGCAACACGGGGTCTTCACTCTGATAAATAACAATGTCCGTCGTCCCGCCGCCAATATCGATATTCACCGCCGGCCGGTCATGTGGCCGAACATTCTCCTTATGATAGTAATGATAAAAAGGCGCAAACGACTCCGACATCCTATACAGATGCGTTGCCCCCGGGAAATACCGCTGATAATAAGTGGCCCACGAATTCTGAAAGAAACGGCGCCTGAACACCGGCATGGACGAAGGATAGAACCAAACGATCTCCGTCGAAGCCAGATCACCTCCCTCCAACAACACCTTATTCCGGATCATGAGCAACAACTGTTTCAAAAACGCCTTCGTCCGCCGCTCCAGACGCTTGTCATTCCGGAAATCCGACCACTTCAAATTCGGCGTCACCTCGCTATTCAACCCCCGATCCTCCTTCAAATACCAAAAGGGAATATTGAAATCCGCCAACGCAAAATTGCTGTCATCGGGGTTAAAGCTACCATTATCATTAATAACCGTCCGCTGCGGGAATTTATACTGTATCGACCGGTTGATCTGCAACGGCATGAACTCTTCCCGGATGATCCCCAGCAAGGCGATCGCCCCAAAACCCAGTTTCGGATTCAACAAATGCGACTCCGTCGCCTCGCCCGGCTGATGCAAAGTCCCCACCTGCACATCCTTCTCCCCGATCTCGAACGGCCGCGTGATATCCTCGCGCGAATCTTTATATTCGATATGCGTATTCGAGGTCCCAAAATCGATCGCAAACCGGAAGGCTCGGGCCGGCATCGGCAACGGTTCAAACAGCGGCACCAACATCCCACTAGCGGTATTATTTACCACCTCCACCAGGTCGAAATTCTGCTCCAGCACATAATAAATGGTCGTCACCCCCGTACTCTGATGCTTGCTGCTCCGCGGCTTCACCGCCAGCGGCCGCAGCGGCTCGAACGGCCGCGACTCCCGGTAGAACGAAACGGTATAATTGTTCTGCTTCGTAGCCACCGCCACATCACGGTCCACCAATAACACCCGATAATGCGGGTTAAAATCGGCCCCCTCGACCCGTATCCACGGATATACAGCCAGCGTAAATTGATTATCGGCGATGATCCCCACATTCTCGCGTTCATTCGCCGGCTGAATGCTATCCTGCAGCTGGTTCACATTATATAACCGCGATAGCTGTATATACCGCCCACCCCTGATGGGCACCCGCAGGATCACCTTCACCCCGCCGGCCATCTGGATCATCTCGATCCGCTTCTTCCCATCCGGCAGCCGCCCACGCAGCCCCGCGGCGGAGAAATAGTCAAAATAGGTTTTCTTCAACGGCAACACATAAGAGTGGTCCTTCTCCCCCTGCCGCACTTCGTAATTCCCGTCAAAGAATTTATGATCGTCGATAGCAAAGGGCAGCCGGATCAAATACGGCTGCAACAGATCACTCACCGTGAGATAGGGATACTTGATATGCGCCTGGTTCGGCAAGGTCCGGTCTGCCAGCTGCCGGTCGTCGAGATACGGCACGCTCTCGCTATAGCTGCTCTGCCAAACGCCCCCCGCATACCGCAGGGGCTCGTTAAACGCCTCCTTCGGCAAAACCAAAGGCACAACCCCCTCCACCTTCGTCCCCGGATCGAGCTGGATCACAAAATCATGCTCATCCGCCGCAGCATCGGCGCCATAATTCTTCACCCGCAACGGCACTCCCAGGATCTCCGCATTATTCCCCTCCGCTACCACAGCCAGCAGATCATAAGAAAGGCGATACGCATTGGCATCCCCATCCATCACCCGAATGGCTTCCTTGAGCTCCCGGTCGAGCAACGCATATGTCTCATCCAAATAGGTATTCAGATCCGGGAACTTCACCGAAAATTCGGGAAAGCTCCGCCGGAAAGCAAAAAGATATTTGACAAACTCCTTATTCCGCTTATACAAAGGCACAAAATGATCGTCGAACACCTTGTCATTCCCAAACCGGATATCGACATACGACAGATCATTCGCCGAAGAAAAGAACAAGGTCGCCGGCGACGTCCCGCCGATGATATTGATGATCTCCGGCCCCTGCTTATAATTCAGGAGATAACAATGCTTGAAATCCGCAAAATTGAACGCGCTCCGGTCCTGAAAGAGATACATCTTCAGCGTCTCCCCCAACAGCCGGTGCTTGGCAGCCCCCGACCCATTCAACAGCTTACCGAGATCACTCACCGGATCGATATCCAGCTCCCCCGCGACGACCCGTATCCCCGTGCTCCATTGCAGCACCTCGATCTTGTCCTGCAAGGCCTCGATATTAAAAAAGATCTCCGCGACATCCAAACAATCCGATACCAGCCGGTGATAGATGGTAGCGGCATCAAGGTTCTTACTGCTATTGACAAACTCAAAAGCCGTCCGCACCAGGTCCATCCGCGCAAACGGGCTCGGGATAGAAGTGATCTGCGTATGCGCCGTCGACCCGCTGGGATCGGCAATGGAATTAATGTGGTCCTTCGTCAGATGACCGCTAATAGCCTGCCATCCCTCGATGTTCTCGCTGCCCCCCTTCTGATGTAACCGAAATATCTTGCTCATAATTTAATCTCCTTTTCCGCGATGTCCGCCGTCGCATGACTAAACAACGCATTTAATTTCTTGCCGCTTTGCAAATGATCATATTTCTCCGCCATCTTCGACAACACGCTCCGGTAGTGATGCAAATGCGCCCCATCCGCCAGCCGTTTAAAGAAATCCTTCTTCGCCGGCCGGCCCGTCACCGCGTTATAAATATCGCGGCCCTCGAGGGTGGCATCCAAAGGTTTAAATGCCACATTCGATTCGGCCATCTCCTTGAGCCATTCCCGGAAATGTTTATTGAAGTTCGAAAGACGTTGAAGCAACCGCGCATCCAACGCCTCCGCGCAAAGCTTGTTGGTGCCATGATACAGCCAGGCCTCATTCTTATTCCCGCAAAGCTCCTCATAATGATTCTCCATCAGGCTCTGGAAAAGGGTATACCGCGTCAGCGGCCGCGCAATAATATCATAGGTCTCCTTACCCAGATCCCCAAAATGGATCGAAGCCGACTCATGCTGTATCCCAAACTCATAGAATTTCGGATCGGTCGCTACCCCATTCACGACGTGCAGCTCCTCGTCACGCAGGTCGGCGAAATCGACGATCGACAGCGCCGCCGCAAGCTCGATAAAATGCGCCCGGTTCCGCTGCTTGTTGCTCCCGTCCGCCCCTTCCTGCTCATTCGTTACCTGGTCGCCGATATAGTAGAGCGCATTGATCGCCCCGTTGCCACTCACATTCCGGGCATAATACGACAACGCCGCCTTGGTCTTCGACACGAATCGATTACTATCGATCGTCGTCTCGTCGTTCTGCCGGATCGCAAAATATGGCAGCACCGTAACGGCCCCGATCCGGGCATCCCGCAAAAAACTGTGGTGCGGCGTAGGATGTTTGGCATCGCGGATATTCTTCAGGATCAGCGGAAACCCCGCCGCCCCCGTACCGCCAAAGATCGACGAGATGATAAACACCCGGTCGTCCTGCTCAAAATTCCCCGCAAACTTTACAAAGCTGTCCGAATACTTGAACTTGTTGAGCACCACGCTACCAATATTTGGATTCCCCATAAACCCGATATCCATATCTGCATCAAGATTGGGTTTCGAGAACAGCAGCGAGATAAACGCCCGGGTATTCCTTTCCAGCTCGCTATAACCAATGAACTCCTTGAACAATTGCTCCTTCACCCCGTCGATGTCAAACTTGAAGTTGTCCGAGACAAACCCACCGTCCCCCAATTCATCGAGGGAGCAGATCCGCGTCTTAAAGAAACCCGCCTCTTCTGAAAAAGTCTTCTCGCGGATCTCTTTATAGGTTTTCATGATGTCTACCGTTCGGGTGAGATCGCCATTCGAGGTGTCCGGATCGATGATGATCGGTACGACCCGGTCGATATTCCGCAGCTCCACCCCCGAAGCCAGCAGCATGGTGAGCGCTTTGATCACCCTCGACCCTGTGCCGCCGATCGCAAAAACAAATAATTTAGCCATAATTAAAAAGGTACTTTACGATTAACACTGCTTTTCCACTTGATCAATAAAGACAAAATACAACTCCACACAAGCGAGAAAATAAAGGCCGTCAGCCCAAAACCCACACAGTCACTACTGTGCATTTGCAGCTGCTTACAATAGCTACCCGTCGACAGATCATTGTTCGGATACATAAAGGCGATCACAAAAACGATCCCCGCGCCGATCAGGATATTCAACAACCACTTCCACCACACATTGAACGGCACCCGGTTGAACAACCCATAATAATAATTGATCACGATCAGGCTGTTGATAACAAAAAGATAAATGAACACCAGGTTATAAATACTTTGCCCCGTATAATCATTACAGGTATGCGGGTCCAAACCCCTGAGATGCTCGCCTAATCCATTCTGACTGGAATACAACCCCAGGCTTTCGAACAACGTGATCAAAAAATCGCTAAAGGAGCCCATATATTATCGTTTATTTTTAATCCATACTACCAGCCCGATCACCGCACCCACGATCACCACCAGCACCCACGGGAACCCGCCCCGCCCCGAACCGCCACCCGAGCCAGCGTCCGAACCCGAACCGCCCCCCGCGAAAGCTACATTCGTCCCCTCGGCCACCTGTATATTCAGCCCAAACACATCCGTACTCTTATATTTATCCCCATACGCCCGCGAGATCCCCTCCACCAGGTAAGAGAACCCAAAGGTTTGCTTTTGTTGCACCGTATCGTCAGGATTCGCATCGTCCATCGTCGAGCCGGCATATACCCACTGCGGGATGCGCGTCTTCAACCGGACATATACGTCCTGAACGGGCTTCAGATCAGTGGTCCGGATCAAAAACAAATGCGAATAACCGCGCATAGCCTCATCCGTTGGATCTGTATTCCTCGAAATGCCCGCGATCTTATAGTTAGCCGGCAGCTCATAGTTGGCCGGGTTGGTGAGATAGGCGTCATCGAGCTTCAGCGCATCCAGATTCACCGCCACAGCAAACTGAAAATCCCCACTATCCGTCCTGGCTTTGTCGATCACCAGCTGCGTCGCCGGCTGCGCAATCTCGAAATCCCCGACCCGATCCTTCCGGATCAACTTCGCCGCAGGCGCCTTAGTCCCGCTTCCAAAATAGCAAACCTGTTCAAACCCATTAAACGTGCGAAACTTCGTGCGCTTATAAAAATCCTCCAGCTTCCCCAGCCGCTCTCTGGGCCCAAAAAACATAATGTAGTAAGGCCGTCTAACCCCATGCACCGTCACCGCGGACCCATTCCCGCCCCCACGCGACTCCACATAATACGTCCCGTCGAAACCCGAACTAAATTTAAGGATCATCGTACTAAAATCCCGTTTGCGCAGCTCGCCCGACAACACCGTTTCCACATTGTCGCCCTGCTGTTTCAACAACTCCGAAGAATTGCCCCGCCCGATCGAAAAGATATAATCGGAGATCAGCACATGGACCGCATCCGGGTCAGCGCCGATCACCTGCTGCAACATCGCATCCATATAAGAATCGCTGCGGCCGCAGCCGTCAAGCTTCAGGCTGTCGTGGTTCAATGTCCGGATAAACGCGTTGACCTCCGCCGCCGTCGCATCGCTGCGGTAAGAACAGATCCGCTCGTTCACATAGCCCAAATCGATGGTATCGGCGATGCCCTGTGTCTGCAGGTCTTTCAATAAGGTATGCACGTCGTTCTTGAAGTCGGTCCCCGCGCCGGCCAGATACCCATCCATACTCGCCGAATTATCCATATACACCGCATAAGTCACCGGCGACGTTCTCTCCGCCGCAGGCTCATCCGCCGGCACAGCCCCCCTATGCCCACTAGCCCCACCGCCGCGGCCACACCCAAAAAAACCAAGAAATAAAAGAAAAACAGTCCAACGAACCGGCTTAAGATTAATGCGTTGTGTCTTCATCAACCAAAATTTACGCCCTTATTTCCTTAAATCATCACAAAATTTACCAGCGGACACCCGCTGTATCGAATCCGAACGCCACCTGCCAAAACCCGACGCACAAGCCAAACATTATCAATAATTTATATTCCCGGCATCATCTTAGCACAGCAAACCCCATGCTAAAGAATTATTTCACCGTCGCCTGGCGCCATCTAACCAAGAACCGCGCCTACACCATAATAAACATCACCGGTCTCGCCACCGGCATGGCCATCGCCCTGCTCATCGCTCTGTGGATTACCGACGAATTTAGCTATGACCACTTCTTCACCAATCACAATAAGGTCGCGCTCGGCATGATCACCCAAAGCGCGAACGGCCAGTACTATACCGGTCCGGTCGTCTCCGAGCCCCTGGGTCAGACCTTTCATGACCAATATAAAGACCTCTTTAGCCGCACCGCCATGACCGCCCTTCCTGGTGACAACCTCATCAGTCACGGCGACAAGGTCATCAAAGCCACAACCCTCTGGACCCAAAAGGATTTCCCGGCCATCCTCGGCCTGCCCATACTCCGCGGCCGCAGCGACGCCATCGCCGACCCCACCACTGCCCTGATCTCCCGGCATCTCGCCACAGCGCTCTTCGGCAACACCGACCCCATGGGCCAGACCATTAAACTCGACAACGCGGTCCCCCTTCGCGTCGGCGGCATCTTCGCCGATATCCCGCAAAATAGCAGTTTCTTCGGCCTCGAGGTCATCAAGCCCTGGAGCAGCCAGGTGAATGCTTACTACAATACGAATACCACCTGGAATGATCATAACGGCTTCCTGTACGTGGAGCTTCAGCCGGGCGTAACCGCCGGACAGGCCACGGCCCGGGTCCACCTGGTCCCCACTCCTTATATCACCGGTGTACACGAAGAAGCGGTGATCTATCCCCTCGACAAAGACCATCTCTACGGCGATTTCGCCAAGGGCAGGCCCGCAGGCACCGGCGCCATCCGCTTCGTATGGCTCTTCGGGCTCATCGGCGGCTTCGTCCTGCTACTCGCGTGTATCAATTTCATGAATCTCTCCACGGCCCGAAGTGAGAAACGCGCGCGTGAAGTCGGTATCCGGAAGACGGTAGGCTCCCTCACCGGCAACCTCATCACCCAGTTCCTCAGCGAATCCGTCCTCGTTGCGCTGCTCTCGCTGGTACTGGCCCTCGCCATCACCGCCGCCGCGCTGCCCTTCTTCAACACGCTTGCTGCAAAAGACATGCAGATACCATGGGCCAACCCCATCTTCTGGTGCAGCATCATCGCCTTCGCCCTCTTCACCGGCCTCCTCGCAGGCAGCTACCCCGCGTTCTATCTGTCCAGGTTCAAGCCCGTCAGAGTACTCAAAGGCACGTTCAAGGCCGGCCGCAGCGCGTCGCTCCCAAGACAAATATTAGTCGTGCTCCAATTCACCGTCTCCCTCACGCTGATCATCGGCACCATCATCGTCTACCGGCAGATCATGTATACCAAAGACAGGCCGGTTGGCTACTCCCGCGAAGGCCTCATAACCGTAGCGATGAACACGCCCGAACTCAATAGCCATTACGAAGCCCTCCGCACGGAGCTCATCGAACAAGGCCTCGCCGAAAACGTCGCCGCTTCCAGCATGACACCCACGGGCTTTAACAACAACAATGCGCTCGACTGGCGTGGCAAACGGCCGGACCAGCAGTATATCAATTTCTACAATGTCAACGTCAGCCCCGACTACGGCCGCACCATCGGCTGGAAGATCCTCCAGGGCCGGGATTTCTCCCGCGATTTCGCCACCGACACCAACGCCATCATCTTAAACGACACCGCCGCCAAGATCATCGGCATCAAAAATCCCATAGGCGAAACCGTTGTCTTCTTCGGCAAGGATTACAAGGTGATTGGCGTAGCCGCGAATATGTTGACCAACTCACCCTATCAACGCATCGCGCCCGCCATCTTCCTAGGTGGCCTGTATGTGAGCAATATGATCATCCGCATCAAACCCGGTCTGGCCACCAGCACGGCGCTGGCGAAGATGGAGCCGCTGTTCAAAAAATACGATCCCTCGAGCCCCTTTATCTATAGTTTCGTCGACGACGCGTATGCAAAGAAATTCGCCGCCGAGCAGCGTATCGGCAATCTGGCGTCCGTCTTCACCGCGCTGGCGATCCTGATCTCCTGTCTCGGTCTCTTCGGTCTCGCCGCCTTCGTCGCGGAGCAGCGCACCAAGGAGATCGGCGTCCGCAAGGTCCTGGGCGCAGGCGTCGCGGGCATCTGGGCCTTGCTCTCAAAAGACTTCGTCAAGCTCACGTCGCTGTCGATGCTCATCGCGATGCCGCTGGCTTGGTGGGGCATGTATCAATGGCTGAGCCAATACCCGTACCACGCACCGATGTCGTGGTGGATCTTCGCCTCCGCCGGCGCCGGCCTCTTATTAATAACACTCATAACCGTCAGTTTCCAATCGCTAAGGGCCGCACTAATGAACCCCGTCCGCAGTCTGCGTTCAGAATAGCCGGCAACCGCCCAACCATGTATCAAGCCGCCCAGCCAATCCATGCAACAATCTCAGCGTTTTCGCTGTCTACCTATTGCCGCGCGCAGCAGAGCGTCTTTCACTGTCACTTTCTATAAAAAAACGCCCCCTTGAAAAACTAAGACCGCGAAGCCCGCGACCTTTCCCGCGGCTTCGCCACTGTCAATCCCACCACCACCTATTGCTTTCGCCAACTGCCTGAGTATTAACCGTATAGCATATGCCGATTATCGTCAACCTCGATGTCATGATGGCCCGAAGAAAAATATCCCTGATCGAGCTATCGGAAAAGGTCGGCCTCACCCTCGACTGTCAGCCCGCAGATATATTGGAATATAGAGAAGAATAACCTACTCGTTCACCATGAACCGATCACATTCAATCATAGCTATTTTTTTAATGGGGCTTTCCCTGCCCTTAGCAAGCTGCGAAGGTGACCGATCCAAGCTACTATCAACCGAAGTCTATAGCCTCGCGGAATTGAGGCGGAAAAACCCGATCCACTAACCAAGGGACGGTGTATAAGGGCCTACTCATTCTTATACACCACCCCCTCCTTCATCACAAATCGCACCTGCCCCATCGCATGAATATCACGCGTAGGATCACCCTCCACCGCCACAATATCCGCCCACTTGCCCGGCTCGATCGTCCCCGCCTTATCGGAGATCCCGATCAACGACGCCGCATTCACCGTCGCACATTTGATCGCATCCAACGGCGGCATCCCGGCCTCCGTCATATAAACGAACTCCAGCCAGTTCTTGCCATGTGCATACACACCCGCATCCGTACCAAAGGCGATCTTCACCCCGGCCTTATACGCTCGGGCGAACGTCCCCTGGATTATGGGTCCAACCTTCAGCGCCTTCTCAGTGATCACCGGCGGAAAAAATCCCGGCTTCAAGGCGCTGTCCGCCACGCTCTTACCCGCAATGATCGTGGGCACATACCATGTCCCATGCTCTTTAAATAACGCAATAGCCTCATCATCCATGAACGTCCCATGCTCAATAGAGGTCACCCCCGCCCGGATCGCCCGCTTGATCGCCTCGGCCCCATGCGCATGCGCAGCCACGGCCATCCCATAATCATGCGCCGTCTCCACAATGGCCCGCAATTCCTCATCCGAGAACTGCGCCCCCAATCCATCCTTCTCCAGCGAAAGCACCCCACCAGAAGCAGTTATCTTGATGAGGTCGGCACCTTCCTTATACATCTGCCGCACCGCCTTGATACAGGCATCCTTCCCATCGCACACCGTCTCCGTAAAGCTGGGCTCCGCATACAAACCGTCCCGATAACCATGGGTAGGGTCCCCATGACCACCCGTAGAAGACAATATCTTCCCCGCGGTATACACATGCGGCCCCACCACAAGCCCCTTGCGGATCGCATTGCGCAAAGCGATATTGACCCCCGTGCCGCCTACATCCCGCACGGTGGTGAAGCCGGCCATCAGCGTCGTACGCGCGTATACGGTACTCTGAAAGGCGATATCGGCGGTACCCATGGTAAACTGCTGTAGCTGCGCCTGCGAGCCAAATTGGCTTTCCAGGTGGACATGCGAATCGATCAGCCCCGGCATCACCGTCCGGTTCTTCAGATCGATGACCTTCTCACCCGCGGCCGCCGCTACATAACCCTTTTCCACCGAAGCGATGTTTCCCCCACTGACGACAATGGACATCTCCGTCAACACCGTCCCGGCTTTGGGATCGATCAGCCGTCCGCAGTACAAAATGGTTTTCTGCGCGAAAGCGCAACAGGCCCACAGAAGGGTAGGCAGAAGCAGACATTTTCTCATGCAGTGTAGTTTTATATCCTGAATATACACAATCAAACCCACCCCTCAGCGTTATCAGAGCAGCAATATCCAATCTTATGAAGCTTTTTCTTAATGCCACCCTTGCAAGCACCCTCCTGCTCATAACCCTCACCGAAACCCAGGCACAGCAATACGCTGTCAAGGAATCGACTATCGACGTCAAAGGTCCTCAACACGAGATCCTTGCCTGCTCTAATGGAGATTACATCAGCATCACCTACCCCTTTACGGAGGACAACGACCCCCTGATCGTCGCCCGGTTCGACCACGCCCTTAACCAGAAATATTCGACACCCATCGCCGATCTCAAAAAGATCCACTACCAATCCAACTTATACAACAATGGCCGGCTTGCGCTCTTTTGCAACGACAAGGACGGCAACGTCAACCGGTATGACGTCGACGACAAAACCGGCACCCTCACCGGAAGCCCCGCCCCCCTCTTCACCCTGGAAGCCAGGGAGACCGATACCAAATTTTTCACCGGCAACGCCCCCGGCAGGAACTTTCATTATTTCGTCTCCAAACAGAATACCAAAAAAGAAACAGGCACGATCCTGCAGGGCGTTATCCTCGACCAGCAATACGGCAGGCTCGCCGGATTCAGCTTTATCACCCCCGAGAACCGCGGTGACTTCAACCACCTCGATATCCTCCAAAGCGACGATGGTACGCTCTATATGATCTACAGCGTCAATG
This sequence comes from Puia sp., assembly GCA_035946435.1. Lineage (GTDB taxonomy): Bacteria > Bacteroidota > Bacteroidia > Chitinophagales > Chitinophagaceae > Puia. The sequence continues at coordinate 12,535 of DASYZH010000174.1, read as the reverse complement.
TGAAGACCAGCAAAGACGACTATACGCCTCACACCTACAAAGTGGTCATGGTGGACCCCAAAGGCGCTACCCGGTCCTTCCCCATGGCGGGCATCCCTAAAGGTGATCTCGGCGATATGTCCTGGAACATCGATGGCAGCCGCCTTTCGTTCACCGGCCTCCTCGCTCATGAGCGGAAAAAAGGCTATACCACCGTCTTCACCGGCTATATCGATTTTCAAAAACGCAAGGGCGCCTTCCACCAAACGGAGCTCAGCACCCTCATGCCCGGGACGCCGAAATATATGCTGCGTTATAGGGAGAATGGTATCCCCACTGGCGTAGAGCTGATCCGGACGCTCAGGCTCTCGGATGGCTCACATGTCATGGTACTGGAAGACAAGGGAAATTATGCCTACCAGAGCCACTACGCCCCTATGTCTCCCTCGAATCCCGGCTTCTCTGCTGCACCCGCTTCCCTGGCAATGGGTACCATGGCCTCGTATAGCATCACCTACTACAACCGCGGAAATATCTACCTGGTAAAAACCGACGCCGGCAACACCCCCCAATGGGTCCAGCTCGTCACCAAGAAGCAGGAGGAGCCCGACATGGCCATCGCCATCGGCACCGCCTGCTCGGTGGACAACAAGGATAATGTCCACCTGTTCTTCATCGACAGCAAAAGGAACAAAGAAGCCAGCTGCAAATCACCTAAACAGGTCAGCGGCTTGAAGTTTAGAAAGAGCAAGCTCGCTTGCGTGACCATAGATCCCGCCGGCGCAATGACAAAAACATTCATAGCCCTGGAAAAGCCGAAATACCGGCTCATGCTCGAAGATTCCGAAGGGGATGTCACAGGAGAGCTCTGCTTTATGGCGATCCGAAAGAAGACGGCGTTTTCGATCGACCACATGCTCAATCATGCAGACTACCACATCGGCACGATCACGATAACGCCCGGCGCCGCCCCGGCCCTCGCAGGGAACTAGACAAAAAAAGGGGCCAACCGGTATACCGGCTAGCCCCGCCATCCAATTAACTATGTTATCCGCGTCCGAACGAGCGATCCGCTCATCGCCGGCCGCATCTATTTGTTCGGTTGCGGTGTATAACGCAAGTAAGGCTTCACTTCCTTAACCCCTTTCGGGAATTTCTTCTTCGCATCTTCCGTGCTGATGGTGGTAGCAACGATCACATCTTCGCCCTGATTCCAGTCAGCAGGCGTAGACACGCTATGGTTGGCAGTCAGCTGCAGACTGTCGACAACACGTATCACCTCGTTGAAGTTACGGCCGGTAGAAGCTGGATAAGTGATGATAAGTTTCACGATCTTATCCGGTCCGATAACCACCAGGCTACGAACGGTAGCGGTAGCAGAAGCATTGGGGTGGATGAATTCGTACTGGGTGCTCACCTTACGATCGTCGTCCGCGATGATCGGGAAGTCGACCTTTGTCTTCTGCGTTTCATTGATGTCGCCGATCCAGCCCAGGTGTTTGTCCACGGGGTCTACGCTCAACGCCAGCACCTTCACATTGCGTTTGGCAAATTCATCCTTCAGCTGAGCCGTCCGGCCAAGCTCGGTCGTACACACAGGCGTATAGTCGGCAGGGTGTGAGAACAGGATCCCCCAGGAATCACCCAGATATTCGTAAAAGTCGATTTCGCCAACAGATGTCTTGGCTTTGAAGTTGGGAGCTTTGTCCCCGAGACGTAAACTCATATACTTGTTTTTAATTTTCGTTATCAATACCCCGTCACTGGCCGCAGCCCGCTAATCGGGGGGATAAAGATATCAATTCCCCACCAATCCAGTAGACTTAAATGTTAATTTTTTTATACGCTACCTGCAAGTCCCTAATTCTCAACCTCTTTTCGCATCAGAAAATCTTCCGGCAGGGCCCCGCTGCCCTCCTGCGCCCACCCATCGCTTTCAAAAGCCACCGGCGCCAGCGAAAAATACCCCATCCCTACGCTAATTTACATTACACAAAGACATGCTCAATTTTCTATTCTTCATTTTCCCGCATCCCACCCGCCTTGATCACGGCGTACTTGCCGAATTTATTCTTCACATCGTCGATGGCCTTGTAGAGTTCCATCTTCTTACGGGTATCCACAAACAAATTAGTCTGAATGGCCTCCGAAGTCAGTTCGCTCAGCCGCACCCCGAGCAACCGGATCGGCTGCCCCGTTCGGTAAAGTTTGTGAAAGAGCTCTTTCGCCTTGGCTATTAACTCATCATCATAAAAGGTATAAGCGATCGTCTCTTGCCGTGAGGTCGTCTCGAAATCGGGATAGCGGATCTTCACCGCAATGCATCCCGCCGTCTTGTCGTCCTGCCGCAGCTCATAGGCCACCCGTTCCGTCATGCGCACCAGCTCCGCCATCAGGAAATCCATATCCGTTTTATTCTCTTCGAAGGTATTCTCCGTCGAGATCGACTTCGCTTCGTGATAAGGCACCACTTCGGAAGTATGTATCCCCCGGGATTTATTATACAATTCCGCCCCGTATTTCCCAAATCGCCCCTCCAGTTCCGCCAGCGACCGCTCACTCAGGTCCCTGATGGTCTCGATGCCCATCTCCTGCATCATCTGCCAGGTATGTTCACCAACCCCGGGAATTTTGTTCACCTTCAACGGCGCGAGGAATTCCTGCTCCATTCCGGGCGGCACTTGTATATAGCCGTTAGGTTTGGCCTCTTGCGTCGCAATTTTCGAGATCATCTTATTGGAGGCCAGCGCAAAGGAGATCGGCAATTGGGTCGCCGCGGTAATCTCCTCCCGCAGATCGATGGTCCATTGGTAAGGGTCGAAGAACCGGTCCATCCCCGTCAGGTCCAGATAGAACTCGTCGATCGACGCCTTCTCGAACAGCGGCGCCTTCGCGCCGATGATCTCCGTTACCCAGCGCGAGTATTTGCTGTATTCTCCCCGTGCATTCCCCACCACCGTCGCGTGCGGGCACAACCGTAACGCCGTCTTCATCGGCATGGCACTGTGGATGCCATATTTCCGCGCCTCATAGCTACAGGCCGCCACGACACCCCGTTCGCTATGGCCGCCGACCAGCAAAGGCTTCCCCTTGAGCGAGGGGTCGTTCAAACACTCCACGCTCACAAAAAAAGCATCCAGGTCAAAATGGGCAATATATCGCTGCGGCTCCGGCATACTCAGGTCAAAGGCCAAAAAGGCTGCTCTAAAGGTACTCAAAAACTACTCAGCATCGGTATACCGCTCGATCTTCTCACCGATATCCTGGGCGATCTCCCCCAGCACGAATAGTCAAGCCCACGGTCCAGCACAAATGCGTGCAGCTCGATGCTTTTGCCACGCCAGCCGATCAATTCCGTCCACCACGCTGCCGAAACCCAATGCGCTCACGCCGCCTATCCCCGCACACCCGCTGTCTCAAAACCGTGCACCCGGACACCAGGCAACAATCTCAACCCATTGACCACCAACACATCCCAACTCTGGCATCGTGTTAGCACCGACAATAACCAAACCGGTCAAAGCCATGCTAAGCAGCTACATCAACATCGCGCGCCGTAACCTCCTTAAAAACAAATTCTCTTCTATCATCAACATCGGCGGGCTCGCCGCAGGCATGGCCGTTGCCATCCTCATCGGTCTCTGGATCTACGACGAGACCTCCTACAACAAAAATTTCGACAACTACGACCGCCTCGGCAAACTTTACCAATTTGTAAAATTCGACAAGGGCCCCAAAGTCTCCTACGACGTAATGCCGATCCCCCTGGCCACCGAACTAAAAAACAAATACCCCGACTTCCAGGCCATCAGCCTCTCCTCCGGCAACCGCGACGAAGTCCTCGCCATAGGTGACAAAAAGCTCACGGACAAAGGCGCCTACGTAGAACCCGTATTCACCGACATGTTCTCGCTGAATATGCTCAGGGGTACGAGAAAAGGCCTCAACGACCCTAATTCCATCCTGCTCTCGCAGTCCCTGGCGAAAGCCCTCTTCGGCGACCGCGACCCCATGGGGCAACAACTCCGTATAGGCGACAAGGCCAGTGTTAAGGTCACCGGTATTTACAAGGATCTCCCGGAAAACAGCAATTTTGAAACCTACCACTGGCTCGCACCCTGGCAGCTCTATGTCCACGTCAACTCCTTCGTCGCAGCCGACGTGCCGGCCTGGGACAACAACTCCTACAATATCTTCGCCCAGCTAAGACCCGGCGCTTCCTTCACCGCCATCTCCGCCAAGATCAAAGAGACCCGGATGCTCAAAGACAACCCACCCCCTTATCACCCCGAATTCTTCGTCTTTCCCATGAGCCGCTGGCATCTCTACGGCGAATTCAAGGACGGGGTCAACACCGGCGGCCTTATTCAATTCGTGTGGCTCTTTGGTATCATCGGCGTCTTCGTGCTATTGCTCGCATGCATCAATTTTATGAACCTGAGCACCGCCCGCAGCGAACGCCGCGCCCACGAAGTGGGCATCCGCAAAACCCTGGGCTCGCTGCGCATCCAGCTCATCGCCCAGTTCCTCACGGAATCTATATTAATAGCTTTAGCGGCCTTCGCCGGAGCCATCGCCCTCACCTGGCTGGCGCTGCCCTTCTTCAATGAGCTCGCCGGCAAAAAAATGGTCGTCCCCTGGAACGCCCCCCGTTTTTGGTTCACAGGAGTAAGCTTCAGCGTCCTCACCGGACTCATCGCCGGCAGCTACCCCGCCCTCTATCTCTCGTCGTTCCAGCCGGTCAAAGTACTCAAAGGGGTCTTCAAAGCCGGCCGACTGGCTTCATTGCCTCGTAAGGTATTGGTCGTCCTGCAATTTAGCGTCTCCGTTAGTCTCATCATCGGCACCCTGGTCGTCCTGCGCCAGATCCAGTACGCCAAAGATCGTTCGGTAGGCTATGACCAGAACAGGCTCATCGAAGTGCGCATCAATACCCCCGGGCTAATGCAACATCTCGATGCCCTCGAAACAGTCCTGCTCAACAGCGCCGCCGTAGCCAACGTCTCGGCCTCATCAGGGCCCCTCACCGAACAGCCCGGCGGCACCACCAATGTCTCCTGGCCGGGCGCGCCCATGAATCAACACAGCCTGGTAATTTCCAATGTCGTCACACCCGACTATGGCAAAACGGTCGGCTGGTCCATCGCACAAGGACGGGATTTCTCGAAAAGCTTCGGCGGCGACTCCGGCTCGGTGGTTATCAACGAAGCGATGCTTCCCATCATCGGGCTCAAACAGCCACTGAGCCAGCTCTTTTATTGGCAAGGTAAACCCTACCATATCATCGGCATTGCCCGCAACATGATCCGTGAATCGCCCTTTAAACCCGTAGCCCCCGCGTTTTATGTGCTGGGGCCCGGCCTCAACGTCCTCCAGCTCAAGCTAAGCAATCTTCCCACCGAAGAGGCCATCGAAAAATGCACCCAGATCTTCAAAAAATACAACCCCTCCAGCCCCTTTACCTATACTTTCGTCGATGACCAGTATGGCAAAAAATTCCTGAGCGAAGAACGCATCGGCAAGCTGGCCGGTTTCTTCGCCGTGCTCGCCATTTTCATCTCCTGTCTCGGGCTCTATGGCCTCGTGTCCTTCGTGGCGGAACAGCGTACCCGCGAGATCGGTGTCCGCAAGGTCCTCGGCGCCACCGTGCTCAATGTCTGGGAGATGCTGTCCGGGGAGTTCATGATCCTCGTATTCATTTCACTGTTCATCGCTACCCCGCTGGCCTATTATTTCACGAGCCGGTGGCTGCTTAACTACGACTACCGCGCTCCCCTTTCCTGGTGGATCTTCGGCGCCTCCGGCGCCGGAGCCCTGCTCATCACCCTGATCACCGTGAGCTTCGAAGCCGTGAAAGCAGCAATCGCCAACCCGATAAAAAGTTTACGCACCGAATAAAAGCATGGCCCGCTACGCAGGCCGCAAACACCTTCTTATGATCCGCAACTATCTCCTCACCGCCCTCCGCAATCTCTGGCGCAGCAAGGCCTTCTCCGCCCTCAACCTCACCGGCCTTGCCATCGGCATGGCCAGCGCGACGCTTATCCTCCTCGTGATCCATAACGAGGTCACCTACGACGATTTCCACCACAACAAGGCAACTCTCTATAAGGTCTGGAACCGCGATATCGTCAACGGCTCGCTCTTCTGCTGGGACGGCACCCCCCATCCCCTCGGCCCGGACCTGATCCACGAATATCCCGCCATCGCCAATATGTGCCGCGTCGACGACCGGTGGACCGTCACCGACGCCGGTAACAAAAAGATGTCCAGCCACGTGAATATCGTTGACACCTCGTTCCTGTCGATGTTCACCTTCCCCATGGTCGCCGGCGATCCCGCCACTGCGTTGCAAGGCCCTGATGGCATGGTCGTCACCCGGTCGATGGCCAAAAAGCTCTTCGGCGACAAAGACCCGATGAACCGAAGCGTGCTCATCGAACACCATCGTTATAAGATCACCGGCGTCCTCAAAGACCTGCCCACCAATAGCACCCTCGACTTCGAATTCCTCCTGCCCTGGAGCTTCGAACTACGCAACAATAGCGAGGGGAATGATTGGAGCTCGAATATCATCAATACGTATGTCCAGTTGAGACCAAATGCCGACGAAACCGCCCTCAACACGCAGATCAAAAAAACCACCATCCGCCATAGCCACAACACCTCCGAAGTCTTCCTCCACCCAATGTCCAAATGGCATCTTTACTCCGATTTCGAGAACGGAGAACCCGCCGGCGGGCGCATCACGACCATCACCCTGCTCGCGATCATCGCCGCCTTTATCCTGTTAGTCGCCTGTATCAATTTCATGAATCTCTCCACGGCGCGCAGCGAACGCCGCGCCAAAGAAGTAGGCATCCGAAAGGTTTCCGGCGCCATACGCTCCATGCTCATCGGTCAGTTCCTCGGCGAATCGCTCCTCATGGCCTTGCTGGCCGCGATCCTCGCCCTTGTTCTCGTACACTTCACCCTGCCTGCCTTCGACACACTCATCAAAGTGCCCCTCGCCATCCCGTATAGCAATCCCTGGTTCTGGGGCGCTGCACTGGCCTTCGTCGTCATCACGGGCTTCCTCGCCGGCAGTTACCCGGCTTTTTTCCTGAGTGCATTCAAACCTGTTTCCGTGCTCTGCTGATCATCTGCACCCTCATCGTGATCAAACAAATGAACTACGCCCAGAACCGTTCCGCCGGCTACGACCGTGGCGCGCTCCTCTATCACTGGAACACCGGCGATATCAACAAGAATTTCGCCAGCATCAAGCACGATCTGCTGGCCTCGGGCGTCGCCACCGAAGTCTGTCGCTCCAATACCCCGTTGACACAGGCGTACAACAATACCATGGCGCTCGATTGGCCCGGCAAACGACCCCATGACAATACCATTATCGATCGGCTTTCGGAAGATCAGGACCTCGTGAAGACCGCCGGCCTGCAGTTGGTAGCTGGTCGCGATATGGACCTGGCCCGTTATCCCACGGATTCCACGGCCATCCTCCTCAACGAAAGCGCGGTCAAAACCATGGGCTTTAAAAATCCCATAGGCCAGATGATCGGCGACGATACCCTGTTCCATGTCATCGGCGTCGTCAAAAATTTCATCGCCAACTCGCCCTATGATCCCGTCGCGCCCATGGTCATCGAAGGCATCAAAGGGAGCTCTTTCAATGTCACCAATATCCGCCTCTCTGGAAACCGATCGATGACCGCCACCCTCGACAAACTGCGCGAGATCTTCGCCCGCTACAACCCCGAATTCCCCTTCGAATATCACTTCGTGCGCGAAGACTATGACCAGAAATTCCGCGATACCCAGCAGATCGCCACGCTCTCCGGCCTCTTTGCGGGTCTTACCATCTTTATCTCCTGTCTCGGGCTCTTCGGACTCGCCGCATACATGGCCGAAGCCCGCATCAAAGAGATCGGCGTCCGCAAGGTCCTGGGTGCGTCCGTATTCAGCATCACCACCCTGCTCACGAAGGAATTCCTCACACTGGTAGTCCTGTCCCTGCTGATCGCCTCGCCCATCGCCTGGTTCGTGATGAACGCGTGGCTACAAGGCTACGCGTACCGCATCAACATCGATCCATGGGTTTTCCTGTTGTCCGGCGGTCTCGCCATCCTGATCTCGCTCCTCACGGTTGGGGGTCAGGCCATCGCCGCCCTCGCGCCAACCCCGCCCGCTCGCTAAAAATTTAATATTTTTGGTGGGTAACCGAATCACTATGCCCCCCATCCGCCTGCTCATCGCGCTGACCCATAGCGGTGGCAGCGGCGGTACTGCGTCATTCGATCTTCCCTGGCCCAACGGCTCACGGTTATCAGTATTGGAATGCCGCCGCCATCAAAAGACCCACCCTCATTATCCGCAGCCAGTACGATTTCTGGTCCCGGCCCATCGACGTCACCACGTTTTATAACGACCTCACCAATGCGCCCCGCCGCGACACCCTCACGCTTCCCAACGCGACCCATTTCGTCTTCCTCGACCGCCCCGACCACGGCCGCGAAGCCCTCCTCTCCGCCATCGACACGTTCATCCCCCGGCTACATTGATTTTTTCCCAAGCCCAATAATATTCAATGTTACCTTTGCAATAGATTGTAACCTTAAATACTTTACCATATGCCACTCGCCAGAAAAAATACCCGAAAGAGGCGCTTGAAAAAACGCACTGCGGAAACTATTATCATCATCAAGGAGGAGATAAAAGCCGAAGATACGCTCTTCCCGGAGAAGGTAGCCAAGATGAACGAGCTCCTGACTAACAACCCCCATCTCCTCGACGGCCTCTAAACCACCCTCCCCCCCAACAGCCGATTCAAACTCCGCAAGGTAATCCCCAGATAATCCGCCAGCTCCTGCTTCGTACAAGGCAATCGTTCGTATTCCAGAACCTCCAGCAAATTCGCCAGATTATGTTCCAGCGTGTTCAGCTGCTGGCGCGCACTCCGCGTCGCCGTATTGACGAGCCGCACCGCCATCAGCTCCAGGATCGCCGCATTGAACCCCGCATGCCGGCGTAGCAAGTCGAGAAAACTCGTCTTGTCCATCATATAAGTAGAAAGCTCGCTGATCGTCCGCACTGTCGACATCGCCGGCGTCTTACAGATCGCCTCGATCTCCCCCAGCACCTCGCCCTCCCCCAGGAACTCGAGGATATACTCCTTCTCCTGGTCCTCGGTAAACGTACATTTCACGATACCGCTCCGGATAAAATAAACATTGCTCGTCGATGCTCCCTGCGCGAACAGCGAATGCCCCTTGGAAAAATGGCGTTGCAAAACGCTCTGGCCCAGCTGACCATCGGCCACCAGCTCGTCGATTATGCGTAATATTAAGGGACTCTTTCGGATCATAGCGTGAAGCCGCCCCCAGGGCGTGGGACAAATGTCCCAAATAAAAACCGCCGGCCCAATACCTTTGACCATGGACAACAAAAAAATCACCACGAGCCTCCTGCTTAGCTGCGCCATCCTCACCGGCCAGCCGCATCAGGCCCCCCTCCTCACAGGCCAAACGCAGGCCCCCCTCGGCCAGCCCCACGAGCCCACCGCGCAACCCGGCCCCGGGCAACAAGCCGCCATCGCCGCCTTGCCCAAAATCGAGCTCCACCTCCACCTCGACTGCTCCCTCGGCTACGACGTCGTCCACCAGCCCGACCCCACGATCACGCCGGAGACCTACCAGCAACAATTCGTCGCCCCAAAAATCTGCACCAACCTTGCAGACTATATCAGCCGGGCGGACCGGGCCGTCGCGCTCATGCAAACAAAAGAAGCCCTGCGTAAAGTCACAGGCAATGTCTTCGATCAACTAAAAGAAGATCACGTGATCTACGCCGAGATCCGCTTCGCCCCATTGAAACATCTCGAAAAGGGACTCACCCCCGAAGAAGTAGTCGCCGCCGTCGATAGCGCGGTAGGAGAAGGTATACAAAAAACAGGCATCCAGGTCGGCATCATTCTTTGCACCTTAAGACACTTCAGCAAGGAACAAAGCATGGAAACAGCAAAGCTGGTCGAGAAATTCCGAAGCAGCCACGTCGTAGGCTTCGACATCGCCGGTAACGAGGCCGGGTACCCGATAAAGAACCATATCGCCGCCTTCAAATATGCCAACGGCCACAATATACCCTGCACCGCCCATGCCGGCGAGGCCGCGGGACCCAAAAGCGTTTGGGAAACGTTGAACAACTTCCATCCGACCCGCATCGGCCATGGCGTCAGGAGCATTGAAGACCCTACGCTCATCCGCTATCTGCGGGAAGAGAACATCCTGCTCGAGGTCTGCCCTACCAGCAACCTGCAGACGAACATGTACCCCGACTTCGCGCATCACCCCGTCGACAAGCTCTATCACCAAAAGGTTCCACTCAACATCAGCACCGATTGCCGCACCATCTCGAACACGACGCTCACGCAAGAGTACACGCAACTGGCGGAACAGTTCCATTGGACAAAAGCCGACTTCCTGACGACCAATCTCGCCGCCATAGACCACGCCTTCACCACCGAAAAGATCAAGGCCTGCCTCAGGGCCAAATTGCTCCAGGGCTACGGCCAGGCCGCCCCCACCCCCAAGCGCTAGCGCGATCGCACGACCATAAAATGCTACTTTTGTAGTATGATAGCTCAAGAAGCCAAAGTCTACTACATCGGCACCGCCACCGCGCTCCTGGAGATCGGCGGACTCCGCCTGCTCACCGACCCTGCCTTCGATCCCGGAGACACCACCTACACCACCCCCGTCTACACGCTCCACAAGCTCAAGCCGCCCACGGTCACCGCGGATTACATCGGGCACATCGATCATGTCCTCTTAAGTCACGACCATCACCTCGACAACCTCGACCACCAGGGGATGCAGCTGCTCACGAAAGTGGCGAGCGTCATCACCACAACACAAGGTGCAGATCGCCTCAATAACCAAAGCGCCCGTCCTGGCGACGTCCCCGCACCAAAAGGGATCCATGCCATCGGCCTCGACAACTGGCAAACCGTCGAGATTCCCACAAAGGACGGCCGCGTCCTCACTATCACGGGTACCCCTTGCCGTCATGGTCCCGCCGGCAGCGACCGCGGCCCGGTCACAGGCTTCGTCCTCAACTTCAAAGGCGAGACGGGTAACGCCATCTATATCACCGGCGACACGGTCTATTACGAAGGGGTGGAAGAAGTGGCCCACCGTTACAACATCGCCCTCATCCTGCTATTCATCGGCGCGGCCCGTATTGCCGCCGTCGGCCCTGCACATCTCACGATGACCGTCGAAGAAAGCATAAAAGCCGCCCGGCTCTTCCCGCCTGCCGTCATCACGCCGCTGCATTTCGAAGGTTGGGAGCACTTCTCGGAAGGTCACGACGAGATCATCCGCGGGTACACCGCCGCCGGCCTCCTCGACCGCCTCCATTGGGCCCCGCCGTACACCCCGTCCTCGCCGTCCAAATGAAACCGCCGCAGAACACCCCGCCTTCGGACCCGCGCCACAAACCGCCTCCGGGCCATTCCATCGACCCCGCGCGCTGGCTATCCACCCTGCCGGACGATTGGCCGATTGGCGACATCAATATCCCCGGCTCGCACAATGCCGCCGCGATCAACACAAAAAGGTCTACCCGCTGGGCCTGCCAGCGCCATTCGATCACCGAACAACTGCAAAAAGGCATCCGTTTGCTCGACATCCGCCTCAAGCCCAAAAGGTGCCGCCGTGATGCCGACACTCCGCTCCGCCGCGGGACCGGCACTCCGCTCCCCCGGGAGGCCCACGCCCCGTCATACGAGTTCGTCACCTGCCACGGCCATCTCGGTCCTTTCGGCGCCAACGAGTTCCAGCACTTCGACTCCCTACTCGAAGAATGCACTGCCTTCCTCAACGCCAATCCCCGCGAAACCATTATCATGACAATCCGGATCGATGATTGGCATACGACCCGCAAAATAGACCACCCGCAAGTCCTAAAAGCCCTGCAAACAAGCCTCACCGGCCTCCCCCTGCTCCTCACTTCTCACATGCCGAGCCTCAAAGATTGCCGCGGCCGCATCTTTCTGATCAATCGCATCAACGACGACCACGCATTGGGCGCACCCATCAATATCCCCGACAACACGCCGGGCACAACGCTCCAGCCCACCGCACAGCGGCAGTACCAAGTCTACATCCAGGACCAGTATAAGAAATTGAACAGGCAAAACCCCGAAGCACACAAGCTGCGCCTCACCATCGAAGCGCAAGAAAAAAAAAGCCCCGGCACAATGCTCCTCAACTTCGCCAGCGCCACCAAACCCTTCGGCCGGTTCGTATATATCAACGAAGATCTATTGCAGTACCTCATCGAACGCGAGCACCCCGATGAGCACCCCGATGACCACACCGGCCCCCGGCAAATAGGCTGGCTCCTCCTCGATTATCCCTTCGGCCGCGTCAAACAAACCACCGTCAAGCAAAGCCCTCTCGATTTGGCCATCCGGATCATCGCCTCAAACGATCATCCATAACCCCCGGCATCCTCGCCCCCCCCGCGCACGCCCGAACAGGCCCCGTCCCGCGGCCAT
>DASYZH010000173.1:0-18745 GCA_035946435.1 Puia sp. | reverse complement strand
CAGGTGGTCATACAGGGAGAGGTCACCGACCAGCCCGGTCCGTATACGGTGACCATCAATCAATCCGTGGGCTTCTATGCCGACAATACCTTTCCGACTGTCAGCGGTGCGTCCGTGAAGATCAGCGATGGGACGATCACTGACAGCCTTACGGAAACGAGCCCGGGCATCTATACCACGCATACGTTACAGGGTCGCAGCGGTTCCACCTATACGTTGACCGTGGGTATCGGCGACTCGACCTATACCGCCAGCTCCACCATGCCGGCGCCCGTTACGCTGGATTCGGTGACCTTCGATAATTCCAGCAGGTTCAAAAAGAACCAGATCACCGCACAGGCCAACTACCAGGACCCGCCGAATGTGAAGAACTACTACCAGTTCGTTCTTTATATCAACGGCGTGCAGTTTACTAAAGACATCTATGCGTTCGACGACAGGCTCACGGATGGGAAATACATCGTGCAGGATCTCCGTATGGACAGCACCTATCTGACCTTGGGTGACAACGTGCGGGTAGATATGTATTGTGTCGACGTGAATGTCTACAACTATTTCAATCAGCTGTCGCAGTCCAATGGCACGGGGGCGTTCAATACGGCGGCGGCGCCGGGGAACCCCACGTCGAATATCAGCAACGGTGCTTATGGCATCTTCAGCGCCCACACGGTCTCGTCGAATGCCGCGATCGCCAACTGATGCCGGACGCTCCGCGTCTTTAATTAAGGTCTTATCTTTATATCATGTTAAAGCTGAATCGTGCTTTTACAGTTTTGCTGCATGCCTGTGTTTGGGCGGTCCTGATGCTGAGTGTTTGGCTATGGCGGCCGATGCAGGAGGTGAAGATCGTCTGGCGACCGCAGCTCACCGGCTGGTTCATCGTATTATCAGCCATTCCCTATATTACGTTGTTCTATGTGAATGCCTTCGTGCTGGTGCCGGTGTATTTTACGCGGAAGAACAAGCTTAGCTATTTCCTGTTGACCTTGCTGGCCTGGCTGGCCGCCGTGGTCCTGGCACAGGTGATCGCCTATATCCAGCAACCTCCACCGCCCGGTCTCCATGTGGTGACGCTGCGCCGGAGCATTCCCGGCCTCGTGCTCGTCCTGGCCAGCTCGCTCGTGGGCATCTCGCGCGAGAATGCCCGGCTGGAGCGGTCGACAAAGGAAAAAGAGAACGAACATCTGCGGACCGAGCTGAGCTTTCTGCGAACACAGGTGAACCCGCATTTCATGCTCAATGTCCTCAACAGCATGGCCCTGCTGGCACGGAAGAAATCCGACCTGCTGGAGCCCGTGCTGATGGAGCTCGCCCGGCTGATGAACTACATGCTCTATGACGCCGCCAACGAGCGGATCTCGCTGGAGGATGAGATCGGGTATCTTCGCGCATATATCGATCTGCAGATGTTGCGTTTTGGCAGCGATGTCAAGGTCCGGTTCAATGTCCCGCAGCATATCAATGGGAGCTGTATCGAACCTATGTTGTTGATCCCGCTGGTCGAAAATGCTTTTAAACATGGTATCGGGCTCATCGACGATCCTGTGATCTTTATCGATATTATCACGGAAGGGCACGGGCAGCTCAAGATGACGGTGAAGAACAAATACAATCCCCGGGTGCGGCAGCAGGCCATGCGCACCTCGGGTATCGGCCTGGCGAACCTGACCAAGCGTCTCGAGCTGATCTATCCCGGCCGGTTCGAGCTGGAAAAAACGGACAGTCTGCACATCGGCGCGGCGGAGGAGGAAAGCTGGTTTATCATCACGTTAAACATCCCACTCGAATGATCACGTGCCTGGCCATCGACGATGAAACGCCCGCACTGGATATCCTCGAGGATAATATCCGGCGGATACCCTTTCTCCAATTAGTGGGGAAATGTAAGAATGCTTATGCAGCGATGGAGGTGATGCAGGCGCAAGGTCCGATCGACTTGCTTTTTCTAGATATCGAGATGCCGGGTATCAGCGGGCTGAGCTTTCTCAAGAGCCTGCCCAATAAGCCGATGGTGATCTTTATCACCGCCTACCGGAATTATGCCGTCGAAGGCTTCGAGCTGGATGTGCTCGACTACCTGGTGAAGCCGGTAGCTTTCGACCGGTTTCTGAAAGCCGCGGGCAAGGCGCTCGAATACCAGGGGTTCAAGCAAAAGGAGGGCGGTCCTTCGTTTCCGGATTATCTTTTTGTTCATACCGAGTACCAGCTTACGAAGATCATGCTGTCCGAGATCACCTATATCGAGGGGCTGCGGAACTATATCAGGATCCATTTCTCCACCAATGCCAAGCCCATTTTGTCGAAGCTGAGCCTGAAGGCCATCGAGGAAAAGCTGCCGCCCGCGCGGTTCGCACGGGTCCATAAGTCGTTTATTGTCAGCGTGGACAAGATCGCCACGATCCGCAATGACATCATCCGCATTGGGTTGCGGGATATTCCCATCAGCAAGTCGTGCCGGGATGAATTCTTTAAAAAGATCAATTAGTACGGCGGCCGGGCCGGGTTGGGCGGCCGGGCTCGCCCCGCGATGCCCTTGAAGCGCCGATGCGGGGGCATACCCTCGCCGAAGGGACGATGATGGCGCACTATGGCCGGGTGGCGGAGCATGCATAGTGATGCGGTTGCCTGCTTCTTTTTTTTGGCTATTTTCGTTCAAAATTCGGCCATGTTCGAGGAGATCGACCGTTCTGTTGCGAAATACATCAAGTTGAACGAGGAAGAGCTGGCATTCTTCCATTCCCTGCTGCGGCACCGCAGGGTGCCCAGAAAAACATTTCTCCTGCAGGAAGGTGAGGTCTGCGATTTCGAGGCGTATATCATCAAAGGATGTATCCGCACCTATTACCTCGACAAGGAGGGTGTCGAGACGATCCTGCTTTTCGCCGTCGAAGAATGGTGGGCCAGCGATATCACCAGCTTCACGGAACGGAAACCGTCCAACGTGTTCATCGAGACACTGGAAGAATGCGAGCTGCTGACGATCGACTACGCCGGCAAGAGCCGCCTCTTTGAAAAAGTACCTGCGTTCGAGCGGATGTTCCGGTTGCTGGTGCAGCGATCGCTGAGTGTGCTGCAGCAGCGGTACTACTCTTCGATCTCGGAGACCGTGGAAGAACGTTATCTGCAATTCCTCGAAAAATATCCCCTTGTGGCACAGCGCGTGCCGCAGCACCAGATCGCCCGGTATATCGGCGTTTCGCCCGAATTCCTTTCCAAGGTGCGAAGTACGCTGTTCAGGAAACATTGACATGTTTTTAAAACGCCACCCGTGCGGCTTCGCGAATCTCTTCATCGGTAATGGTATGGCCCATCCCGGGGTAGACGATCCCGGTGACGGCTGCATGCATGGACTTCAGCTGGGCCGTCGTCTCGTGCACGCGCTGCACCGGAACATGGGGATCGGGGTTGCCGGTACCGATAAAGACCGGCGTCTGCTGAAAATCGCCATGGTAATGATGCGGGTAGATATGGTCGCCGATGAGTCCGCCGGTGAAGGCCACAGCCCCGCCATAGCGCCGGGCATTCCTGGCCAGGAACTCGAGCATCAGGCAGGCGCCCTGCGAGAACCCGGTGAACCAAATGTTCTCCGCGCCAACACCCTGCGCTTCGACATGCGCCACGAGCTGCCCGACGACCTCGAGGGCGCCGCCAAGCCAGGGTTCGTTCTGCTGAGGTGGCGACAGGAACGAATAGGGATACCAGCTGTGGCCTTCGGCCTGTGGGGCGAAAAGCGCGAAATCCTTGACGGGCAGAGCCCGGGCCAGGGTTAGGATGTCTTCGGCCGATCCGCCGCGGCCATGGAGCAGGATCAGGGCTTTTGAAGCGGTGGCGGAGGCGGCCCCAGCCCCGGAGCCATTTGGGCCAGCATTCGGCCGCACATCGCCCGTTGCAGCCGTCGCATCCGCGAGCGGCCGGCCGCCGGTAAGGAAGTTCAATTTATGCATCGCTTAAAAATGTAATGGAGGTAAAGCCTTTTCGATCTCCGTCCGCATCCCCTGGTACTGAAGGGGTAGCCGCAAGCCTGTCCCCAGCTCCGCCAACGGCTCATCGACCGTAAAGCCCGGATTGTCGGTAGCCAGCTCGAACAGCACGCCGCCGGGTTCCCGGAAATAAAGCGAAAAGAAATAGTCGCGGTTGATCCTGGGCGTAATGTGCAATCCTTTTCTTAAGATCTTCTCCCGGAATTCCATCTGTACGGCTTCATTGGGTACGCGGAAAGCCACGTGGTGATTGGTACCGGCGCCGCTGAGCCCCCGGACGCCCTGCGGCTCCTCTACAAGATCGACGATCGATGCCGTAGGGCTGGCGTTCGTGATAAACCGAAAGCGGTTCCCCTCCTGCTCTTTGAGTTCATAACCGAAGATATCCGTGAGGATCGTCGCCGTGGGCCTGATGCTGTGCAGGGTCAGGGTCACGCTGTGAAATCCCTTTGTCGCGGCATTAGCGTCGATTTCCCGGGTTGTCCATGCTGCCCGGCGATCTCCATCCTTCGGGACGATAAGATCGAATCTCAGGCCATCCGGGTCCTCGAAGGGCAGATAGGGCTCGCCCAACCGCTCCCCGGGCTCGCCATGTTTTATTTGGTGTTCCTGGAAGCGTTCGGTCCAGAAATCCAGGCTTCCGGCCGGAACCGAATAGCCGATCCCCGTCGCCATCCCGGTACCGGCACGGCCCTTTTCGATGCCCTCCCAGGGAAAGAATGTCAGGATGGTGCCGGGCGCGCCATTTTCATTGCCATAGTAAAAATGGTAGGTGCCGGGATCGTCGAAATTCACCGTCCTTTTGACCATGCGCAATCCCAGTACTTTGGTGTAAAAATCGTAGTTGCGTTGCGCATTGCCCGCAATAGCGGTGATATGATGTATACCTTGTATGTTGTTATTTTCCATTTTGTCTCCTTTGATCCAATTTATCTCCTTTGATCCAGGATCCCTAAGATCTCGTTTTCCAGCAGCCCGCTGCCGCCGCCGTAGTGCCGGATGACGACTGAAGCCGGGTCCTGTGTGACAAGCCGCTGTCTCAGTGCCTCTTCCTCCTGCGCCGACAGCCCGGCACATACGAGGACGATCGGAAACCGCTGTTTCCTGAAAGCGTCTATTGCGTGGTCTTCCGTGGTGGCAATCGTCGCCTTCCAGCCTTCATGGCTATTGATCAGCCGTTCCACCACCTCGAGGATGGCCTTTTCGCGGCCTACGACCAGGATATCGAGTGTTGCCGGGTTTGTCATGTTATTGTAGTTTAGCTTTCATCGGAACTTCTATGATGAGGATCTGCGAACCCGGTTCTGCCGCTTTGAGCTTGAGCGTAGAGGTGTCAGTGACACCCAGGCCGTCGCGGGATTCGAGCCGTTTGCCGTCGTAGAGAAATGCGCCCCCGATCACGAAGAGGTAGACGCCATTGCCCTGTTTCCTGAGATCGTAGTCGAACTCGCGGCCTGCGTCGAACGTGCCCATATTGAACCACGCATCCTGATAGATCCAGGTGCCTTGTTTCTCCGCCGGATGCTTATGCTCGCGATATTCATGTTCCGAACCTTCGGCGGGCGCCGGATAGACAATTTGTTGCAGCGTATTGTGTTCTTTCGAATCGCTGAGCTTTATCTGATCGTAGCGGGGTGTCACATTGAGCTTATTCGGGAAGACCCAGATCTGCAGGAATTTTACCGGCTGGTCGGGGTTGTTGTTGTATTCGCTATGGAATACACCCGTGCCCGTACTCATCACCTGGATCTCGCCGGCGCTGACGACTTTTTTATGTCCCAGATTGTCTTCGTGCACCAGGCTTCCTTCGAGTGGAATGCTGATGATCTCCATGTTCTCATGGGGGTGGGAACCGAAACCGCGGCCGCCGGCGACGGTATCGTCGTTCAGTACCCGAAGCATCCCGAATTGAACTCTTTTGGGCTCATAATATCCGGCGAAGCTAAAGGTATGCCAGCTGTCGAGCCAGCCATGGTCGGCGTGGCCCCGGGTCGCAGCTTTATGAAGTGTGGTAGTGCTCATATAATTATTTTTTATACCACAAAGTTAGCCTATCGACCCGGTCGGTTCCATTAATCCAGGTTAAGAAAGAGCGGCCTATGCCTTTTTGGGGGGCAGGTCGAATGCGTTGGCATCGTGCTCGAAATGGCCTTTGTGCGACCCGTCACAAAAGGGCTTGTTCCGGGACATCCCGCAGCGGCAGATGCTCACGATCTCCCGGCCGCCGAGTCCATAAGGATTCCCATTGCGGTCTACGATCTCGAAATCTCCTTCAACTCGCAGAGAACCATTGCTATTGACCGTGATCTTGGTAGTGGGCATCTTTTTTGCTGTTTTTGGGGCTGCAATATAGGTCCTCACATCGATATTCATCGAACTTATGGCCGGATTAGTCGAAATATTTTCGGCTTTCCTCGAGGCAATGGTAGATTAGCTGTCTATTTTAACCCCCATGGAATACGATAACGACAAACTGCGTAAGAGAACACCGCGGCTGGAGATGTTGTATTGGGTCATCCTGGTCTTATTGCAGCCGGTGACCTGCGTTATCATCATCTTTCCTTCGAAACCTCTCTTTTGGATACTTCCCTTCTTCGTCAGCTTCCTGGTCTTCCCCGGCTATGTCCTGTATGCCCGGATCGTCGGCCCGGCGCTACCGGGTGAGACCCGCGTGCTGAAACATTTCCACTGGCTCCCCAAGCGTTGGTTCACGATCCTGATGACGGCGTTCTCCTTTCTCGTGATCCAAAGCTTTCTTTGGGCGGTATACGCCCTTTTGCGCAATTTCTCGCTGCCGCCGGCGCTCCACGCTTATTTAACGCCTTTTGCGACGAACTTTGCCAGGGAGGCCTGGTGGACGGCAGTCAACATGGCGCTGGCGATCGCCGTCTTCTATATCCGCAAGGCCGATGACGAGAAGGACGAGCTGGCGGCGATGCGGAAGGACAACACCTTTTTCCGGCTGCGTTATCTCCGGGCCCAGCTCAATCCGCATTTTCTCTTCAATACCCTCAACAGCATCTATTCGCTGAGCATGCAGAAATCGGATCGCACGCCGGAAGTGGTGGTTCGGCTGGCGGATATCATGCGTTACCTGATCTACGAATGCAACGAAGAGAAGATCCCGCTGGACAAAGAGATCGAGTTCATCCGGAACTATATCGAGATAGAGAAGATCCGGCATCAGGCGGATATCCGGCTTACGGTGGAGGGGAAGACGGAAGGGCTGATGATCGAACCCTTCCTGTTCATTTCGTTTATCGAGAATGGTTTCAAACATGCGATGGATCATACCTTCAACGAGCCTTTTATCTATATTACGCTGCGGGTGGGTAATGGACAACTAACACTAAACGTTATCAATAGCACCAATGCCGATCTCGAGATGCAGGCGAAACGGATCAATGGCATGGGTATCTCGCATTCACGAAGTCTGCTCGAATTGCTGTATCCTGCGTCCTACGATCTGGACATTATCCAAACGGAGAAGGATGAAAGCCGCACCAGCGAATTGAGACTGCGCAATGCCCGGGAACGATTGGAAAATCTGTATCCCGATGCCCATACCTTGGATGTCATTTTGAACAAGAGTACCTTTACCGTATCGTTAATCGTAAAAACCTCAACCGCTTGTTAAAATGCATCATCGTAGAAGATGAGACACTGGCACAGGACGTGATCCGAAATCATCTGGCCAGGACCGGAGGTCTCGAACTGGTGGGTGTCTTTCGCACCGCGCCCGAGGCCGTGCCGCTGATCGAAAGCGGCGAGGTCGATATTATGTTCCTCGATATCCGGCTGCCGGGGATGAGCGGATTACATTTCCTGCGTACGCTGCCCGATCCGCCGCTGGTGGTGCTTACGACGGCTTATGCGGAATATGCCCTCGAGAGCTACGAGTTCAATGTGATCGACTATCTTTTGAAGCCCATTTCGTTCGAGCGATTCTCCAAGGCCGTGAACAAGATCCTCGAGGGGCGTCTCTTTTCGGCCGCTACCCCGGGGCAGTCCCCTGCGCCCGACGGGCCGGCTGCGGCTACCGGCACAATCGCGGTTTCCGGCCAGGACGCAGCTTCCGGAGCAACCACCGGCATTTCCGGCGCGGCCGCCTTTTCCGGTACGCCTGCCTTTTCCGGTGCGCCTGCCTTTTCCGGTGCGGCCGCCGACCAGCCTGCCCTCCCCGCCGGCGACCATATCTTCATCAAATCCAACAGCAAGTTCTTCCGCGTCGACTTCACGGAGATCCTCTATGTCCAGGGCATGAAGGATTATCTCAAGATCCACACCCCGGATTTTACGCTCATCACGCATCAAACCATGAACGATCTTGAAAAGCTCCTGCCGCCGCGTCTTTTTATCCGCGTGCACCGTTCGTATCTCGTTGCGGTGCGTCAGATCCGAAGCATCTATGGCAATACCATCGAGCTGGGAAAAGTAGAGATACCCATTGGCGTGAATTACAAAGATGCGGTGATGGAGCTGGTGGGGAGGAGGTAAAATTTCGCCGCGGAAATTCTTCGTTTAGTCTAAATTGTGAGACTAAATCGTGGAGTATGTTTTTGGAGCGGTATGAATACAAAAAATCAGGAACTTTCGGCCAGTTTTATTTCCACAGTGATGGTCCAAAAGGACGGATACGGAAGGTTGTGATGTACAAGTACCGGGGGAGGGAAGATGATGGCTTTCACTATTTCAATGTAGGGTTTGGAGATTTCGATCCAAGATCGGGAAAGATCAATGACCTCACTGTGACCGACAATAAGGATCGGGAAAAAATACTTGCTACAGTAGCCGCGACCGCAGTCGATTTTACCCGAAGTATGCGTAAATGCAAGCTTAGCATAACCGGAAGTACAATAGCAAGAACAAGGTTGTATCAGATGAAAATTGCCGCTTATTACGATTACATTTCGGAATTATTTGAAATTGAGGGGGAAACTGAAAAAGGCTGGGAAAAATTTGAGCGAGGGAAAAATTATTTAGGTTTCCGTTTTAAAAGAATTAAATTTGGTATATGAAGACAGCCGTGAAAAAGAAGCGTGCGAAACCCAAAAAAGTGGTAAAAAAAATGTCATTCAAAGATGAGGATGATATACCTGATCTTAGGAATGATCCCTTTTTTGTAAAAAAGGCAGAAGAAGCAAAAGAAATGTTGCGAAGGTCAGGAGTAGTACTCGACGAATCGGCAAAGTTTGATGAAGAAAAACACTGGAAATCGGTTCGCGGCGATAATTATCAACCCACGCGCCATAGATTATAGCCCTCACTTCATAAATTACTTCCCTCACACTTTTTGTGAGGGATTTTTTTTGCTATTTTGAGCCCGCACATAAAACTCTGCTTATGGACCGTAGAAAATTCCTCAGGAACGGCGCTGCAGCCGGATTAGGTTTATCGTCGTTGCATTTGGACATCGGTCCGGCTCGGGCGGCACGCAAACATGCGCGGACTGCCGCGGGGGCCATTGGGTCAGCCACGCAGGGCATCGATCCCGCGGCGGAGTACATCGGCCCGGTCAAGGCCGTCACGAAGGACGTCACAGCCGCATCCGCCGACCAGTTTCCCCTCCTGGAGGCCTCCATCGACACCCTGCAACAGAAAATGCAAAGCGGCGAATACACCTCGCAATCCATCACCCGACTCTATCTCGAGCGCATCGCCGGGATCGACAAAAAAGGGCCGGCGCTCAATGCCGTGATCGAGCTGAATCCCGACGCACTGGCTATCGCGGAACAAATGGATGCCGAGAGAAAAGCGGGCAAAGTCCGCGGCCCGCTGCATGGCATCCCGGTCCTCATCAAAGACAATATCAACACCGGCGACAAGATGCAGACCACGGCCGGCTCGCTGGCCATGGAAGGTCATATAGCGGCAAAAGACGCCTTCATCATCGGAAAGCTCCGTGAATCCGGCGCCGTGCTGCTGGGCAAAACCAACCTTAGCGAATGGGCCAACTTCCGGTCCACCCGTTCCACAAGCGGCTGGAGCAGCCGGGGTGGCCAGACCAGGAATCCCTACCTGCTCAACCGCGACCCCAGCGGGTCAAGCGCAGGCTCCGGCTCGGCAGTGTCGGCGAGTCTCTGTGCCGTTGCCATCGGAACCGAAACCAATGGCTCGGTAGTCTCGCCCTCTTCCGTTAACGGCATCGTAGGCATCAAACCTACCGTAGGTCTTCTCAGCCGCAGCGGCATCATCCCGATCTCCGTCACGCAGGACACCGCGGGCCCCATGGCACGTACCGTGAAAGACGCCGCCCTGCTGCTCACCACCCTCGCCGGCATAGATGCCGAAGATGCGGTAACACTCGAAAGCCAAAATAAAGCCGGCATCGACTACGCCTCCGCGCTGGACACGGCCGGCCTCAAAGGAAAAACCATCGGCATCGAAAAAGCCGCGCTGACCGGTGGCCACGAAGGCGTCGTACTCCTTTTCCAGGAGGCCATCACCGTCCTCAAAGCACAGGGCGCGACCATCGTAGAGATCGAATTGCAGAAACTGCTCAGCGATCCGGGCTCGGTAGAAGGCACGGTCCTGCAGTATGAATTCAAAGATGGGCTCAACAGATATCTCGCGACCGCAGGCGCACCCATGAAGACACTCGCCGACATCATCGCCTTCAACAAACAAAACGAAAAACGGGCGATGCCCTATTTCAAGCAGGAAACGCTCGAACATAGCGAAGCCCTGGGCAGTCTCGACACACCCCAATATACCGAAGCCCTAAAAAAGCTCCTCACCGCCCGCACCATCATCGACAATCTCCTCCGGCAAAACGGTCTCGACGCCATCGCCGCACCCACCAGCGGCCCCGCCTGCCTCATCGACCTCATCTCCGGCGATTACCGCACGGGAAGCTCTTTCTCCGCACCCGCGGCAATGGCCGGCTACCCCCATATCACGGTCCCCATGGGGTTGGTCCTGGGCATGCCGGTAGGGCTGAGCTTGATGGGGACTTCTTATACCGAGGCTCAACTGATCCGCATGGCGTATGCTTATGAACAGGCTTCGCAGAAACGGAGTGTGCCGAAGATGGTGGAAGGGGGGAATTTTTGATTTGAAGTTGTGGGCCACCTGCGGTGGCCGCTGCGGGAACTTCGAAGTTGTCGGGGGCGGCCAAAACGAAAAAACCCCCAAGGTTAATCAGGGGCTCTTCAAGAGAGATTGGATTGGTTTTTCAGGATGTTCGATCAATAATTCTTCATTGGAATTGGATGGATCAAAGCTAAGTTAAAACGAGTTGTTAAAAAAGCGCAAAGACCCTCGATTTCCATCGTATTTTTACGATTCTAATGGCATTCTAATCCTTTTTTCAGGTATTCCCTTTTAAATTTACGGAGCTCATCCTAAAGACGCGGTAGCGTCTTTGTCCGAAGGACAGACATTAGCGCTTTGCCCGGAATGCGCTATTTTCCAGGAAGCGCATTCCGGGAGACTAAATTCAAAATCACGTGAAAAAATTCCTTTTATTTTCGTCGGGCATTTTTTTCCTACACGTCGCTTTCGCACAAACCTCCTCAACCACGGACACCAGCCTTTCCAACGACAAGAACATCCGAAACAAGGTCCTGAGCGATATCCAGGAAAGCCTCGACAAAAAGACCCAAAACATCGACCAAACCGTTGATAAACTCAACCACCGGGTAGACAGCCTCGACTACGAGATCGCCGCCTCCCGGGATGCGCGGGACAAGGCAGACAAATTGCTCCTGCGTGTTCAAGCCCTCGAAAAGAAAGAGGAGGCCGTAGATGAAAATGAACTGTATGTCTACCAGGCCAACTATCAAAGCGCCATCATCAACCTGGTATCGATGGACAAAGAGATCAAACCGCTGGTGCTGTTCAATGCCGCCAAAAGTTTTTTTTCCACCCTCACGGAAACGGCCGACCCGATGAAATATCCCGGCTACCAGGACTGGTATAAACGCTTCTACGCCTATATCGAAAAAGAGAAAGACCATGATCCCGCGCTGGATGTCCTTCATGATATGGTGACCATCACCGGCAACATCACCAGCGCCACTCCCATCGCCGGTCCCGTGTTCCAGGCGTTTTTCATCGGCATCAACGAGTATATCGGTCAACTGAGCGCCAAACGCAAGGAAGAACGCGACATGAGCCAGAGGATGTTCCTGCTCACTGCCAAGCTCAGCCAATTCGACTACGACAAAGACCTTGTCGAACAGCAATGGGACATCGTCAGCAAAGAGTTGGAAAAAATGCAGATCCACTACGACACCATCCTCAACCAGAACCTCGCGCTGCTGGGCGTTAAACCGGAAGAGTACACAGACCGCTATACCCGGGAAACGGATGCGGATAAACGTTATGAATTCCTCACCGAGCTCCGGAAAAAAGCCTCCACGCTTGTCACGGATCGCAAGGCCGCCGACCTCAAAACCTGGAAACAGCCCATCTATTATGAACTCATGGATGTGCAGTCGCTGAAGCTCCGTTTCGGCGATCTGACCTTCGATATCCGCGGCATCCTCAGCAAATACAACGAACTCATCGCCAAGTATAAGAGCGACCCGGAGATCGGACTCAAGGTACAGGAGCTCGAGGTCAAGCTCAACGCGCTCGAAGATACCTTCGACCAGGCCTTCGATCCCACAGAGTATATCAATTCGGCCACGCGGATGTATCTCGTGAATTAGGCCTAGCGGGCAACCCGCGGATCGATGGTGACCCGGCGCCGGGCCGTGAAAATGGGGCCGGATCGCAAACCGGACGCCGCTGGTATCGAATCCGGACGTAATCGAACCCCAACCAGCATCACAATAAGATGAATGCCAGCCTTTTATCGGGCTGGCATTTCTTTTGGACCTATGGGGGCCGTCTGGGCCTCGCAGGAATACAAGTTCGACTGGGCTACTGTCACGGCTCCCGTAACGGCGGCCATGAAACACGGGTCTCGCGGCCGTCCTGATCGCGCTGGTCATGGTGTCTTCGCAGGCCGTCCGCGGCGCGCTCGCGCCACCGGCGAAGAGGCTGAAAACGGAATAGACCGGCGGTCCTCCGGACCGCAGACCGAAGGGCCGACATTAACAAAAAGGGGCCACGCCTTCCGGCGCGGCCCCTAGCTTGACAAGTACGGACTGGGACAACCCCAATTTGCAGGACAGACCTTTATTTATGTTCGAGTAGCTTGAAGAACTGATCCAGCTGCGGCAGGATCACGATACGGGTACGGCGGTTGAGTGCACGTCCTTCTGCGGTAGCATTGGTAGCCACAGGCACGTATTCGCTGCGGCCGGCAGCGGCGATATGCGATGGCTCGAGGCCGTATTTATTTTGCAGGATCCTAACCACGGCGGTAGCCCGCTTGACGCTAAGATCCCAGTTGTCGAGCAGATCACCGTGACGGTAGGGTACATTATCGGTATGACCTTCCACCATGAATTCGATATCGGGCTGCGCTTTCAGCACCTGTGCCACTTTACCCAACACCTCCTGTGCCCGCTTCGTCACCGCATATTTACCGCTGGCGAAAAGCAGCTTGTCCGAAATATCGACATATACCACGCCTTTATCCACCTTGATATTGATATCATCGTCATTCAGATTGCCGATGGCGCCTTTGAGATTCTGCACCAGCGCCATATTCATCGAATCCTTATGCGCAATCGCATTTTGCAGGCTCGCGATATAGGCATCCTTCGCGCCCAGGTTGTCGAGGGACTGGCGGATGCTCTGCGCCTGCGAGCTGGAGATCACGGACATGTCTTCCAGCTGTTTGAGCGCCTGCGTATTGTTGTCTTTCAGGAACGCGATCTGTTTTTCCAAAGCGGCCACCTGCGCATCGCAGTTGGATTTGTCTTGTGTCAGGCTGGCGGTCTTGTCGTTACAGTTCTTCAGATCGCCTTGTAGTTTGCCGTAAGCATTGTTTAGACTATCGTACTTATTCTGCAGAGATTTAAATTTCTTACTGCTCACGCAGGAGAACAGCATTACCGGTAACAGGGCGGCAAATGCCAGATGCTTGATACGCATATAAAGGTGTTTGTTTTACCCAACAAGGTTCACCAGCGGTATTAAGCCCGGCTTAAACACAGATTAGAAAAGTATTAGAATTGCTGCGGCACGGGTGGCGGGTGGCTAGAAATTCGGCGAACCCGCCGTGGGCAGCCGGATAAAGAAGGTCGAGCCCTCGCCGACCACGGAATCCACCGAGATAAACCCCTTGTGCAGCTGCAAAATGCGTCGCGCCAGCGACAGCCCCAGCCCGAAACCGGGGACACCATGTCCTTCCTCCGTCCTGTAAAACGGCTGAAAGATATTCTCCCACTCCTCCGGGCTGATCCCCTTACCCCGATCCTCCACCGAGATGCGAATCTCCTTCCCCCCTACCGAAAGGCGTACCACGGCATGGTGGTCGTCGGAATACTTACAGGCATTGGTGACGATATTGCGGATCGCGGTAAACAGCAGCTCTTCGTTCCCAAAAACCAGCAGCTCTTCCTCGGCCTCGGGAAGCTGATAAAAATCGAGGGTCACATTGTACAGGGAATTCGCCTTCGTGATCTCGCCGGGAAGCCGCAGCAGGATCTCATCGATCCGGACCAGGTCGATCTCGAGCCCCGCGGCCGTGCCGGAGGCGCGGGCGAATTCGAGCAGGGTCTGCGTCAGCTTGCTCAGCTGCCGGGCGTCCTGGTATACGGAATTGATGATCTGCCGGTATTCATCCGGCGTCCGGGCCCGCTGCAATGCGACCTCCAGCTGACTCGAGATCGAGGTCAATGGCGTCGACAGCTCATGCGAGGCGTTGGCAATAAAGCGGCCCTGGATCTCGAAACTCTGCTGCAGCCGGTTGAGCAGCTGATTCAGCGTATCGCCTAAATAATACCATTCGTCGCGCGAAGGCCCGGAGGCGCTTCGAATTCGTCGCGTGAGGTTCCGGGCCGAGATCTCGTTCACCTCGTCGGCAATGCGGCGTAGGGGATGCAGCAGACTGATAGAAAAGAAATAGCCCCCTATAATAGACGTGAGAATCCCGCCGATAAAGCTTAACATCAGTACCAGCCGGAGATGCCGCAGTTTTTCATTACCCGGCTCGTCATACGCCGCGGCGACGAGCACGAAGCATGCGTCCCCATCGTTATAATAATAAGCGATGGCATCTTTGGGTCCTTGCTTGAAATAGACGCTTTCCTTGCTCATCCGGGCCTTGACCAAGACTGTCGTGTCGAGATGCATGGTATCCACGGCGCTATCCGCATACCAATAGATGCGGTGGTTGTAATTGTCATACGCCTCCACGATCTTGTCCTTCATCGCCACGGACGTGGAAGCGTCGATCTTGCGGATCAGCGCCTGATCGAAGATACCCCCCTGGCTCAGCAACCGGCCCGTGGTGATGGCCCTATTAGCCAGCCGGGTCTGAATATCCTTGATCCGATTCGTATAGGAGAAATAGTAAACCGAACTGCACACCAGCGTGAGGATGCCTACCACCAGAAGGGTAAACAACAGTGTTATTCGGTTCCTTACGGGCATTAGCTGGATTGGGTTTTTAAAATATAGCCCATACCCACATGGGTCTGGATGAGCTTTTGCTCAAAATCCTTATCGACCTTGTTCCGTACATAGCTGATATACACATCGATCACATTGGTATTGGTATTGAAATCCACGTCCCAGACATTGATGGCCAGATCGGCGCGCGACACCACGCGGTTCTTATTGCGCATCAGGTATTCCAGCAGCTGAAACTCCTTGGCGGTAAGTTTGATGCGACGGCCGTTCCGGTAAACCTCTTTGTTATCGAGGTTCATTTCCAGATCGGCGGCACGCAGCAGATTGCCCACGGGCATCGACTGCCCCGGTGTCCGCTTCAGCAGGGCCCGGATCTTCAAGAGCAGCTCCCGGAACTCGAAGGGTTTCACGAGATAATCATCGGCGCCGGAATCATACCCTTCGATCTTGTCGTCGAGCGAGCTCATGGAGGTCAGCATGATCACCAGCATGTTCATGTTCCGGTACCGGATGGCTTTGCAAAGCTCATATCCGTTCATGCCCGGCAGATTGATGTCCAGGATCGCCAGATCGAAATTCCGCGACAACAGCAACTGGTGACCGATCTTCCCATCGTAGGCAACCTCCACTTCGAAACCGTTCTCGGCGAGCCCCATCTTAAGGGTATCGGCAATCTTTTTCTCATCCTCGATGACTAATATTCTTCTTTCTTCCGACATAATAATTGTGCTTTTCCGGGTGGGCGGCAACCTCAAAATTACCCCGAAGCCGCGAGATTACAAGCCTCTAATACAATTCTAATCCGGCTCTAACCCACCCTTAATTCCGCCTGGTTACTTTACGAAAAAGAGTGAGTAGCATGGCGATCGCATTCAACAAGATCCTTATCCCTGTAGACTTCTCGCTGAACACGGAGATCGCGGTAAAAAAAGCCGCGGGACTCGTAGGGCATGATGAAGCGATCCTGCATTTACTGCATGTGCTTAAACCCGGCCATCAGGCGAAATACCAGTTCAAGCTATGGACGATCGAAAAGGAGATGGAGCAGCTAAGAGATACCATCAGGACTCAGTACCCTTCCATTAAGGTAAAGAGTCATGTCCTCAAGGGTCATTCGGCACAGCGGCTCATCATCGATTGTGCGGCCATGTTGAAACCGGACCTGATCATCATCGGCAAACAAAACAACCGCCGCCGCTGGAGTATCTTTCCGCACCTCTCGCCGGATATGATCGCCAAGAAAAGCAACTGTCCGGTGCTCACGGTGAAACCGGGATCACTGGAAAGCCGCACCAAGGTGATCGTGATCCCGATCCGGGACTTCCTCCCGGAACGCAAGCTGGAATGGGGTGTACTGCTGGCGAAACGGTACAAGGCGCAGATCCATTTGTTAGCCCTACAGGATCATCCGGAACCCAAGGAATGGGCATTACCGCAGGTGTTTCTAAAGGCCTATCATCATCTGCGGGAACATTTGCATCATCCTATCGAATATTCGGCTTCCGGCCGTCATAACCCCGCCAAGGCCACGCTTAACTATGCCGAGCTGATCATGGCGGATATGATCCTGGTAAACCCCGAAACGGAAAGCGGGGTCGCGAGCTTTACCGGCTGGCGGCATATCAGCGACCTGGTAGGCAAGGATTCTAAAATACAAGTCTTAGACGTCGAACCATATAAATGATCTTTTATGAGGAAAATTCTAACTTTTGCCGTATGTACCTTCTTCTTCATGGGTGGCTCAAAGGCTCAGTCGACAGCGGAGGCCAGGAAATTGCTGTATTATGAACGCTTCGACGGAGCCGCCCATGAGCTTCAATCCCTTCTCAAAACCGATCCTAACAATTCGGAGGCCTGGTGGCTGCTGACGCAAACGTATATCGATAAACATCGGGTCCCGGCCCTGCGCGACACCCTGCAACAGATGCCGCCGGCCGTACGCCAGCAGCCGCTGGGGCTATGCGCATTGGGCGCGCTGGCCCTGGAGGAACATAAGAACGACAGCGCCACGGCTTATTTCAACCAGGCATTGACGTTGACAAAAGAGAAAGACCCCAGCATTTTACTCGCGGTAGCGACCGCGGAACAATCGGGCGATTCCACTACCGCGAAGTCAGCCATTGCGTTGCTGGACAAGGCCATCAAACGCGACAAGCACGATCCCGAAATATATGTAGCTCTGGGGAATGTCTATCGCCGGCTGATGGACGGCACCAATGCCTATAAGGCTTACGAGGATGCGCTGGCGCAGGACAGCAAGGCCGTCGACGCCATGTACCGGATAGGCAAGATCTTCGCCACCCAGGAGAACCCCGAGATGTATCTCAAATACTTTAATCAGGCTGTAGCAACGGATTCGCTTTATGCACCGGCCTGGTATGAGCTGTACTATTATTATTATTTCCGCGATGTCAACAAGGCCATGGAGTGCCTCGACCACTATGTTGCCGCCACCGACCCCGGCATCGAAAACGACTACCTGATCACCGACCTGCTCTATGCCTCCCGTAAGTACCAGGCGGCCATCGATCATGCCCAGCAGCTCATCGCCGCACAGGGGAAGGTCACGGAACCCCGGCTGTACAAGCTCATCGCTTATAGCTACAAAGAATTGCACGATTCCACCCGGGCCCTGGATTTTATGAAACAATACTTTACCGAGCAGGTGGACACCGGTTTTGTCGTCAAAGACTACTCGACCATGGGAGAGATCTATGACGAGCTGGGCCAAACCGATAGTGCGACATTCTACCTGGTCAAAGCCGGCAATATGGAAAAAGACACCCTGCAACGGCGCGAGTATGCCAAAAAGATCGCCGGCCTCTATAAAAAACAAAAGGACTATGCCAACCAAGCCATCTGGCTGGGGCGCTATTATGTAGGAAACAACAAGGCCACGAATCTCGATCTCTTCAACTGGGGGCTGGCGCATTACGAAGCCAAGGAATACCCGATGGCCGACAGCGTCTTCGGGATGTATTGCACCAAATATCCCGACCAGTGTTTTGGTTATTATTGGAAGGCACGAAGCTCCGCTGCCATCGATACCGCGATGACGGCCGGGATAGCTATTCCCAGCTACATGAAGATCATCGATATCGACGGCAAGGATTCCACCAATAAGCTCAATCGCAAACACCTTATCGAGGCTTATGGCTATATCGCGGCCTACAAGGCCAATACCCAAAAGGATTACACGGGATCGATCGATTATTTCGAGCGTCTGCTGGCCCTCGATCCGGGTAACCAGGATGCAGCCCGGTATGTCGCCATCCTGAAAAAGAACCTGGCCC
>DASYZH010000172.1:0-7481 GCA_035946435.1 Puia sp. | reverse complement strand
GATGGTGATATAGTTCTGCATGCCCTCGATATAGAGGATCTGGTCGAAATGGATCTTCTCGTATTTGCTGCCGCAGCGGATAAAGAAATAATCGGCCGCGGGGTCGGTCGCGGCGGTCGCGTTGCCAGTCGCGGACGGATCGGCTGACCGGTTGAGCAGGTGATAGTAGTCACTGGCCTTTTTGACGGACTTGAAGAAGCGGTCGTAGGTGATAGGTTTGAGCAGATAATCCAGCACGTTTATGAGCTGGAACGCGGAGTCGCGACAATTTCCCATAGTAAAGCTCACGTATACGCGAAGTTTCGGGGCGGGTCCAAAAATGCATAATGACGAGGGCAGTTCCGGCGAGGAAAGGGATCGGATAAAATAATTGTATCTTGATGGCAAATCGAGGCCATGTCCAGCATTAAGCAAATCATCGCCATGGGAGGCGGGGGATTTTCGATGGAACCGGAGAATCCGTTGTTAGACGTGTATGTCATCTCCTGGCTGCTGGAAAAGGATGTCATCTATGTGGGTGGTGGTAGTACCAGGAGCATGCTCGCTTTGTGTCGGGAGTGGGGTCTGGAGCGCATCCTGCGGAAGGCCTATGAGGAGGGGATCGTGCTGGCGGGTATCAGCGCCGGCGCCAATTGCTGGTTCGAACAATGCAGCACCGATTCCATGCCCTGGCCCGCGAGGCTGAGCGCATGGCCCTGCCTGGCTATCCTGAAAGGCAGTTTTTGTCCGCATTATGATGGCGAGGTGGATCGACGCCCTACGGTACATCAATTTCTGCAAGCCGGCAGCATCCTTCCAGGTTATGCCGCCGACGACGGGGCAGCGGCCCATTTTGTCGACGATAGCTTTTCGCTGGCGGTGAGTTCGCGGCCCCATGCCCGGGTCTACCGGCTGGGCCGGACGGCGGAAGGAGCGGTCAGTGAAGAAGCGCTGCCAACGCGTTATCTGGGGGCCTGAGGTGCGGAGACCCTATACTTCGACGGACAGCCTCCAGGGGGCGGGGCCTCGCTACCTCTTGGGCATAGTTCCGTAAATTGCGGCGATGTCTATTGTGGAATACCAACCGGCGGCCGCGTGGCAGGCGCATATTGCGGCCTACTGGGTGCGGCGTATGCCGGCGGAGACGGGGAGCGCCGGCAGGCGGGTGTATGCGGATGGCTGCGCCGATGTGATCTGCAATGCCGGGAACAGCACGGCGTATTATCATCCCATGGCGCGGCCCGACGTGGTGATCCCTTTACAACCCGGTGTCTTATACCTTGGGGGGACCATGACCGCCTATGGAGTGGTGCGGAGCGAGCCGGGTGTTCTGTTCACCGGTATTCGTTTCCGGCCGGGCGGGTTTTATGCCTTGTTCCGGCAAACCATGGAGCCGGCGGTCGATACGGTGGTGGAATTCCCCGACGAAGCCTTGCGTTTGGCGATGCAAACGGAAGAAGGTCTTGCGGCGCGGCTGGACCATTGGTTCGACCGGCGGCCGGAGCCATCGCCTCGTTTGGGTAGATATGATTTTAGTTTTCTTCGCGGGCTGGTCGACGGTTCGGGTGGACAGATATCGGTGGACGACCTGGCAAGGGAAGCCCATGTGAGCAACCGGACCCTGGAACGCATCTTCAAGGAAAATGTGGGCATCCCGCCCAAGGAATTTTTGCGGATCGTCCGATTCCAGGAAGTCTTCAAGCGCCTGCGGAACGCGGATGCATTAGAGGAAGAAAGCCTGTTGCGCGTCGCATACGATCTCGGCTATTACGATCATGCGCATCTCACCAACGAGTTCAAAAAATATGCGGGCATCCTCCCTTCGGAATTGTCGCATTTTTACAAAACGGGTATAGCCGGCGGCCGGTACTTTTGATGACAAAAAAATATGGGTGTTGTGCTCGTAACATGGCTGATCGCCGGTGTCTTGGATGCCGCCGCGGCTTTACTGTTCTTTTTGTCCCGGGGCAATCGAAAACCGGGGATGCTTTTTCAATACATCGCCAGCGCAGTCGTTGGACCCAGGGCCTTCGACGGCGGCAGTCGAATGGCGGTGCTGGGTTTGGGTCTTCACTTTTGCGTCGCCTTGTGCTGGGTGGGGCTTTATTTTGCCCTGTGGCCCCGGGTGGCTGGCCTGGGCACGGGTGTGCTTATCGACGCGGTGGCATATGGCCTTTTCGTGTGGTGCATGATGAATCTCGTGGTCGTTCCGCTTTCCAGGGCAGTGCCGCGGCCGTTGACGTTCGCGTTTGTGCTGATCAATATCCTGATCCTGATCGTCACGATAGGGCTGCCTTGCGCGTATGCAGCGCGGCATTTCGGGTAGGCAGCGCCGGTGGCCGGCTGACGCTTCAGATCTCCGAATAGTCCGCAGGCGTGAGGAAGGTACGCGTGATACGGGTGATCAGGCGGGCATCCGAATATTCGTCCATCCCCTTTAGCCTTTGCCAGGCAGGATCGCTCCCGAAGGCTTTCCAGCGCGCGTCGTGGTCGTCCATATTATCGAAGCATAGCATATAGATCAGGTTGGGCCGGCGTTCGCCGATGATGGTCTCGCCAAAGAACACGGGGCGTGCACCGATGTGCTTGAAGATGTCGATCTCGCCGGCATCATTGAACATGGTGATCTTTTTTTGTCCCGCCGACTCCGAAGGGCTTTCGTAACAACGCAGCTCGAAAAGCCGTTGTTTTTTTTCGGGGACTTCGATGGCTGGCATGTGCCGGAAGGCGTGAAGCAGGAAGCTCTCGATGCGTTCGTAGGCCGGGCTTGCCGCCGGCGCGTTGAGGTAAGGTTCCCCTGCCGAAGTATACGCGGTATCGGCCGCCAGCCTGGATTCGAGGGCGGCGAAGGTCTCGATATCGGGATAGGGGATCAGGAGGAACAGCCTGGCCGTTCCCTGGGCCTGCGCTTCGACAAAAACACCGATGGGCTGCAGGCCGGCGCGGTGGAGTGCCGGTAGATAGGCCTGCCGGAGGTAGGTCTCGGTGAGCTGTTGCTGCGCATCGTTGGAGAAATGATAGGTACGAAGTTCATACCAGTCCCGGTGATCATGCAATGGTTCCATATCCGCAAATATACGTGGATTTCGGAGCCGCTGGAAGCGGTTCGGCGCATCTCATCGAGGCTTGTAGACAAGTACCGTGATGCCGCAGGGATAGACCCTGGCGGAGACGGCGGAAAGCTGCAGCATCTCGTCCATATCTGTGAAGATGGATATACCTTTGCCGAGGATGGCAGGATTGACGATGAAATGGTATTCGTCGATGAGACCGGTCCTTACCAGGGCATTGGCAAAGGTAGCTCCGCCATAGGCAATGAGGTCTTTACCCGGCAGTTGCTTCAACCGGGCCGTTTCCGTGGCCAGGTCTGCGGTGGTCGTGGTCGTATTGTCCCATCTCGAGATCCGTTCTTTCCGACTGAAGACATATTTATGAGCGGCCACAACGTTCTTGGCAAAGGCGGACTGGGGGTTGTCCTTTTCCCCGGCGATACCGGTCCAATGGTCGATATAGCCGCCATCGGCCATATCCCAACCCAGCAGGATCGTGTCGTTGGAAGCGGTCACCGCGGTGAAATAGTCTTTGAGCTCGTCGTCCCAGGTCCAGGGGCCGGTGTAGGGCCAGATCATCCAGCTCATGCCTTCTTTTTTGGCGGAAATATAAAGATCGAGCGAGACCTGCATTTGTAATTTTAGCTTGCGCATAGGAGTGATCTATTTGAGTAAAGGTAATGGGCGCGCCATTTTCGGGCGGGGTGGGAAAGCGACATTGTTACGGGGCGTTTTTGCCAGGGCCGGAATGAGGGAAAGTTATTATCTTTAGGCATCTTTTCTACTTATAGTATTGGCTAGCGATTAAATGACGAATTGTATGGATGTCATTCACAATAAGGATATAGGTACCAAACAGAAAGCGCTCGCCATCAATCTTGATCCACTAATTTACGGCTCCTTCGCCGAGATTGGCGCCGGGCAGGATGTCGCGGCCAATTTTTTCAAGGCGGGTGCATCTTCGGGGACGATCGCCAAAACGATGTCGGCCTACGATATGACGTTCTCGGATGCCATCTATGGCGTATCCAAGGGCCGGCGGTATGTGAGCGAAGCCCGGCTGATCTCGATGCTCGAAAAGGAATATGGCCTGCTCATCGAGCGGCTGGCCGAGAGCCGGGGCGATAAAACCACTTTTTTTGCTTTTGGCGACACGATGGCGGCGCTCAACTATTACAAAACCAATGAAGGGCATGGTTGGATGGGGGTCCGGTTCCAGCTGGAGCCGAATGGCGCCTTTAACGACGTCGTGATCCATGTCAAATTGCGCGACAACGACAACGTGCTGCAGCAGCAGGCGGTGGGCACCCTGGGGGTGAATTTGATCTACGCCTGCTATTATTACCATACCGTTCCGACCATCTTTTTGCAATCGCTTGCGGACAATCTGTCCAAAGATTCCTTTCAGATCGATATGATCCGGTTCGAGGGGCCAAATTTCAGCAAGGTCGACAACCGGCTGATGAGCCTCCACCTGGTGAAATTCGGTTTTTCGGATGCTGCCCTTTTTGGCCCCGACGGCAAGAATCTGCAGCCGTCCGAGGTGCTGCATAAGAAACATATCGTCGTGGTGCGCGGTCGTTTCCGGCCGGTGATCAACGTGCATCTGGACATGCTGCACACGGGGGTCAAACAATTCCTTCAGGAACCGGATGTAGACAAGGACAATGTAGAAGTGATCACCGAGCTTACACTCCAGGCATTGAAAGAAAGAAATGCCGACGCCACGGCGGAGATCGACGAAAAGGATTTCCTCGAGCGCGTCGATATCCTTGGTGCGCTGGGGCAAACGGTACTGATCTCCGATTTCCACGAATACTACAAACTCGTCGCCTATCTTTCCAAGATCACGCCGTTGAAAATGGGGGTGGTCATGGGTTATCCCAACCTGGAATATATCTTCTCCGAGGAACACTACAAGGACCTCTCCGGCGGCATCCTCGAATCTTTCGCCACGCTGTTCAGCAGAAATGTGAAGCTGTTCATCTATCCCACCTTGCGGGGCGGGGTCATCTACAATTGCCTTCGGTTCAATCTGCCGCCGCATCTCATCGACTTGTTCCGCTATCTGATCGCCAACAATAAGATCGAGGACATCCGGCACTTTGAAGAACGCAATCTGCAGGTCTCGACGGACAAGGTGCTGGACATGATCAAGGCCGGTACGGAAGGATGGGAGGTTTATGTGCCCGCCGAAGTGGCGACCATCATTAAAGACCGGTGTCTTTTTGGCTACCATTGTGCTGTCAGGCCGGTGAGCGAGGCAGCCGCCAAAGCTGCAGCCGACGGAGTCATCAAGACCGTGAGCGAGGCAGCCGCCAAACCGGTGAACGAAGGCAAGAACCTATGAACAGCGAACTCCCACCCCTCCGGCAATTTGACGCTACCATTCAGCAATGGATCGATATGCTCGGGGATTATACCCTGGAGATGCTGCACCGGCCGCCCCGCCCGGGGTCCTGGTCGCTGGGCCAGGTGTATATCCATATCATCGACGATACCGGCTGGTTTGCCGGACAGATGCAAGAAGCCTTGCTTAGCCGGGTAGATGCGGACAAGACCATGCATCCCGATGCGCGGGCGATGTTCGACCGGAATGGTTTTCCCGATGTGATGATCGAAGGACCCGCCACCAATACCTACATTCCTCAACCCCAAAGCAAGGAGGAGCTCGTGCGGCAGCTGACGGCGATCAAAGCCACCGTGGATGCCTTATTCCGCGATTTCGATCCGGCGGTGTCGACCGGCAAGACGCGGCACCCGGGGCTTCATTTTTTCAACGCGGTGGAGTGGCTGCAATTTTCCGAGATGCATATGCGGCATCATCTGCGGCAGAAGAAACGCATCGACGAGGCGCTGTTCGGCTGACGCCGCGCCGCGCGGACGGTGCAAGGGCGGACGCGCGGGCGATGTGAGGCTATTGCACCCGCGCGAGGCGGAGCAGGATGGGGAAGTGGCCGGATAGCCCGCCGGCTTCGCCCCAGGCTGTTTTGAGCCGGGCTTCGACGAGGCGGACGGGGTTCTCTCCTTTTTCTTTTTGATAATGTTTGACGGCCGACCAGGTTTCGAGATAGCCTATGAGGTGGTCGAAGGACCATTGCACGTCGATGGTAAAGGCCGGTGCCGGCAGGTCGGCATAGGGAAAAGGGATAGTCGTATAGTTGTCGTCGATATAGCGCCGTTCCTTGTCCCAATAAGGACCGACGATAGTCCGATAGAAGTCCGCGATGACCGCGTCGACGGCGGCGTTGAACCGGGGGAGATGATAGCCGATGACGGCCAGGATGCCGCCAGGCCGGATGGTCCGGTTGACCTCGGCATAGAAGGCGTCGAAATCGAACCAGTGGATGGCCTGGGCGACGGTGATCAGGTCGAAACAGTGATCGGGAAAATCGGTCTTCTCCGCGGGCTGCAGAGAATAGTGGATGCTCGGAAGGGTGACAGCATTGTCCAGCTGTTGCCGGCTGATATCGGTGGCCTGGACATTCGGAAATACCGATGCCAGCCGTTGGGCGATCTGGCCGTTGCCTGTCCCGCAGTCCCAGGCTGCGTCTTTTGCCGGTGTAAGACCAAATAGGTGATCGAAAAGGGCGGCGGGATAGGTCGGCCGGAACTGCGCGTATTGGTCGGCCAGGATAGAGAAATTATCTTTCATCAACCTAAATTTACGATATACGGCGCTTGTACCAAATTGTTCCAACTTGAAAAAGCCGTGTGGAGGTCATCCTGCTTCGTTTGCCGAAATTTAAGGGCAAACATAAACATCAGCGTATGGAAAATCTGATCAAAGCCGGGCGCCTGTTCTTTGCCATCATGATCGTGGGGCTCGCGGGCCAGCAGTTCTATGACGGGTATTTCAGGCCCGTGCTGATACCCACCTATGCGACTCATTTTCCCGGGGAGATCGTCCTGGTCTATCTGCTGAGCGTCCTTCTGATCGTGGCCGCTGTCGGCATCGTGCTCAACAGGCAGGGCCGGATGCTGGCATTGGGGCTGGCGGGGCTTTTTGGCGGGCTTTTTATTTTCTGTCATCTTCCCTATGAGCTGTGGATCGATCCCCGCGGCGGGTCGATAGGGTCTTGGGGCAACGCCCTCAAGGAGTCGGCGATGGCGGGTGGAGCCCTCATCGTGGCAGGTTCTTACCGGGGCGGTTTTGGCTATGGCCGGATCTTTTTTGCCGTGACGATGATCATCTTTGGCATCGAGCACTTCATCTATGCCCAATTCGTCCAGACCCTGGTACCCGACTGGATCCCGGGGCATCTGTTCTGGACCTATTTCGCCGGGGTAGCGCTGATCGCCGCGGGTGTGGGTTTCATCCTGCGCATTCAGCTGCGGCTGGCGGGGCTATTGCTGGGCGGGGCGATCTTTATCTGGTTTGTCGTGCTGCATATTCCCCGGGCGGCCGTCGCGCCGGCGACCGACAACGGTAACGAGCTGGCGAGTGTCTTC
>DASYZH010000171.1:0-15543 GCA_035946435.1 Puia sp. | reverse complement strand
CTCCTCCGCCCTGATCACCGGCGCAAAAGGCCGGAAACCCTCCCTGTTCTTGATCGAGAGGTTCAGTTTCTTTTGCATCTCCGGATTCCGCGGATCGGCCAGTATGCTGCGATGTCCCAACGCCCGCGGCCCGAATTCCATGCGGCCCTGAAACCAGCCCACGATCTTGCCCGCGGCAAGTTCCCGCGCCACCACGGCCAGCAATTCCTCCTCGGACGAATGCTCTGTATACGCCGCCTTCTGCCCCCGGCAAACCCGGCGTATGGCTTCGACCGAAAATTCCGGCCCCAGATAAGCATCGCTCATGCCATCCGGTGGCGAACCGGCTCCGTCGTCACCATCAGGAGGGGTCCCTTCCCGCCGGACCGTCGGCACCCCTCGCCCCCCCTCAAAATAAATATGATACCCCGCCAACGCCGCACCCAATGCCCCACCGGCATCCCCAGCCGCCGGCTGTACCCAGATCTCATCGAAGATACCCGCGTCGAGCAGTTTCCCATTAGCGACACAGTTCAACGCGACACCGCCGGCCAGACAAAGCCGCCGCATCCCGGTGAGTTCCCGCGCCGTCATAGCCAGCTTCAGCACGATCTCTTCCGTAACGCGCTGAATAGCCAATGCCAGGTTACAATGGTGTTGCTCCAGTGCCGCCTCGGGCCGACGCGGCAGAAAGCCAAAAAGCGCCGCCCATTTTTTATCGACGGTCATCCGCAGACCGGTGATATAATTGAAATAGTCCTGGTGCAGAAAAAAGGAACCGTCAGGATAAACGGTGATCAAGTGCTCCATGATCAGCCGCCGGAAGTCCTGATACTGCTGCGTAGTCTCGTCACCATAGGGCGCAAGCCCCATCAATTTATATTCCCCGGCATTCACTTCGAAACCGCAGTAATAGGTAAAGGCCGAATACAGCAATCCCAGCGAATGCGGAAACCTGATCTCCCTAAACAGCTCGATCTCCCGTCCCCGGGCGACGCCTATGGACGTCGTCGCCCACTCACCGACCCCGTCGATAGTAAGGATCGCAGCCTCTTCAAAAGGCGATGGGTAAAAGGCGCTGGCCGCGTGTGCCAAATGATGTTCTGTAAACAGGAGCTTAAGTCGCTTCTTATTATAAGGCTGCCATGCATACAACTCGTCACGGATGACCTTCTTCAGCATCATCTTCTGCTTCATCCACACCGGCATAGCCGTGAGAAAGGATCGCAGCCCCCGGGGCGCATCGCTATCATAAGACTCCAGTATCCGCTCCAGCTTCAGCAGCGGCTTGTCATAGAACACCAAAGCATCCAATTCATCCAGCGTCACGCCAGCCTGCTCCAGACAGTAGGCGATCGCCCGGATAGGAAATGCCGCATCGTTCTTGATCCGCGAGAACCGCTCCTCCTGTGCGGCTGCGATCACCCGCCCATCCTGGACGATGGCAGCAGCCGAATCATGAAAAAAAGCCGAGACCCCGAGTAGTAGCATGCCAGGCAAGATAACAAAAAAAAGTGACGGGCCTACCGCAAACCGCCGGCTGGCCCGTCACTATCAGGATGGCTTTCCTAACCCAGCTTCTCCAGCCGGAAGTCGAGCCGCTTGTCCTTTTTAAAATACTCCATGATCATCACCGAGCCCGGTTTCCCCGGGAAAACCTTCAACGAACTCGCCTTCGACTTCAGCGGCAGCTTGTCTACATTGAACTTCTTCCCGTTATAATGGATCGAAGTAAAGGTCTTGCCCTTGAAATCCCCCGTGCGCTCCCAATCACTGTAACAAATGGAGAAATTCGAATAATCATCGTCCCCGGTCGTGAAATCATAATCGAAACAGCCCATGGACTTCAAATACATGGCAATCATGTGCTGGCTGTTCATATCAGCGGCGCCGGTCATGTCCAGGGCCGAGCTATTAGGCTTGTCATAGATCGTCGCACCCGTGAGCTTGAACCTGTTATCAAATT
The DNA here is from genome assembly GCA_035946435.1 of Puia sp. Lineage (GTDB taxonomy): Bacteria > Bacteroidota > Bacteroidia > Chitinophagales > Chitinophagaceae > Puia. The sequence continues at coordinate 13,598 of DASYZH010000171.1, read as the reverse complement.
GCATGACGACCATATCCGTGATCGTCATCTTGGTCACCCCATTATAAGCCCTTCCACCCGACAGTACCGTCGTTGCGATCCCCATCGCGCTGGCCGTCCGCTTGTACCCCTCTCCCGCGACGAAGAATTTCCCATCCGCGGAATGGATGATCTTATGAATGTACATATAACCTACATTATCGATCCTTCCCTTATCGCTGATGGCCAAATATCTCGAAAAGTCGCCGTCCCAGGAATTCAGGGTCTTGTTCACGATCTTTCCATTCGAAGTGACCTCGTAGATCGCCAGCCCTTTACTGGCATCCTTCATTACATTGGCACCGGCCTCGAAATAAGATCCCATGATCAGCAAGTCATTCGTACCATCCAGCGGCGTTACTGCCATCGGTGTAAAGGGAGCCTTATCTTCATCTGTGGCAACATCGAACTGCTTCTTCCTGGTATAGATATTGATCCCGACCAGGTGACTGGTAGCATCCTTACCGGCATGCGTGAATTTCAAAACATTTAACAGGACCAGGCTATCCGTGGAACCCAGCACTTCAGCGACAGCAAATTTTTCGGCATCCTCCGGCGTATAGGTAAATTGCTTTTTGCTCACCGAAGAATAATAATCCAGCTCATACGTCCGCTGTTTCCCATCCCTTAATGGCAGCACGGAAGCATATCCTTCATCGCCGATATCGAAGACATTCCGATTCGTCCCCTCATCCGTCCGCATGTTGACATACTGCTTCATCAAATCATCCGTCCTCCGATCGAAATCGCGGCTATAGGTGTACTTCAGCTTGCCGTCGAAATCATAGATCTTCATGTCCAGCGTCTTCTGATCCTCGTTCTTGAAGAGAAAGGAGATCGAAGACCCGTTATAGGCCGACTCCAGCAGACTTATCGACTTCGAATCCTCGAACTTGATATCTTTTATCTTATTCAGATTCTCGTCGAGGATCTGAAGCGTATACTCGTTCGTATGCCTGTCCACCTTGTCGCTTTGATATAACAGGAAATAACCCTTGATCTGATTCTTATTCATGATGGCGCCGCTATTCCGGAGATACACGGAATAGACCTTATCGATGCTGAGCTTTCCTTCCGCAGGTTTCGCCGTAACGGAAGAAGCCACCGGCTGCCCCCCATTCACCGTACCGGCAATAGCCAATAGCAGCCCCAGGGCAGACAATTTCAGATTTACATGACGCATGGTATTAGAATTTATTGGTTTTTACGATAGTTATAGTGCCGCTGTCTTCGCGCTTTGCTCATAGGCCGTCTTGAATACGGTCAGGTGATCCAGCCGGGGATGCCAGGGTGTCAAAAAATTATAAGTGATGGAAGCCAGATCCTCCAGATAGAGGTTTTGAATGAACTGGAGCAACAAATTATAATTAGCGGCATACTCAGGTCCGGGCAGATCGACTACCTTACTCAGCCGGTGTCCCTTCTGCGCTTCGTATATTCCATTCAACGCCCTGCCAATGCCAGCGATCAGATAGGGGTCGTTCGGCCGGTCCCGCAATAGCTCGAGCGAATAAAACAAGTTGCCCGAATAATCTTCCGAAACATAGGCATATTCGATCACCTCGTATTTGAAACGCTCCCGCAGCTCATCGAACCTACTGAAGTCTATCACATTCTTCATCCTCCCCGGAGTATTCCAGGACTGGACCATGGGTGTCAGCAATTTGATCCGCAGGGGGCAGGACGGATGCGTTTTAAGCGAATCGCTCAATTCGCTTTGCTCGAGCTGGACATGCCCGCCCATAAGGCCCTCTTCCTTCTTCAACCACTTCTTCTTAAAAGGATAACCGGTGGAATTAAAGGTGAGCTGCAGAAACGCGGCAAGATTGAAATCGTCTTTGTCGACGGTATCGAGCAAGGCCAGTGTCCCCAAGGCGCCGTTGAGATCGAACCTCGTGGCCCGCATCAGCACAACCGCCATGGAATCTGCCTGAGCTTCGTGATCCCGGCTATGACGCCTGCTGTCAAACGCAAATCCCTTGACCAATCCTTCCACTTCGGCCCTTTTATTGTACTCGGAATGTTGTATAGCCTTTAGCTTCGCCTGGAACTCCGGCGAATTCAGCGTTTCTACCTGCTTGACAATGCTGTTTTCCTGGTGATGGAGGACGAAGTGACTGATCTCATGACATAAAATAAAGGCCACCTGGCTTTCGTCCGAAAGCCGGTCGAAAAGCCCCATATTGATAAGGATGATCCCCTCGCCAATGTATTCGGCGTTAGGTACACGAGACCTCGAAAAATAACAATGGAAGGGAGTAGCCTTCAATACAGGATTGCGGCTGACGATCTCCGCGACAAGCGCATCCAAATAAGCCTGGGCAGCAGGATCCGTGTAGATCTCCTGCTTGTCGAAGCGCTCTTTGATACTCTTCCAGCGCTCATCGTAAATATCCTCGTAATCCTTCTTGTTGACGGAAGGAAGATGGGTCAGCTCTTCTTTATAATCTGATTGATAACCGTTGCTGAGTTTGTTAAGCAAAGACTCATCGGCAGGGACCGGCACAAATTCAGTCGTAGCGGCGACAGGCTTGGATTGAGCCAGCACCGATCCGAAAAAAACAAAACCCGGTACAAAGCCCAGGATCAGACGTATGACGACGCCGCGCATAGAGAAAAGGTCAGTTTAGAGGATATTGACATAATATGGATTCTCGATCCGGCGGTAAAGTAGAAATGATTTTTAACATTAGCAAATGCGCATGCCCCCGCCTAATCCATTATTCCCCCGCACCAGTCTATCGATCAATTAGTTGCGATAAAAAAGCCATCCCAAAAATCGGGATGGCTTCGGATTTATTCATCAGTTAGCGGAGCCAATGTTATGGAGCCGCTGTGGGCGATTAATCGAACTTCAGATCAAGCCCCAGCCCCCTCAATTCATGCACTAACACGTTGAAGGATTCCGGTATGCCCGCTCTCGGGATATTGTCGCCCTTGACGATCGACTCATACGTCTTTGCACGACCGATGATATCGTCGGACTTCAAGGTCAGCAATTCCTGCAGGATGTTCGAAGCGCCATAGGCTTCCAGCGCCCACACTTCCATTTCACCGAAACGCTGGCCACCGAACTGTGCCTTCCCGCCTAACGGTTGTTGAGTGATCAGACTATACGGTCCGATAGAACGCGCGTGCATCTTATCGTCAACCATATGGTGCAGTTTGATTATGTAAATAATACCAACCGTCGCCTTCTGATCAAAACGCTCGCCGGTCTCGCCATCATACAGATGCGTGTGGCCAAAGCTCGGTAAACCTGCTTTACTAATATGCTCGGCTATCTCCTCCACCGTCGCTCCATCGAATATCGGTGTAGCGAACTTCACGCCCAGCTTCTCACCGGCCCAACCCAGAACGGTCTCGTAGATCTGACCCAGGTTCATACGCGAAGGTACACCCAGCGGGTTCAACACCACATCGACCGGCGTACCATCGGCCAGGAACGGCATGTCTTCGGCTCTTACGATCTTCGCGACGATCCCCTTATTTCCATGCCGGCCAGCCATCTTATCCCCCACCTTCAGCTTACGCTTGACAGCGAGATAAACCTTAGCCAGCTTCAGTACACCTGCGGGTAGCTCGTCACCAATGCTGATATTGAACTTCTCGCGTTTGTAGCGACCCAGTTCCTCGTTATACTTGATACTGTAATTGTGTAAGAGAATATTGATCGAGTCATCGGTCTTGGCATCCCCGGTCCAACCCAGCGGATTGACGTTCAGATAGTCGATACCAGCCAGATTCTTAGCCGTAAATTTCGCACCCTTGCCGATCTGTACTTCGCCGAAGTTGTTGTTCACCCCAGCCGACACATGCTCTTTCAGCAGCGTCGTGAGCTTGCCCAGCAACACATCCATGAGATCGGCGGTGTTCTTTTCATGCACCTTCTCTATCTTCTCAAGCGCAGCCTTTTCACGAACTTTCGCATTCTTATCCTTCTTCGCACGCTGGAACAGCTTCTTGGAGATGACCACGCCCTCTGTACCACTCGGAGCTTTTAAAGAAGCATCCTTGGCGTCCCCGGCCTTGTCACCGAAGATGGCCCGGAGCAGCTTCTCTTCCGGGGTCGGATCGCTCTCGCCCTTGGGCGTGATCTTGCCGATCAGGATATCGCCCTCCTTGATCTGCGCACCTACACGGATGATACCGTTCTCGTCCAGGTCCTTCGTCGCTTCTTCCGAAACGTTGGGGATATCCGGCGTCAGCTCTTCCTCACCCAATTTGGTATCACGTACTTCCAGCTCATATTCCGAGATGTGCACGGAAGTGAACAGGTCTTCCTTCACCACCTTTTCGCTGATCACAATAGCATCTTCAAAGTTATAACCCTTCCAGGGCATGAACGCCACCTTCAGGTTCCGCCCCAGGGCCAGCTCACCGTCCTGTACCGCATATCCCTCCGTCAGGAAATCACCCTCTTTCACCTTCTGCCCCTTCTTTACAGCGGGTTTCAGGTTGATACAGGTTTCCTGGTTGGTCTTGATGAACTTGGTAAGACGATATATTTTCAGGTCCTCTTCAAAAGAGACCAGTTTCTGTCCTTCGCTACGGTCATAGCGTACATGGATCTCGTTGGCATCCACGAACTCTACCACCCCTTCGCCTTCGGCGTGGATCTGTATCCGCGCGTCACGGGCAGCCTTTGCTTCCAGCCCCGTACCGACGATCGGCATCTCGGGACGGATCAGCGGCACCGCCTGACGTTGCATGTTCGATCCCATCAGCGCACGGTTGGCGTCATCGTGCTCCAGGAACGGGATCAGCGAAGCGCTGAGACCTACGATCTGGTTGGGCGCGACGTCCATATACTCTACCTCACCCTTATCCAAAATGGGGAAATCACCCGTCTGACGCGACACGATCTTCTCCTCTACGAAATTCCCTTTCTCGTCCAGTGCGATATTCGCCTGGGCAATCTTGGCCACATCCTCCTCTTCCGCGCTCAGATAGGTCAGCTTCTTCAGATCGACCTTACCGTCAGCCACCTTGCGATAAGGCGTTTCGATAAAACCCATCTCGTTGATCTTCGCATGTACGCAAAGCGTAGAGATCAGGCCGATGTTCGGACCTTCGGGCGTCTCGATGGTACACAGACGGCCATAATGGCTATAATGTACGTCACGAACTTCGAAGCCGGCACGTTCGCGGGAAAGGCCGCCCGGACCTAGGGCAGAGATCCTTCTTTTATGTGTGATCTCGCTCAGCGGATTCGTTTGATCCAGGAACTGCGACAACTGCGACGTCCCGAAGAAGCTATTGATGACAGAACTTAACGTCCTTGCATTGATCAGATCCACCGGCGTGAACACCTCATTGTCCCGGACGTTCATCCGCTCGCGGATGGTACGGGCCATACGGGCCAGGCCGACGCCGAACTGGGCATACAGCTGCTCGCCTACCGTACGAACACGACGGTTGCTCAGGTGATCGATATCGTCGATCTCAGCCTTGGCGTTGGTGAGCCTTACGAGGTATTTGATGATCTCGATCATGTCTTCCTTCGTCAGCGTCTTCTGATCCAACGGCTGGTTCAGGTTCAGCTTGCGGTTGATCTTGTACCGGCCTACTTCGCCGAGATCATAACGCTTGTCGCTGAAAAACAATTTATCGATAATACCACGCGCCGTCTCGTCATCGGGAGCATCCGCACCGCGCAGCTGCCGGTAGATATGCTGAACGGCTTCGAGCTCGGAGTTGGAAGTATCTTTATTGAGCGTATTGTAGATGATGGCATAATCCCCGCCCACGTCCTCTTTCTGAATAAAGACACTCTTAACATCCATTTCGACGACCATATCGATGGCCTCTTCATCCAGGATGGTATCGCGCTCCAGCACGATCTCATTCCGCTCGATGGAAACCACCTCACCGGTGTCCTCATCCACGAAGTCTTCCACCCAGGTGCGCAGCACGCGGGCAGCCAGCTTCTTGCCAATATATTTTTGAAGCGCTTTCTTGTCGGCTTTCACCTCGTCGGCCATTCCAAACAATTCCAAAATATCCTTGTCCGTCTCATAACCTATGGAACGGAGCAACGTCGTTACCGGGAATTTCTTCTTCCGGTCGATGTACGCATACATCACGTTGTTGATGTCCGTGGCGAACTCCATCCAGGCGCCCTTGAAGGGGATCACCCGGGCGGAATAGATCTTCGTGCCGTTAGGATGGATCGATTGACCAAAGAATACCCCGGGGCTTCTGTGCAGCTGGGATACTACTACCCGCTCCGCTCCGTTGATCACGAAGGTCCCGCGGGGGGTCATATAAGGAATATTGCCCAAAAAAACGTCCTGGACAATGGTTTGGAAATCCACATGCTCCTCATCGTTACAACTCAAACGCAATTTGGCCTTCAGGGGAACCGCATAGGTCAAACCGCGCTCCATACACTCTTCGATGGTGTAACGGGGCGGATCGATGAAGTAATCCAAAAATTCCAGCATGAAAATGTTCCGCGTATCGGTGATCGGGAAATTCTCTTTGAAAACCTTGAACAAACCTTCGATATTACGTTTGTCCGGCGTTGTCTCTAACTGGAAAAATTCTTTGAAGGATTGGATCTGTACTTCGAGAAGGTCAGGAGTTTCGGCAAGATGCTTGATTTTACCGAAATTGATCCTGTTTTGCAATTTTGTTGAAGACATATATGTTAAAACCGGTTTTTTAATGTTTCAAACTGCCAACCTATTGGGTTGATACTCAATAAGATGCATATCCGATTCAGTATCAACGAACAATACAAATAGGGGAAACGGACCGCAAAAATAGCGAATATTTACAAAACAGCAAAAAAAGAGGCCCGCCCCAAATAGATCAGAACGGCCTCTTTTCGCTTCCCGGGCGCCAGCCCGGGTAAAAAACTTCAATCCTTACTGGATCTCTACCTCGGCACCGGTTTCCTTCAGCTTGGCTACCAGCGCGTCAGCGTCGGCCTTGCTGATACCTTCCTTGATGGGCTTGGGGGCACCGTCAACCAGGTCCTTGGCTTCTTTCAGGCCCAGACCAGTGAGGTCCTTCACAACCTTAACAACGTTCAGCTTGTTGGGGCCGGCGGCCTTCAGGATGACGTTGAAGGAGGTCTTCTCTTCAGCAGCAGCAGCACCACCACCGGCAGCAGGACCGGCAGCAACGGCTACAGCGGCAGCTGCAGGCTCGATACCGTATTCTTCCTTCAGGATTTTCGCTAATTCGTTAACTTCTTTTACAGTCAGTCCTACTAACTGTTCAGCAAATGATTTCAAGTCTGCCATAGTTGTAAATTTTTTCCGCCTTCACGGCTAGTGCTCCGGCGGAGGGTTTAAAAAAATTGGCCGGTCATACCCCCGAACCTGGGTTTTATCGTTTAGACGGGCTCCGTGCCCTTCAAGGGGTCACCCCCTTCCATTTTTAATTCCCGACAGCCGCCGCGCGGTCTTCCAGCGCCTTGATCAAACCAGCAAGCTTGCCCCCGGCATTCAGGCCGCTGATGACATTCTTCGCAGGCGATTGCAACAGCCCGATGATCTCACCGATGAGATCGTGCTTGCTCTTCAGCGTGGTCAACGCCTTGAGCTGATCGTCGCCGGCAAATACATCCCCATCGATAAAAGCCGCCTTCAGCGTAGGCTTCTCCAGGTTCCCTTCCTTCCGGAAAGTAGTCAGGATCATCGCCGGCTCCTTGGCGTTCTCGGAGAACAGCAGGGCCGTCACGCCGTTCAGCGACTCGTACATACCCGTGAACCGGGTGCTGTCGATGCTTTCCAGCGCTTTCCTGATCAGGGTGTTCTTAGCCACCTTCATTTCGACATTCTTGTTGAAGCAGATCCGGCGGAGCTTACCCACCTGTTCTACCGTCAACGATTCCGTATTGGTGACGTAGAAGTTATTATATTGGTTGAACTTGTCTTTCAACAGCTCAATCACTTCATTCTTTTGGTCTTTGTTCATAACATTCGCTTTGTAGAGTCAAGTAAATTTTTTGCTTCGGGGCTTCTGGTCAAATTTAGCCCCTCGCAAAAAAGGACTAATGTCTGGCCTTCGGCCGGATGAGCTGTGCTCATCCTATTGTACAAACGCTTTGGTGTCCAGGGCAATACCGGGGCTCATGGAACTGGCCATGAACACGCTCCGGACATAAGTACCCTTGGCCGTTGCCGGCTTGGCCCTGATGATGGCATTGATCAGCTCCTGGCTGTTCTCCGTCAGCTTTTCAGGCGCAAAACTCACCCGGCCGATGGAGGCATGGATGATCCCGGCCTTGTCCACCTTGAAGGCGATCTTACCACCCTTCACCTCGTTGACGGCAGCAGCGACGTCATTGGTCACCGTACCGGTCTTGGGGTTGGGCATCAGGTTCCGGGGACCCAGGACCTTACCCAAACGGCCGATCTTCGGCATTACGGAAGGCGTAGCGATGATAACGTCCACGTCGACCCAACCACCTTCGATCTTCTGAATGTACTCGTCCAGCCCCACATAATCGGCGCCGGCAGCCTTGGCATCGGCCTCCTTATCAGGCGTGCAAAGCACCAATACGCGTTTGGTCTTACCCGTACCGTGGGGCAGATTTACCGTCCCGCGGATGCTCTGGTCGGCTTTCTTGGGATCGACACCCAGACGAACGTGCAAGTCCACGGAAGCGTCGAATTTGGTCGTGTTCACTTCCTTCACCAACGCGGAAGCTTCCTTCAGCGTGTAAAATTTATTTTTGTCAACCTTTGAAGCGGCTGCTTTTCTTTTTTTCGTGATAGCCATGTCGTAATGAGTTTAGAAGTTGTTAGGATTTAACAGGAAACGGTGCTGTTCCTTCGACGGTGAGACCCATGGAACGCGCCGTACCGGCTACCATGCGCATCGCGCTCTCGACGGTAAAGCAATTCAGGTCGGGCATCTTGTCTTTCGCAATCGCCTCCACCTGCACCCAGGTCACCTTTCCAACTTTGTTACGATTAGGCTCCTTCGAACCGCTTTGAACTTTGGCGGCTTCCAGCAGCTGGACCGCTGCGGGCGGAGTCTTGATGATGAATTCAAACGATTTGTCCGTGTAAACCGTGAGGAGGACGGGAAGGACCTTGCCCATCTTATCCTGGGTCCGCGCATTAAACTGCTTGCAGAACTCCATGATATTCACGCCCTTAGAACCTAACGCCGGACCGATAGGAGGTGCAGGATTGGCTTGACCGCCCTTGACCTGCAACTTGACATAACCGGAAATCTCTTTTGCCATGTTACTGTTTTTTGGTGTTAACGTCCCCGCCCCTTAAGCCTTGGCTTAAGGACTTTAGATTTTAACAGGGACTCCCAAAGCCTACTTCCTTAAAGAACTATCTATTTGGGGACGCAAAGTTAACAAAAAATCGAAAAGACCAAGCCAAAAACCCAAGTTTTTTACGCTTTCCCGCCGGACCGTCGGCGCCCCTCTGCCTTGGGCGCCTGTCCGGCTTCCCCAGCCTTTGCCCCCGGCTTCCCCGCATCCGCCCGCTCCAAACACCACCCTCATCGGCACCACACCCCTCTCCCCCACCCGGACCGCAGCCATCGGCCTGCTCCACACTCATCGCCCCACCGTCCACCACCCCACCCGGGCCGCACCCGCCCGTCGCACACCCCCCAAACCAGGCCTAACCCCAACCGTTCCTCCCGCCCTACCTCAACCGAATTCTCCGGCCGATCACCCCGCCCTTTTCATCACTTCCGCAGATATCAACCTCCAAACGAGCATTTTGTGAAGAAATTTTCGGGGCATTTTTTTATATTTGGATTTTTCTGACTAACTTTTGCGTTAATAATCCATTACAATTCTCATAACAACTTAAAACGCTCAACAAACTATGTCAAAGTCTAAGAAAAAGGCGGCCAAAAAAGCGGCACCTAAAAAGGCAGCGAAGAAAGCAGCGAAAAAAGCGGTAAAGAAAGCGGCCCCCAAAAAAGCAGCCAAAAAAGCTGCGAAGAAAGTTGCTAAGAAAAAAGCTGCTCCTAAAAAAGCAGCGAAAAAAGCCGCGAAAAAAGCTGCTCCTAAAAAAGCAGCCAAAAAAGCCGCTCCTAAGAAAGCTGCGCCGAAGAAGGCCGCCAAAAAGAAGACTGCTCCTAAAAAATCAAAGCCCGCACCGACTCCGGCTCCCGTGATGCCGCCAGTTGCATCGGAGCCTGCGCCGACTTATGACGAGCCCACTCCTCCCCATTTTGATTTCGACAATGACAATGGAAATTAAGAATATAGCAGCATAATTAAAAAAGCCTTCCATCCGGAAGGCTTTTTTATTGTATCGTTGCCGATCGCGTAAAGTTATTACGCAATCTTCTCCACCTGCATATAGTTCAACTCTACCGGTGTACTCCGGCCGAAGATCTTCACCGTTACCTTCAGCTTCTTCTTCTCGTCGTTCACCTCTTCGATGATACCGTTGAAATCGTTGAAAGGTCCTTCGATGATCTTGATGGTCTCGCCAATAATGAAAGGCTCGCTCATACTCATGCTGCCCGACTCCGCCATCTCATCCATCTTACCCAGCATCTTATTGACTTCCGCCTTCCGCAAGGCAATGGGATTCTCCTTCCCCAGGAAATGGATCACACTGTTCGTATTCTTGATCACTTCCTTGAGATCATCGCCCAATTTACCTTCCGTTACTTCCACCATCACATATCCCGGGTAATAGTTACGCTCCCGCATCACCTTCTTACCGTTCTGCACTTTATAAACCTTCTCCACCGGTAAGAATACCTGCTTTACTATCTCACTCCAACCGCCACGCGAGATCTCCTTGTCGAGATATTCCTTGACCTTCCGCTCCTTGCCACTCACGACACGCAGGACATACCATTTGGTCTCGGGTTGAGGTTTACCTTCCGAGGCCTTGGTTTCTGATTGATTCACTGTTTCCGTCATAAAAGAGATTTTGGCAAAATCACGTGAGCTCCGTTAGATACAAAACCGTTAGCTATAAAAACGAATAAATGAGATGCAATACAGCACTCGACACCGTATCCATGATCCACACGATGAACGTGATGAGAACAGTAGCGACCAACACGATCACCGTCGCCTGCTGCAGCTGCGGCCATGTGGGCCAGGTCACTTTTTCCAGCAACTCCTTATACGACTCCCGGAAATAGGTCGTGATTTTGTTCATGTTTTTTACTTTTTCCGTCAGGCCGCCAAATCGACGCCTCACTCGCACGGGCACTAGGATTCGAACCCAGACTGAAGGTTTTGGAGACCTCTGTACTACCGTTATACTATGCCCGTATACATCCTCGTTCCTGCGGGACTTCCTCCCGTCTCACCGGGTCCGGTCCTCGACAGAGAATCGCCCCCGGCGTTAAAGCTGAGAGCTATCCCGTAAGGAACAGCTCTCAGTTTCACAAAGATATAAAAAATCCGTCGATTTTTGATTCACACCGCCGGGACGCTGCCAAAATATATCCCGCCAGCGTGAAACCGCCAATGTCGGGGACCTTCGTCGGAGCTGCTTCGCCACGCTCCTCCTCGGTCGTACCCTTCGCTGCGCTCGGGTACGGCCATTAAACCCGTGGTTCACTACTTGATAATCTCAGTCACCTGACCAGCACCTACCGTACGGCCACCTTCGCGGATAGCGAATTTCAACCCCTTTTCCATGGCGATCGGCTGGATCAGTACCACAGAGAGCGAAGTGTTGTCACCAGGCATAACCATCTCAGTACCTGCGGGCAACGTAACTTCACCAGTTACGTCCGTAGTACGGAAATAGAACTGAGGACGATATTTGTTGAAGAAAGGAGTGTGACGGCCACCTTCTTCCTTGCTCAATACGTAAACTTCACCCTTGAACTCGGTGTGCGGAGTGATGGAACCGGGTTTGCAAAGTACCATGCCACGACGGACCTGGGTCTTTTCAATACCACGGAGCAGCAGACCTGCATTGTCACCGGCTTCACCCTGATCCAGCAACTTGCGGAACATTTCCACACCCGTTACCGTAGAGTTCAGCGGAGCTTCCTGCAGACCTACGATCTCGATAGCTTCACCTACCTTGATACGGCCACGCTCGATACGACCCGTAGCAACGGTACCACGACCGGTGATGGAGAACACATCCTCAACAGACATCAGGAACGGCTGATCGACCGGGCGGGGAGGCAGCGGGATATAGCTGTCGACAGCAGCCATCAGCTCGTCGATCTTCTTCACCCACTTGTCTTCACCAGCCAGTGCGCCGGTAGCGCTGCCCTGGATGATCGGCGTATTGTCACCATCGAACCCATAAGAGGTCAACAGCTCGCGGATCTCCATTTCAACCAGCTCCAGCAGCTCGGGGTCATCAACCAGGTCAACCTTGTTCATGAATACCACGATACGGGGAACACCCACCTGACGGGCAAGCAGGATGTGCTCTTTCGTCTGGGGCATGGGGCCGTCAGTTGCAGCAACTACCAGGATAGCGCCATCCATCTGTGCAGCACCAGTGATCATATTTTTTACATAGTCAGCGTGACCGGGACAGTCCACGTGCGCATAGTGACGGTTAGCCGTCGCATATTCCACGTGCGCTGTATTGATGGTGATACCACGTTCTTTTTCTTCCGGCGCTGCATCGATCTCGTCGTATTTTTTTGCCTCAGCCAAACCTCTCGAGGAAAGGATGGTAGTAATAGCAGCAGTCAAAGTGGTCTTACCATGGTCAACGTGACCAATCGTACCAACGTTAACGTGGGGTTTGTCCCTCTTGAAGGTCTCTTTTGACATTGTTATCTGTTTTTAAGTTGTGTTTTAAAATCATCGCCCTCCCGGGCTTGCTGCGGCACGCAGCCTTATAACTCTATCAGGTCCCCCCACCAACCCGGCGGCGAAACCTGCAAATTTCAAAAACCAAAAATTTCAGAGCCGTTGATGAGAATTGAACTCACGACCTCTTCCTTACCAAGGAAGTGCTCTACCCCTGAGCTACAACGGCTGGTAGAATCACTATTCTCATTAGACTCCTCAAACGATGACTCCTGAGCGGAAGACGAGGTTCGAACCCGCGACCTACAGCTTGGAAGGCTGTCGCTCTACCAACTGAGCTACTTCCGCATTTGTGTCAACACCCGATCAGCTTCGCTGATCCCGGCTTCACCCCGTCCGGCAAAACCAGCCGGGACATTACCCCCGATTGGCGAAGCCCATCGGGACACTACCCCCGTCCAGCGAAACCAACCGGGACATTACCCCAGATTGGCAAAGCCCATCGGGACATTACCCCGTCCAGCAAAACCAGCCGGGACATAAAACTCGTGGGCAAGGATGGATTCGAACCACCGAACTCCGAAGAGGACAGATTTACAGTCTGTTGCCGTTGGCCACTTGGCTACTTGCCCGGCTTATTACCTTATTTCAAATCGGGGCGCCCAAACGCCCCCAAGAGCCAGAGAAGGGACTCGAACCCCCGACCAGCTGATTACAAATCAGCTGCTCTACCAACTGAGCTACTCTGGCTGGTTGAATCGAGCCATCCCCAAACTCACATCACACTGATCGACTGCTTTTTTTGGGAAGGCAAAGGTAGGTGAAATTGTGAAATTCAAAAAAATAAAACCCGATTTTTTAAGTTATTCTGCCAAGAATTATGCGCGGGTGC
>DASYZH010000170.1:0-8234 GCA_035946435.1 Puia sp. | reverse complement strand
AAACGCGCACGATCATCGTAGTGGCGATGCCCGACACAATGTCCCCATCCGTCTTCCGGACATTCCCATACCGGCTGACATTCACCAGCCCCGGGATGACCTCCATAAGCTGTAACGTATCCGCAGAAGCAGCCGCCAGATTATTGATCTTCCCGATAAGCCCCTCTATCGCCGCCGGGATCTCTGCCGGCAAGGCGTTCTCGAGCAACGCACAGACCTCCGCCAATGCCGTCGCACCCGAAGCCTGTTGCATAACAAAATTTGTCGCCGCTTCCTCCACGGTATTCCCAAGGTTTCCCCGCTCGATGATATCGATGGAGAATGCCGGGTCCCATTGCAACCGCCACTGTTCTTTAAACGTGCCCTTGCCCGAGACATCGGAACGATGTCCCCATTTCAAACCCAGCAATTGAAGCCGGTGCAGAAAGATGCTTCGCTCGAGATCGGTATCTTTCCGCAGATCCAGCGTATAGTCCTTGAAATCGGCCGTAGGCGGCAGCCGCAGCCGCTTTTGCAGTTTTTCGATGTCGACCTGCAATGGAGGCTTCGGTATCTCCACCGGCACCTCGCCCAGCCTATTGCTCACGATCAGCTCGTCATGGACCAGTTGCATCATCAATCCCTCTCCCATACAAAAAACGCTCAGCGTGGCTTCATTCAGCTCTTCCAGCCCCGCCTTCGACAAACCGCGAAGCGCGGCCAGCGATTCGGCAAGCCGGACAGCCTCGATCACATGCGCTACAGAGATATCCATATTCTTACTGCGGAACAGCTTGGCCACATTCGCCATCCACCGGCTGCCGTCGTCATCGGGCCGGTTCCACACATGCTCATACCAGCCCGGGGACGCGATCCCGGCGCCATACCCGGAATAATAGCTCAGCCGGCTATAGGTCCAGGGCACCCAGGTGCATTCTACCTTTACCTTGGGTAACCCTTTCAATAGTTCGTTATCCGCCTTCTGTGCGGGCATCTCCACCAACGCAGGCACATGCCACGCGCCACAGATCACGGCGATCACGGAATACATTTCCTTCTCCGCCTGTCGTATCGTCCTACGCATATACGCCTCCCGCAGGGCCTCTTCACGATCATTAGTGGATGGAAAAGCCAACCGCAATTCCTGCATCGCCTCCGTCACAGCTTCGAAGACCTGCCCGCCGTCGCTCCGGTACTCGATGGCATGCTCCCACCATTTTTCCCCGCTTCTATACCCCGCAGCCGCCGCCAGATGTGTCATCGGATCAACATGAACAGCAGGAGCGCCCGTCTCTGCCGCAGTAGCCGCATCGGCCGCGGGAGCCTCCTTCAACGCAAACAGATGCGCCGCCGGCAAGTCCATAAACTTCACAGGCACCCGCACCCGCCGTGCATACGATATCGCCTGCCACTCCGGCGAAAATTCCGCAAAAGGGTAAAAGGCGCTCTGCGCCGGTGCATCCGGCTGATATGCCAGGATCGCCACCGGTGGCTTCAGCTCCGCATGCCCTACCCATTCGAGCATAGGATCGGCCTCCGGCGGCCCTTCCACCAGCACGATATCCGGCCGCATCCGCTCCAGGAACTCCCTGACATGCCGCGCGCTGCCGGGCCCATGATGCCGTATGCCCAAGATATGTATACTCATAACCCTTGATCCCTGCAAGCTCTGTAAATGTCTTTCCAGTCATCCCGCGTCTTGACCACCGTCTCCAGGTACTCCTGCCAGACCAGCTTGTCCGCTACGGGGTCTTTCACCACCGATCCGACGATGCCCGCCGCGAGATCGGCCGCCTTCAGCTGTCCATCACCGAAATAGGCCGCCATCGCCAACCCGTTGTTGACCACGGATATCGCTTCCGCCGTACTCAGCGTTCCGCTGGGCATCTTGATCTTCGTCTTGCCATCCGCCGTAACCCCCTCCCGTAACTCCCGGAAGATGGTGACGATCCGCCGGATCTCCTGTAGCGCAGGCGGTTCAGCCGGCAGCTCCATGATCTTCTCAAAACTCTCCACCCGCCGCTTTACGATATCCATCTCCTCTTCGATCGAATCCGGCACCGGCAGGATCACGGTGTTGAACCGACGCTTCAAGGCGCTGCTGAGATCATTCACGCCCTTGTCCCGGTTGTTGGCCGTCGCGATAATATTAAACCCCCGCACCGCCTGGATCTCGATATTCAATTCCGGTACCGGTAAAGATTTTTCACTCAGGATCGTGATCAACGCATCCTGTACATCGGCACCGATCCGCGTCAGCTCCTCGATCCGCGCGATCTTTCCCTCCTTCATCGCGCGCCCTACCGGCGTCTCTACCAACGCCCTCTCGCTCGGCCCCTCCGCCAGCAACCGCGCATAGTTCCAGCCATACCGTATCGACTCCTCGCTCGTCCCTGCCGTACCCTGCACGATCAACGTACTGTCACCACTGATGGCCGCAGCCAGATGCTCGCTCACCCAACTCTTGGCCGTACCCGGCAGCCCATACAGCAACAACGCCCTGTCCGTGGTCAGCGTAGCCACGGCCACCTCCATCAACTTTCGGTTACCGATATATTTGGGCGATACCTCAAATCCATTTTTCAATTTCCCGCCCACGAGATACGTCACCACCGAAGCAGGTGACAATTTCCAGTTCGTAGGCCGCTTGCCGCTATCCTGTTTCGCCAGCTCCTCCAGCTCACCGGCAAACAACTGTTCTGCATGACCGCGTAATACATTCGACATAAGAAGAATTTATCAGTTAAAAGCTTTTGATACCTGTTCCTTTAAACCCAGGAGCCGCTTGATCTGCTCGCTCAGCTTATCCCACATCACCTTCAAATGCGGCTCCGTAGGCGCAAACTTCTCCAGCTCCGGGGTGATACCCGCCGGCATCCGCACCACCTGCTCCTTATAGAAATTAGCCGCATACTGGTACGGCAATCGCGCAGTATATTTCAGCACCGCCCTCGTAATCTCCAGGCCCCACTCTTCCTCCCATTCACTCAGCTGCATTATCGAACTTGCGGAAATTTCCCGTAACCAATAGCCTTCCTTCTTACCTTTCGGCAGCAACGGTGCGATCGCCGGATAAAAACCGTCATCAGCCGCTGCCAGAGCCTCCGCCCAACGCGCATCCCTAAACTTCCAAATGGCGGCCGCCAACGTCTCCAGCAGTTTCTTATGATCCTTCTGAAAATAACCGACGATCGTCGCCGGTTCGGCGCCCAGATACGTCTCCCAATAAACCGGCGGCACGTTCGCCAGCAAAATCGTATCCTTCAGGTCCACGAGCAAAGACGTCTTATTGACCATCCCGAGCAAGGCCCGCTCCTTCTTCAGCACTACCCCGGCCCGCACAGTTTCCCAGTTGCGCTCGACAACGGACGAACCTGCCACCGCCGAAAGCAACACCAGCACCTCCTCTTTTACCTTCTGGCTCTTCTCTGTCAGCAGGCCCTCTAACCAGGCAACATCCTCGTTACTCACTGTCCCGCTCAGCTGCTGTAAAAGCGCCACCTTGCCGTTTGCGTTCTCCTGCGCCCAGGTCTGTGCCACCATTACACGTGCCTTCTCCGGATCGTCCCGCCGCCACCGCCGCAAAACGTCCGTCCGCTGTGTCGCGGTCCCCGTCTGCCAGGCCTCATCATCGGGAAGCTCCGCGGCTATCCGCCAATTGACATTGAAACCTCGGATCCATTCCCTCCGCTTGCCACCGGCGTCGACCATCAACTGCTGCATCCACCCATGGTTCACCGCCTTGTTCAAAAGTACCGGCAAAACCTCGGGCATGACTACCTGCCGTTTTTTGACACAAAGCTTCAGCCAAAACTCAAGCAACCTGTCATTGCCCTCTTCCAGTATCTCCTTCAACACCTGCATCGAACGCCCCGAACAATAAGGCAGTTCCTCCGGCGGCGCCATCGCGAGTCCGACCCCTTCCTGCTGCAACGGCACTATGCCACTCTGCCGGTAATTGACCGCCACCGCCGCCAGCTGTAAGAATTGTTCCTCCTTATCCGCTGCACCAACGACAATGCGCTCCGCCGCCCCGGCCAGTCCTTCCGGCAGCTGCGCCGCCGTAACAGCCCGCTTATCCGTACCCAACAAAGCTGTATTGATGATCTCTTCCCAGAATTGCATTAGAGTATCTTATATTCCTGGTTATACCATACGCCTAACGGCTCATATTCATTTTCGCGCCCGATCACACTCATGGGCAGCGCCGAGCCGCCACTAAAAGCCAGCAGCTTCCAGATCGCGCTATAATTCCGCACCACCGCCGCCAGCCGGTTCTCGCCATCCTGCAACCACCATTCGTTGTTATAGAACACGGGCTTCAACCCATTGACGACATACGGATATTCATCGGCGAAAGGATATATGCCGGCATTCTCCGCCTCCTGCTCCGCTACCGCCGACCATCCGGCATAACCCGCCGGCAGCTCGGCCAGCCGGGTGTTGTGTATCTCCTTGACCAATGCCCTCAATGGATACGCACCGGGATAGAAGACCAGCGACGCCTCCATGCTTGTTCCCGGGCTCAGCGACACACCGGGTACCTGATTCCGTACATAGAATTGCAGCACCAGCGCATAGCGCTTAGTCCGCCACCCATACAGCCAGTTGCGTTCTACCGTGAGCTGCTCTTCTTCCGTCGTTTTTCGCGCCAGCACAAACCAATCGTCCCGCACACCTTCCTGCGCCTTCAGCTCTTCCTGCGCAAAAGGAAATCCCACCAGCGACTTCAGATCTTCCTGCAACGCCGCAGGCAATTCCTCCAGCCGTCCATATCCCTGCAGGATCAAATAAAGCTTCACCAGCCGGTCCAGAAAACGCGTCTGCCAGCCCTCGACAAAAAAATCGACCTCGCCCAACCCGCGGACCCGCGCGGCCAGCCCCGGCGCCTGCGCATCGATCATCCGCCTGGCCATATTCTCCCAGTAAGCGCCCCCCTTCTCCGGTATCGTCAACAGTCCATTGCGGACTATGTCTTTTATCCAACGCCGCAGTTCCTCTATGCCACTGATGACCTTCTGCTGCCTCGCCTGCAACCGCTTGGCCTGTGCCTCCTCGTCTACCGGCTTCTCCTTTTTTGCCACCTTCGTCTCTTCCTTCTCCGCCCTTCGGTCAAGCCATTCCGTTACCCATGCCGGCGCGGGGGCCTCCGTAAATTGCTGCGGATGCTTGTAACGCAACAGCAATAAACCCAATCCATGTTTACAAGGAAATTTCCGGCTCGGACACGAGCACTTAAAAGCGAGATTACCCAGGTCTACCTGTGTCTGATACGGCTTGGCGCCGCTTCCCTGGCATTCCCCCCAAACCGCCCGCTTATTGGCTCCCTTGCTCACCCATTTTCCCGGCGAGGACAGGTCCCTGCCGGACTTTCGGGAAGCTTCATCCGGTGCAAGTGCCAGTATTTGTTCTTCGGATAAATTCAACGCAAAAAAATAATGACCGGAAATATACAAAGAACTTGCACATCCCGGTCATTAAATAATTTATGCCGCGAGGTCTTCCGCGCGCGAGTCGCCGTGGATTAAAGTGGCTTGATCGCCGCGATCATCCGGTCCGCTTCGGGCTGCTGAAAATTCGTCATCGTTCCATCGTTACACGTGAGGATATACCAAACCATACCCTTTTGTCCCTGCTTCCTCACATCCATCCGCTTGACGGTATAATCCTTGAATTTGGCGATATCACCCGTATTCCCCTTCGCCAGGGCTTCAAGACCCTGCTCGAAATATTTTAGCTGACCGAGATTCCCGAACTTCAACGTCTCCATGTTCACACTCTGAGACTCCTGCTGATCACGGAACGCCAGCTCATAGCAGGTATCCGACTCCCTGATGACCCGTTGAAGATCCAACGGCCAGTTGCCGGTACGCGGCTCCATAAGGCTAACGGTAGAAGTGTTTGTGATCATGAACTGCGCCTTGGCAAAACACGGTACCAAAAAGAATAGAAAAAATAATCGCTTCATAGCTCTGTGGTTTTCTTGAAAAGGTATCGGAAATCCTTAACGACCAAATGCCGTTCTTATTATGTCAAAAAATATCAATTTATCCACACTACCAGGACTGGATCGTCAAGCTACCAGGAAAGGATCGTCAAGCTACCAGGAAAGAATCGTCTTGGTGATCATATCCGCCTCCGGCTGTTGAAATTTCGTCTCGCCGTACTCCGGCCGCACGATATACCATGTCCCCTCGAACCGCTTATCGGCACGCGTGATCGTATAATCCTTGAACCGCGCAATGTCGCCGTTGCTCCCGGCCTTCAATGCCGCAAGCCCCTTGCTGAAATACCGCAATTGCACCGCATCCGCGAAGTCAAGCGTATCCAGTACATTCGCCTGCATCTCCGTTTGATCTCTGAAAATAAGGGAAAAACTCACCCCAGGCCTGTCCGTCGTACGTTCCAGGCTGATCGGCCAGACGCCCCCGCGTATCTCCACCGACTCAGTACGCGGAGAACCAAGGCCCAGGGTTAATAGGTAAGAAACTGTTATTAGTGTTTTCATAAAATACCGCCTTTTTTATCAGCAACAATCTCGCCAAACTTACTTCTTGCTGAAATCGCCTACATATAAATAAGTTATCTTATCCGGGCTGATATATTTCCGCAATGCAGCATTCACCTGGTCCAGCGTCAGCGCACCCACCTGCTCCTCATTATAGGTATAAAAATCAAGGTCTTTCCCATCGCTCATATACGCCGCCAGCCGCCCCGCAAGCGCCTGATCCGTACCCAAACCGATCTTGCGTTGCTGCACCCAGGCCGTAACCGCCTTCTTGAATTCATCTTGCTTGAACCCTTCCTGCAGGGTCTTGTTGATCACATCGCGGAACGCACTGTCCAGCCGGCTCTTGTAGATCGGATTGAAGATAGCATAGGCAATCCAGGAACACGAAGGGTACTTGTAGTTGTAGGACATAAAGCTGCCGGCTCCATAGCTCATCCCTTCCGACTCCCGCAGCCGGTTCGCGATCCGGTTCGTAAGGAACGCACCGCCACCCAGCATCTCATTAGCCATATCCAATGCCATATAATCCTTATCGCCTTGTTTCAGCGGCAAATTGATGGCGCCGGCGAAAACCGCATTCTTCTTGTCCGGGATATTGATATCATCCAGGCTGCCCCTGATGTCGAAATATCTTACCTCGACCTCTTTATACGGCAGCCTGCTCTTGAAATTCCCCAAAGTCTTTTCCATAAAGCGCTGGATCGCCGCCGCATCGATGGCCCCCACGAACGCCGCATAACCATGATCGCTCCCATAAAAATCACCATAGAACTGCTTCACATCATCCACCGTGATCTTCTTCAGATCGGCCAGCTGATCGTCCGGAGTTTCAGTCGCCAGCGGATGACCCGCGGTATAAGGCGCCATCTTCCGCGTTATCGTGTTGAAAGCCACATATTGCGGGTCGGTCCGCCCCTTGTCCAGTTCGCTGCCCGCGTCGATCACCAGCTTGTCATATTCATTCTTGTCGAAAGCGGGGTGCAGCAGGATATCCCCCAGCAGGTCCAGCGCCGCGGCGCAGTTGTCCTTGTCACTCACAAACGAGATGGTCACGGAGGAGGCATCACCCTGAGCGGCTGCGATCTCGATGCTGGACTTCAATTTATCGAGCTCGTCATTGATCTGTTTCTTACTCCGCGTTGTCGTCCCATTCTTCAACATGGCCGCCGTCAATTCCGCAATGCTGCTCTTGCCCGTGAGGCTTTGCTCGTCACCGAATTTGAGGATCATGCTGCCGTAAACTTTATCTCCCTTCACCGGCTTTCTGAGTAAAGCATATTTCATCCCGCTGGCCAGTTGCCCATATTCGGTCCGCTTCTTAATATTCGGGATCGTAGCGTCGAAGCTCTCCGTAGAAACAGGTCCCGAAGCCTTGCCTTTATATCCCTTGACCAGCGCGGCTACATCGGGCCGCTCGGCCACCACCACCCGCGTCGGGTTCTTATCGGGGATGAATACCCCCACCGTCCTGTTGCTCGTCAGATAATATTTCTTCAAACAGGCCTGCACATCCGCCAGCGTCAGTGCGTCTACCCGGTCGCGATAGATATAGAACAACCGCCAGTCGCCTGCACCGATGATCTCAGCCAGCCCGATACAAAAATCCACCGTATTGTTTTTCAGATCCGAGATCTGCTTATCCAATGCGTTCTTGGCCCTGTCCAGGTCTTCCTGGGTGACCGTATAATCTTTTAAATGGTCGGCAGCGGTAAGGAACACCCGCTTCGCGCTGTCCAGGCTCTTG
>DASYZH010000169.1:0-10673 GCA_035946435.1 Puia sp. | reverse complement strand
GTGGCCTTCTGCTGCTTGTTCAGGGCATAGTACCTGGTCTGGATGCCGTTGTTGCGCAGCACGATCTTTTTCGACTTGGAAGGCTTGCCATTGATATACCCCAAATAGTCTTCCATCTCGTCGATAGAGACGGGATCATTGGGGAGATACATCGAAGCTTTGGTGATATAAACAGGACGGACTGACATACGGGTTCGATTAATTCAACGCTAAATAATGTTGTTTCTTTGCAATTATACGCTTCTTTGAGAACGGCCGTATAAAAATGCTGTCCAGGACAAGGATCACGGGAGCCGCAACAAAGAGTGAAAATAGCAGATAATAATTGAATAAGGTCAGCCAGCCATTTCTTTTTTTCCTTTTCATGATGAACCTGGCCCAGACAAAATAGGTGGGTACGGCCTTCGTTTCCAACAGCAATAACGAATACTTCAGGTTCACTGCTCCTTCTTGCATCAGTGCGTTCTGGAGGCTGGCATAATTGTCGAGGTGACTGGCTACGATCTCCCCAAACACCATTGTGTGCCCGATGTCGGCTGCCGACACACCCGGATAGGGAAAGAAACCCAGATACCGGCTTTTTTTGCCGCCGAGGAGCCAGTGAAAGATCGTCACGTAACTAATATGGTTCGGGTGCCTGTCCACCAATGCAATATTTCCTACCAAATTCGCGCCAGCCTGCGCGAGCATTTTCCGTACTTCGGTAAAAGCATTCGTCCACATATTTCTTGCGCCGGTGATCGTGATCACGGGAGTGCCCGGAAGGACAGCGAGAAACGCGGGATGATGCAGCAGGCTGTTGACGGGAATGCTGGGGAAGAGAAACCAGGCCTGATAGCCCAGGATGATCAGATCATAGGCGGTGTGCCGGAGCTCGAATGGTTTCAGGGCGCACGGAACACCCAGTACACAATCCGGCATCACCGAATAGAACCGCTGCGAGGTCCAGGGAAAGCCGTAGGCAGGTTCCGTTTCGATCCTGACCTTTTCCACTTCGTGCCCGGCTGCTTCCAGCGGTGAGGTGAACTTGTCGATGATCTCCGCCAATTGGCCGCTCTGGGAGTAGTAAATGGCCAGTATTTTTTTACCCATCGAGTTCTTTTGCGTGTAATAGTTTGGAATGTGGGCAATAATCCAGGATGGCCTTTTGTACGGTCGGCGGCAGTGTTTTAAACGCTCTGTAGATAAACTGGCTGTCCTTTTCCTCGTCGTTGTGATAATGAACCACGGCGGGCGCATGTTCCTGGATGATCAGCCGGAGAAAATGATATTCGCCGTTGCCTGTATCTTTAGCCATTGCCGTCTCCAGTTTCGTCGCTCCGGAACGGAAAATGGCCAGTTTTTCTTTCGGCCGGCGAAGCAGGCCGGCTTTCCTCATCTGTAATGCGCCTTCGTAGCCTTCTCTTTCCCTTGGCATCGTGTGGTTGAGGACTACCAGTTCGGAGTCGATCGCCGCCAGATCCCCGGAGGCCATTACCCGATAATAACCGCTCTTGTCGAAGGTTTGCTGTGACTGGGGCTTTTTTCCGGCTTTGAAAATCAGGCCAGGCTTGAAAATAAAGGCGAGGGAAATAAATAGGAAACCGATCTTCATAGCCTGGGTGCCGGCTTTGGCCGGTGGGCGACAAATATAAAGAATAATGATTTTTTGGGCAATAGAAAGGGCTTCTTTCCCTAATTTTACCGCCTAGCGGATTTTTCGAATGGAGAAACAATTTTCGGATTGGTGGGCAATTATCTTGGGCGGGTCGAGTGGATTCGGTCTGGCAACAGTGGAAAAACTTGCCCGTCATGGCATGAATATCGCCGCGTTGTATCGGGAAACGAGTGCCGCAGAAAAGGCCTTGAAAGAAAAATTTCAGGGCATAGCCGATGCGCAGGGCGTGACCATCGAAGCCCATAATGTGAATGCACTCGATGCGGATTCCCGGGAAGCCTTTGTCCGGCAATTTGCAGCCGGTGCCGGGAGAAAACAGCGGGTCCGCCTGCTGATGCATTCCATCGCGCGAGGTAACCTGAAACCATTGCTGGCCGCTCCGGATGAGGCCACGGGGTCCCTGGATATCGAAGACATCCGGTTCACGGCTTATGCGATGGGCACCAGCCTGCTCGATTGGGCACGAGCGTTGTTCACCGGCGGGCTGTTTTGTGCAGATGCGAGGATCATCGGGCTTACCAGTGAGGGCGCTCATAAATATTGGGATGGATATGCCGCCGTATCGATCGCCAAGGCTTCCCTGGAAAGCCTGGTGACCTATATGGCTGTGGAGCTGGGCAAATATGGGCTCAAGACCAATCTGATACAGGCCGGCATAACTGCCACGCCCTCTTTAAAACGGATCCCTTCCAGCGACCAGCTATTGGATCTGACGCCCCGGAGAAATCCGCTGGGCAGGATGACACAGGTCGAAGACATTGCTAACGCCATATACCTGCTTTGCCTGGACGAGGCAGCCTGGATCAACGGATCGCTCCTGCATGTAGATGGGGGCGAACATTGCCGTTAGAACGAAGACCCCTGAGTCGCGCCAGGCTTGTCCACGGGCCAAACATTAGTCATAACCTGAAAGACACTATGTATAGCTATATACTCGACCTATTACCGTATAAGTCCTCTTTCCGCTTCGTGGAAGAGATCGCGTATGTGGACGCGGACAAGGTCGTGGGTCATTATACATTGCGGCCGGATGCCTTTTTTTATGCCGATCATTTTCCGGGTAATCCGGTGACGCCGGGCGCTATCCTCACCGAGATCATGGCGCAGATCGGGCTGGTGGTTCTGGGTATTTATCTCATCACGGAGGGAAAGGCCCCGGATGCCGGCCAAACTAATTCGATCTTTCCTTTGCTAAGCTCCGCAAATGTCGAATTTTACAAAATGGCATTGCCGGGGCAGAAACTCACCGTTACATCAAAAAAAGAATATTTCCGTTTCGACAAACTAAAATGCCAGGTTGAAATGCACGATGCCGCCGGAGAGCGGGTGGCGAAGGGCACGTTTGCAGGCTTTTTAAAGAGAATTTAAATATTATGAACCGCCGAGTAGTCGTTACAGGATTAGGAGTCGTTTCCCCAAATGGGTTGGGTGTCCCCGCCTTCCTGGATGCTATCCGCAACGGGGTGTCGGGGATCCGATATGTTCCTCAATATGAAGCCCTTAAATTCAATTGCCAGGTGGCGGGTATTCCCCAGTTCCAGTGGGATATCCTGAAGAATTATGTTTCTGAGGTCACGTATCATGGACTTCAGGGCCAGGCTATCGCCTATGGCCTCATGGCGGCTGTAGACGCCTGGAAGGATGCGGGACATACTGCCGCGGGCGAGGAAGCACTGTGGGACGCCGGCTGTATCTTCGGCAGCAGCGTCGCCGGCGTGGAGACTGTCAAAAAGATCTTTCACCGGGTCGATGCCGGCGAAGCCCGGAAACTGGGTTCCCGGGTGGTCGAGCAGTTTATGAATAGTGGCATAACTGCCTATATTTCAGGGAAATTGGGGTTGGGCAACCGGATCATCGCCAATTCCGCGGCCTGTGCTACCGGCACCCAGGCCATCCTCATGGGGTACGAATATATACAGCAGGGACAGGCGAAGCGGATGCTCGTGGGCAGCAGCGAACATGTGGATCAATATATCTTCGGAGCGTTCGATTCCATGCGAATTCTTTCGAGGAAGTACAATCATGTGCCCGAAAAGGCCTCCAGGCCCATGAGTGCGACAGCAGGTGGTTTTGTGCCCGGTTCCGGTGCCGGAGCCCTGGTGCTGGAAGACCTGGAATACGCTTTGCAAAGGAATGCCACTATATATGCTGAATTGCTGGGTGGGGCCTGTAACTCAGGCGGTCAGCGCCACGGCGGATCGATGACGGCACCGGCGGCACCCGGGGTTATTCGCTGCATCTCGGACGCACTGGCCAACGCCCGCGTCAAAGCAGCCGACCTGGATCTGATCAGCGGACATTTGACGGCGACCGGCGCCGACACCCTGGAAATCCAAAATTGGTGCTTGGCACTTGATAGAAATGGTTGTAATTTCCCGCTGATCAATTCGTTGAAGTCGATGATCGGGCACTCGTTGAGCGCTGCGGGTTCCATCGAGGCGGTAGGGGCGGTACTACAGATCAAACATCAGTTCGTACATCCCAATATCAACCTGGAAGATCCCAATGGCGAGATACTGAAATGGATCGATCTTAGCCGTATGCCGGTGGAACGGGTCGATACACCGATCAATATCGTTGCCAAGGCGAATTTTGGCTTCGGCGATGTGAACGCATGTTTAATTTTTTCTAAATATAATCAACATGGATAGACGCGAGATCTTGGAGGAACTTAAAAGGGTGCTGGAACCATATACGGAAAACAAGGAATTGTTGCGGAACATCAACGAACAAACGGACCTCGTTAAGGACCTAAAGATCAATTCGTCCAACCTGGTTGACGTCATCATCGATGCCGAGGCGAAATACAACATCGAGATCGACTTCGATTCCTCGGAGAAAATGATCTCCGTGGGATCCTGCATTGATGTTATTTCCGATAAAATCAATAAATGAGCAGTAGCGGCAATGATCTGGTTTATTTACCCGCTACGCGGCCGGAGAGGACCAATCTGCCGCGCTTTTATTCCCGCATCCTGACAGCAGCCGAGGTGGAAGGCTTCGGGCAGTTAGCGCCTTCGGGTCTTCCTTTCGACCATTATGTATGGCTTTGCTGGTCGATGAAGGAATCTGTGTTTAAATATCAAAAAAGAGGTTGCCCGGAGTTGGCATTCGCACCTTTGCGCATCGAGGTGCGGCAGATCGATCCGCCGACCGGCGACGAGGATTTTTACGCCGGCATCATCGCCGGCATGCCCTGCAATGCGGACACGTCCGGGCAGACCCTGCACTCCCGCTCTTGGGTCCGGGATGGTGTCATCACCACCGTCGTAAGTGAGGATCAGTATTTTACCGATACTCATTGGGGCTTTCTGGCCATCGACTCCCCCGCCCATGCCGATCAATCCGCTGCCGTGCGCACGCTTGCGCTTGGGGAATTGAGCGCCGTCTTGTCGCGGGACGATCTGCGGTTGGAAAAGGATGCGGCGGGTTGTCCCATCGTTGTGGCCGGCGACCGGCCGCTGGCCATTCCCATTTCTCTGGCCCATCATGAAAGGTATATTGCCTATTCTTTCCTGAACAACTTAGTATAAAGAAAATCAGCCGTGAACTGGCCGGCGTCGCGCCAGCGCTTTTTGGTCCCATGACCGGCGATCAGCGGGAAGAAGTGTTTTTGCAGCTCGTGCGAATAGCCGTTATAGGTCTTTAAGGCATTGGGGGTGCCGAGGGCATCGGCCATCCGGTGGATCGGCAGACTACCGAAGAGGGGGTAATCCTTATGATCATAAGGAACGATCTTGTCCCTGCCGCCATGCACGCTCACGATGGGGACACGCGCCTGACGCAGCCAAAGCGTATCGAAGATGCCGCCCCAGAAGTTCACAACCGCCGCGATGCCCATGGTGTTCACCTCGCCGGATAGCGCACGTGCATCCCATCCAGGCACGACCGCGGCTTTGGTGCGTGGCAATTTTAGCATTTCGGTATCGTTGCTGTAGACGGCCTGCAGGGCCAGCATGCCGCCGGCGGAATTACCGGCGAGGACGATGCGCGTTGTATCGATATTCCATCGGGCCGCATTCTCCTTGAAATACGCCACTGCGCGCCGGACGTCCCCCGCCGCGACAAGACAGTTGGTGAGCAGATCGGTGAAGGTGAAGCTGAGGTTTTTCTTACCCAGCTGATAGTCGATGGCCGCGCAGACATAACCCCGTCCGGCAAAGGTCTTGCACCATAGCCGGGTTCCTGCGGCACGGCGCGAGCCGAATTTGAAACCACCGCCATGGATCCAGATCATTAGCGGCCGGCGGGTACTGCTATCTCCTTTTGCTTGATAGAGATCGAACCGCCGGTGCCCGCTGTACGCCAGTTTTTTCTCCACGGTGTAGCCGGAAAACACGAGGTCTTTATACCTGGTTTGCGCGGACGCCGCGAGAGCAGTCGCGCACAAAAGCAACAAGAGGAGATTTCGCATAATGGATGGCTGAGCGCTTCGGGCGAACCGCTTTCAGCGGATCAACGGGCCCGCCCGGGATTTTGGCGGATAAAATCCTCCCAGCTGCCCGCCTTTTTTCGCCGGGCTGTGCCGGTTTTACTTCCTGCCGCGTCCGCCTGGGACAGCAGTGCATCCGTTTTGTTTTGAAAATAATGGCATACGGCCACGGCCAGCGCGTCGGAGGCATCGTAGGCGGGGATATTCTCTTCCAGTTGCAGGATATGCTGCAGCATCTTCCAGACCCTTTCTTTTTCCGCACTACCATTGCCGGTAATGGCCTGCTTAACCTTTTTGGGCGAATATTCGGTGACGTTCATACCCGCCTGCATCGCCGTGGCGATCGCCACACCTTGCGCCCGACCCAATTTTAGCATGCTTTGTACGTTCTTACCAAAGAAAGGCGCTTCGATGGCGAAATCTTCGGGGCCGAACCGGCCGATGAGCTCACGGACCTTCTGATGGATCAAATGCAACCGCTGGTATCCATCCTGCCGGGTGGGTAACCGCAGGACACCCATATCGATGAGCGTAAGCTTGTCGCCAGTACATTTTACCAGGCCGTAACCCATGACGACCGTACCGGGATCTATGCCTAAAATTATTTTAGATTGCATTGGCGTTGAATAAAGGTATTAAAATACTATATAACTATGTGATCGGCCCCGTAGTATTCGTGGTGCTTGGTGTATTTATTTATTGGCAGATCACCCGTCAGCACAATTGGCGGACATCCCTCGGCGAGGTTATGAGCGGCCTCACCGGACCTCAGCAATGGAAACTATGGTTGGTATTCGCCCTGATGTTCGTGAACTGGGGGATCGAAGCCCGTAAATGGCAGCTGGCATTGCGACCCGTGGGTGGGCTGCCCTTTGGGAATGCTTTCAAGGCCGTTTTCACCGGCGCCGCCGTCGCCAGCTTCACCCCGAACCGCATGGGCGATTACCTGGGCCGCATCCTCTATATCCGGGAAGGCCACCGCGCGCAGGCCATCGCCCTGACCATCGCCTGTAGCATGGCGCAGCTGATGATCACCCTGGTCGTGGGTCTGGCCGGAACACTTTATGTGGGGGCCGTAGCGCATCGCCCCCTCCCGCCACAATCGCATCTACCCCTGGCGTTGAATATCCTGCTCGGGATCGCCGTGATCCTGCTGGCAAGTTTAACATTTATTTATTTCCGGTTGGGCCGGGTTACCCGCCTGCTGCTGAAGATACCGGGGACTCAACGATTTAGTTCCTATTTAAAAGTTTTAGAAAATTTTGATGCAACGATCTTAATGCGAATTTTGTTCTTATCTTTTGCCAGATATATTGTTTTTATAGCTCAATATAGCCTGGTATTCCCCGTTTTTGGGGTGAATATCGGGTTCTGGCAGGCGGGAGGTGGCATGAGTGTTGTATTTCTGGTGATGGCGGTGGTGCCTACCTTTACGTTTCTTACAGAATTGGGATTGAGGTGGGAGGCCAGTATCCAGGTGTTGGAACTGTATAGCCCCAATACGGTGGGAATATTCGCCGCCTCTTTTGCGATCTGGCTGATCAACCTGATCATACCGGCCTTGATAGGAAGCTTGTTAATTGTAAGTATCAAATTATTCAAAAGTCGATGAGAGTAATTACTACGGTCTGTATCTTGTTGGTGACGCTTTTTTTACCGGTAATGGCCTGGGATGCCAATGGCCAGGATACCGCAGGCGGGCAGCCGGGTGGTCCCGGAGATGAGTTTTGCCGCGGCCTGCACAATACCGCGTTCCAGGCAGGCGAATCGCTGACCTACAAAGTCTACTACACCCTGGCCGGCGTCTATGCCGCCGCAGGTGAGTGTACGTTCAATACCTCGCTCGAACATTTCGAAGGAAAGGCTGTCTATCACATCGTCGCGGAAGGGAAGACCTATCCTTTTTACGACAAGTTCTTCCGGGTACGGGATCGATACGAAAGCTATATCGACACGAGCAGCCTTCAACCTTACAAATTCATCCGCAATGTGGACGAAGGGGGATATAAGACCTATGAGAATGTCACCTTTGTCAAAGCCGCACATACGGCCATCACCAATGCCGGGGTATTCCCGGTTCCGAATTGTATCCAGGATGTGCTGAGCGCCTCGTACTATGCCCGTAATATCGACTTCAATCATCATAAGCCGGGGGATAAGATCTACTTCGATATGTTCCTCGACCGGCAGGTCTATCACCTCTACGTGCGCTATCTGGGTAAGGAGACTATCCGTACCAAGTATGCGAAGTTTCGAACTATCAAATTCAAACCCCTTTTGGTCCATGGTACCATGTTCGAAGGTGGGGAGAAAATGACGGTGTGGGTAACCGATGATCCCAACCACATCGCCGTTCGTATCGAGAGCCCCATTACCGTGGGAAAAGTGGCGATCGAAATGTCCGAGCACAAAAATCCCCGGTGGCCGCTGAGCTCGCTGGTGGATCTGTAAACCACGGTTACGCTTTGTGTCATATTCTCGCTTCGTTCAGCAGGACCGAGAATGCACTAATTTACAGTTGTTATAAGCTCCAGGTAGTTGATCGGCGTAGCCGGCGTGAACGTTGCTTCCGGATAGGCGGTTTTGAAGGCGGGTGGGATCTTTGTTTTTGGATTTTTCCATTTGCATTCAAAAGCATCCATCCCCTGCCGGTTATTGATCTCGATCAGATCGATCTCCTGCTGATCGTACGTTCGCCAGAAATAATACCTCGGCGCGTAACCCCTGTACGCATTGAATTTCATCCTTTCCGAGATGAAGTATTGTTCCCATAGCTCACCGATGTCATTGCGGCTGTTGAACAAATTGAAATTATTGATCAGCGCATTACGAATGCCATTATCATAGAAATACCATTTCTTACTTTTCGAGACCTCTTTACGCAAATTCCGGCTATAACCCGGTAAAGGGAAAATAATAAATACCTTGGCTAGCAGATCAAGATAGCGTTCAACTGTATTCTTGCTGATTTGAAGCGTGTTCCCCAGCTCTACAGTACTCACCTCGCTGCCCACCTGGAAAGCTAGTAACTGTAAGAGTTTATAAAGGATGTCTGCGCCCTTGACGTTCTCATAACTAAGAATATCTTTCAACAGGTAACTGTTTACAAGCGATCTTAGATACTCTTCCTTCTCTTCATCGGTGTCCAGATGCCACAATTCCGGGTACCCGCCATATATCAATCGGTGTTCCATATTGGACGCTGTGGTAACTACACTCTCCAGCAAAGAGAGTTCCACTTGCGCGATAGGGTATAATTGATACACAATCTGCCTTCCTACCAAAGGCTCAC
Source organism: Puia sp. (assembly GCA_035946435.1). GTDB lineage: Bacteria > Bacteroidota > Bacteroidia > Chitinophagales > Chitinophagaceae > Puia. The sequence goes on along the minus strand of DASYZH010000169.1, from coordinate 1,292 downwards.
CTGCTGCAGCGATCAGATCGAAATTGCTGCTCCCGGTCGCGATGATGGTGATGCCTTTTATGTTATCGATCATTAGTTTTAAACTCAGGCCGATATCCGGCACTGCCTGGGCCTCGTCTATGATCAGGATCTTTTTGCCTTTTAACAAACGCTTATAATTCGCTATGGTCCGCTGCTGCAAAAGCCCGGCAACCTGCATGTCTTCGCCTTGCAATAACAGGACGTCAGGTTTATACTTATTGGCAATATCTTCGATTAGGGTCGTTTTCCCGACCCGCCTGGTCCCATAGAGCAAAAGGACCTTCTGCTTCCCTATTTGTTTTTCGATCCGCTGTTCTAATAGTCGAGGAATAATGTCCATACAGCTAAAATAGGTCATTTAAGTGACCTATTTTACGTAAGTTGGGTCAGCCGACTGACCTAATTTAGCTAAATTGCGTCAAAATAGAAGATTATCAACCAGATAGATTAAGGTTCTCGCAGCCTACATCCTATTGCAGATTTGACGGTCATGTAGTACTTTTTCGCCAAATTAATCCATGAAACCCCTTTCCCTCATGTGTCTAAGCGCTTGCCTATGCATACTCTGGCTGCTTCCTTGCCCGGCTGAGGGCCAACGACCTCCCGACTCGACAAATGCCTGCCTGCTGCTAAAACAGCCGGTGAATTCCCAATCGGTCAGGCGAAATGCCCGCAAGATCATCACCAAAAAAAGCGACGACGACTGCGTGCTAGGATTTATCGATCTCCTTGCTAACAGCTCCTTTGGCAGGGACCATCGTCAATACCTGGCCTGCCTGGACGCCATCTGCAAGGCGAGCGACGGGTATGTAGCCGATGATCTTAAGAACAGGAATTGAAGATGAACAGCCGGTAAAAGGCCTATGCAGAGGCGCTAAAAGATAAGATCCTGGGCTATAAAGTCAATTAAACCTTTCCCATGAAATCCGTAATCCGCGTTTGCATGTTAATCCTGGCGCTCGCGTTGCTGGGTTGCCGAGCATCCCCATTAATAAATTGCAATAACAATGAATAAAGGTGAATCCGTCCTATTTGGAACAAAAGAGAGGTTCGGTATCGAGATCAAGGAAATAAATTCGAAAAGATATAGATTTTGTTTTTGGGTGACTGGAGCTCGCCTCGGATCCGGGCGGCACCTGTGGTGAAACCAGGTGCGTGAAGGCTGTTTATTCCCCCAACGGTTACTTCTTCATTTAGCCATTTGCTTGATCTTTTTCTGCGCGGCATCTCCGGAGATGATTTTGCCGGGATTTTTCTGCATTTCCCGGATA
>DASYZH010000168.1:0-12270 GCA_035946435.1 Puia sp. | reverse complement strand
CCTTCCACATAGGCAAAATCGAGCCCGGGCAGATGCGCCCTGAGAAAAGGGGTAAGGTCGGTGTTGTTCGGCAGCCAATTGAAGAGTTCGTTATAGAACGAACCCGTGACATGATGGATGGGCGCGTGGGCATACCCATCGATCAACCAGTGGCTATTTGGACTGGCGCGGAACATGATGCAATTGCCGGCGTTGCCGCGGCCGTCGAAATTCAGTACCAGGCCAATGTCCTTTAGGTTGGTGCTATCCCTGACGAAGGCGGAGGCACCGAGCAATCCATCTTCTTCGCCGTTCGTAAAAAGAAAAACTACATCGCGGTTCAGTGGTTGGCCGCTGCGCAGTGCTCTTGCCGTCTCCAGCATGGCGGCACAGGCGCTCCCGTCGTCGCCGGCTCCCAGGGCGTTGGGTTCGGAGTCATAATGGCCCATGACCAGGATCTTTTTCCCCCCGCCTGTCCCTTTAAGGGTGGCGGCGATATTGACGCCTCTGCCTATGACGATACCTTTGGAGAAGGGTTTGATGCTTGTGAAGGGCAGCCTGCTGACCTCCAGCCCCACCTGGCGGCCAACCGAATCGAGATAGGCGCCCACGGAGTCGTTGGCGGCCGTTCCAAGCGAATGGGGGACGGCGGCGATCCGGCCGAGATGGGCGTAGGCACGCCGCACCGAGAAGGACGTATCTGCAGGGTGGCCGTTTACGGCCGCTGGCTTGAAGTCGATATGGAGGCAAATGCAGGAAACAAGGAGCACCCCCAAAAACAGCCAGGTGGCAATCATTTTAACAGGCGTCATACCCTGAATATACCGAAATTTGCGGCGTGGGGGCACCCGCGGCCTATTCCGCCAAGAAGGAGTTCTCCACAGATGTGAACAAGAAGTTGAAAAAAAGGGAATTTCTTTTGGCTAATTGCTTAAATTTTACGAGTTTTGCAGTCCAAAATTTTCAGACATGGCTAGAGTTTGTCAGATAACGGGTAAGGTTCCGATCACGGGAAATAGTGTATCGCACTCCAATATAAAGACTAAACGCAGATTCTTACCCAATTTGCAGACCAAGCGCTTTTTCCTTGCCGAAGAAGACAAGTGGATCACGTTGAAGGTGTCTTCGGAGGGTTTGCGTACGATTAATAAAAATGGTCTCTATAGCGTTGTTAAGCAATTAAGAGCGAACGGAGAAAAGATCTAAAAATATTTAAAAAAAACCCATCATGGCAAAAAAAGGCAGCAGGGTTCAGGTGATTTTGGAATGCACGGAGCATAAGACCAGTGGGCAGCCGGGCACCAGCCGTTACATCACCACCAAGAACAAGAAGAATACTCCGGAGCGTCTGGAGCTGAAGAAGTACAACCCCATTCTGAAAAAAGTAACTGTTCATAAAGAAATCAAGTAATCATGGCAAAAGCAGCAAAAACCGCTATTAAGACCAAGGATGCCAAGGCTGCCGCGGAAGCCAAGAACTGGACGAAGGTCATCAAGGCTGTTCGTAGCCCCAAGACTGGTGCCTATACCTTCAAGGAATCCATTGTCCACAAGGACAAGATCAAGGAATTCCTTGCACAGAAATAATTAATGGGTTTAGTAAGATCAATAAAGCGGGCCAATGGTCCGCTTTTCTTAATTATGGGCCTCCGGCCAAGCGACCTCCGGCCCGCTTTTGCAATTATACATGTATGGGACTTTTTGATAAGCTTTTTGGAAAAAAGGAAAAGGAGAGCCTGGACCAGGGGTTGCAGAAAACCAAGGAAGGCTTTCTCTCCCGCATTACCAAGGCCATTGCGGGCAAGAGTACGGTGGATGAAGAAGTGCTCGACAATCTCGAGGATGCCTTGGTGAGCGCCGATGTCGGTATCGACACGACGGTGAAGATCATCAAGCAGATCGAGGCACGAGTTGCAAAAGATAAGTACATAAACATCAGCGATTTAAACAAGTTACTTCAACAAGAAATAGAGCATATGCTGGTAGATGCTCCCAATCAAAATTACCGTGATTTCAGTACGCCTTCGGGGAGTAAGCCTTATGTGATCCTGGTTGTCGGGGTGAACGGGGTAGGTAAGACGACGACGATCGGAAAGCTGGCGTATAACTTCAACAAAGCGGGGAGATCGGTGTTGCTGGGGGCGGCAGATACGTTCCGGGCGGCGGCGGTCGACCAGCTTACGATCTGGAGTGAGCGGGTGGGTGTACCCATCGTTAAACAGGGCATGGGAGCCGATCCCGGGGCTGTGGCCTTTGACACCGTGCAAAGCGGGGTGGCGCGGAATACCGATGTGGTGATCATCGATACGGCAGGGAGGTTGCATAACAAGGCCTATCTGATGGAGGAGCTGAGTAAGATCAGCAGGGTTATCAAGAAGGTGATCCCTGACGCGCCGCATGAAGTACTGCTGGTGTTGGATGGCAGCACGGGTCAGAATGCGTTAGAACAGGCCAGGCAGTTCACGGCAGCCACCGATGTAACGGCGTTGGCTATTACGAAACTGGACGGTACTGCAAAGGGTGGGGTGGTGTTGGCCATCGCGGACCAGTTCAAGATCCCGGTGAAATTCATCGGGGTCGGGGAGAAGATGGAGGATCTGCTGGTGTTCGACAAACACGAATTTGTCGATAGCCTGTTCAGTTTGGAAAAGTAATGACGAAGAATACCATTCCGGTATATCCCCTGGCGGCGCCCATCATGGGTGCGGGAGGCGCGGGGGCAGGAGGCGGTGGAGCGGTTGACCGCCGGGGGACCAAAAAAGTAGAAGAGGCCGCCCGCATCATCGTACAAACGGCGATGGATACGAACGGCCCCACGGGTAAGTTCATCTGCGATTATGGCGAGACGCCGTGGTAGACGTCGCCGCGTGCGCTGTTTACCAGCAATATTTTACACCTATACCACCCCAGAGCCCGACATAGGGGTGATTCAATTCCAGATAAGGTTGGAGATCGGCGCTGACGGCAATGGGGGCGCCGGCGAATTTGTATTCGAGGCCAACGACGCCATCGATACCGATGGAGATCTCACCATTGTTGTAATAGTGGTCGTTGATAATCGTCCCGTTGTACGCACCGAGGTGAGCGCCGGGGCCGATATACCATTTCAGGCCGGGTGCATCGCTTGATACATCGCCATAGAACTCATAAAGTCCCGTGACGCGGAAGCCATTGTCCCAGAAGCTGGCGATGCCTTCCAGCGCGGCGTCGTCGTCGAGGAAATGTTTGAAGGTGATTGCGCCGGGCCAGAACTTGATGCCGACGGCGTTGGTGTAAGTTTGGCTTTCGGCCTGGGCAAAGGATCGTACGGTAAAGAAACAGGCTAGAACGGGTACTAAAAACAGGGTCTTTCTCATAGTTTTTTCTACATTTTTGCCCGTAAAGATATAAATATCGTGCCAGATCAAATCCGGAACAGGTTTCGTACCTTTGCGCACTTGCGGACGACCGTCCGCCGGCCGAAGGCCAGACATTAGATATGAAAACGAGGTCTTTACAAAAAGATAAGGTCAATATCATTACGCTTGGTTGCAGCAAGAACATGGTCGACAGCGAGGTGCTGAGCGGGCAGCTGCACGCGAACGATATCGACGTAGTGCATGAGAACACGAAGAAGGACCACAACATCGTCGTGGTGAATACCTGTGGGTTTATCGACAAGGCCAAGGAAGAATCCATCAATACGATCCTGGACCAGGTGGCGTTGAAAAAAAAGGGGAAGCTCGACAAGGTCTATGTCACCGGTTGTCTAAGTCATCGTTATCGCGACGATCTCGAAAAGGAGATCCCGGAGGTGGATGCGTGGTTCGGCACGATGGAGCTGCCGTTGCTGCTCAAAAAATTCGAAGCCGACTATAAATCGGAGCTGTTAGGCGAACGTTTGCTGGCCACACCTCAACATTATGCCTACCTGAAGATTGCCGAAGGGTGTAACCGAACCTGTGCCTTTTGTGCGATCCCGCTGATGCGGGGTGGGCATGTCAGCCGGCCGATCGAAGAGCTCATCAAAGAAGCGGAGCGGCTGGTGCAACGCGGCGTCAAAGAAATTCTGTTGATCGCGCAGGAGCTCACGTATTACGGTCTCGATATCTACAAGAAACGGATGCTGCCCGAGCTGTTGCACCGGCTCGCCGACATTCCCGGTTTGCGCTGGATCCGGCTGCATTACGCCTATCCGTCAAAATTTCCATTGGAGGTGCTGGATGTCATTAGAGAAAGAGACAATATTTGCAATTATCTCGACATGCCGTTACAGCATGCCAGCGATAATATGTTGAAGGCAATGCGCCGCCAGATCACGCGGGCTGAGATGACGGACCTCATCCATACCATCCGGGAGCGGGTGCCGGGCATCTGCTTGCGGACGACGCTCATCGCGGGTTTCCCGGGGGAGACGGAGGACGATGTAGAAGAGCTGAAGGCTTTTCTTCAGGAACACCGGTTCGATCGCGTGGGCATCTTTCCTTATTCGCACGAAGAAGGGACTGCGGCGGGAGAGCTGGTCGACGATGTGCCGGCCGAGGTGAAGCAGCAGCGGGCGCAGGAGATCATGGAAGTGCAGCAGGAGATCTCGTATGAGAAGAACCAGGAAAAGGTGGGACAGGTTTTTACCACCCTCATCGATAAAAAAGAAGCAGGGCGTTATCTGGGCCGGACCGAATTCGATTCGGTGGAAGTCGATAACGAGGTCATCGTGCATAGCGAGGAGAAGCTGCCAGTAGGGGATTTCGTGCAGGTGAGGATCACCAAAGCATATGACTACGATCTCGAGGGAGAAGTGGTGCACTAAAGTTTGTCCTGACGGACGAGCCGTCTCCGGCAGCTAGGGTAAAATCGGTAAAGAATTGATTAATCGGCGCTGTCCGGCCGACGCCGCAAAACGGTACTTTTGTTGAAAATCAGTTCACATGAGTATAAGTTGGAATGGAGTATTTCCAGCATTAACCACTAAGTTCACGGCACAGGACACCCTCGATCTTCCGATGTTCGGAAAGAACCTGCAAGCGCAGGTAGACGCCGGAGTTCAGGGTGTTATCATCGGCGGTTCGCTTGGTGAAGCAAGTACCCTGACGTTAGCCGAAAAAGAAACCTTGATCCGTTATTCCGTAGAGAAACAAGGCCATCGCATTCCCGTGTTATTGAATATCGCCGAAGGGTCTACCCGCGAGGCGGTAGAGCAGGCGCAGCTGGCCGCCGGGTGGGGTGCACGCGGATTGATGCTTTTACCGCCGATGCGGTACAAGAGCGATCACCGCGAAACAGTGACGTTTTTCAAGACTATTGCGGCCTCAACGGAGTTACCCGTAATGATATACAATAATCCGGTAGATTATAAGATAGAGGTAACGTTGGACATGTTCGAGGAGCTCATCGAGCTTCCCAATATCCAGGCGGTGAAGGAGTCCACACGGGACGTGACCAATGTAACGCGGTTGATCAACCGGTTCGGCGATCGGTTGAAGATCCTTTGCGGTGTCGATACCATCGCCATTGAATCCTTGCAGATGGGTGCCGGTGGCTGGGTCGGCGGTCTGGTAGGCGCTTTTCCGGCCGAGACGGTCGCCATCCTTCAGCTGGTCAAGGCGGGGCGGGTTGCGGAAGCGCTGGAGATCCACCGCTGGTTTCTGCCGTTGCTGGAGCTCGATATCCATCCCAAACTGGTACAATACATTAAATTAGCCGAAGCGGAAGTCGGACTCGGCACGGAGCATGTCCGGGCGCCGCGGCTGCCCTTGATCGGCAAGGAGCGGGAACAGGTTTTGCGCGTCATCCGTGAGGGTGTCGCCAGCAGGCCGATCCTACCCGAATACGCATTAAACTTTACAGCATGAAATTTAAAGATGCAACTATAGCCGAGATCGACCAGGTGCTACAAGAAGCCTGGAAGGCTTTTCCCGTGTATCGTAAGACAACATTAAAACAGCGGGCCGACCTGATGCGCGCTATTGCCGCAGAGCTGGAGGCGACGGGTGATCACCTCATCCAGGTGGCCATGCAGGAAACCAACCTGCCCGAGGCGCGGTTGCGCAGCGAGCGGGCGAGGACGATGTTCCAGCTCACGAGCTACGGCGCGGCCTGCGAGGCAGGGCATTGGCTCGAGGCGCGGATCGACACCGCGGTCCCGGCGGAAAGCCAGCCCGATCTACGGAAGATGCAGGTCGCCATCGGCCCCGTGGTCGTCTTTGGCGCCAGCAATTTCCCGCTGGCCTATTCTACGGCCGGCGGCGATACGGCTTCCGCGCTGGCGGCAGGCTGCCCGGTGATCGTCAAGGCCCATCCCGCGCATGCGGAGACGTCCGAGATCGTCGCGCAAGCCATTGCCAAAGCTGTTCAAAAAGCCGGCTTGCCCAAGGGCGTCTTTGCGCATGTCCATGGCTTCAGTACGGAAGTGGGCAAGGCGCTGGTTACGCATCCTCATACCCGGGCCGTGGGATTCACGGGCTCTTTGGGCGGAGGCAAGGCGCTTTTCGACTGGGCCAACCAGCGGAAGGTGCCCATCCCTGTGTTCGCCGAGATGGGTAGTATCAACCCCGTGTTCCTGCTGCCCGGAAAGGTAAAGGCGGAAGCCAGGGAACTCGCCGCGCAGCTGGCGGGATCGATCACGCTCGGAACGGGACAGTTCTGTACCAATCCCGGGTTGATCCTGGGTATTGCCGGACCCGACCTGGATACCTTTGTACGCGAGCTGGGCTCGGCCATCGAGAAGACTACACCCGGGACGATGCTCCATCCGGGTATCGCCAAAGCATATACGGAAAAGCGTCAGAGCGCCTTGTCGCAGGATGATGTCGAGACGGTCGCTGTTGCGGCTACGGCTCCACGGGAGAACCAGGGCTCGCCGACGGTTGCCACGGCCAGCGCGGAAGCTTTCTTCAAGAACCCTTTGTTGCACCAGGAGGTCTTCGGGCCTTATTCGCTGGTGATCCAATGCCCGGATGCCGCTACGCTTGTCAAGGCCGCGCAGCACCTGGAGGGGCAGCTGACTGCCTCCGTGATGGCCACGGATGAAGATCTCGCCCGGCATGGGGCGCTGGTAGACGCGGCGCAGGAGATCTGCGGCCGGCTGATCCTCAACGGCGTGCCCACGGGGGTGCGGGTAGCGTTGTCGCAACAGCACGGCGGCCCTTACCCGGCTACGACGGACAGCCGGTTCACTTCTGTGGGCGCGGATGGCATCAAACGCTGGGTACGCCCCTTGGCTTACCAGGGCTGGAGCGATGCGGCATTGCCCGATGCCCTGAAAAACAGTAATCCGCTGGGCATTTGGCGGATGATCAATAATGAACTGACCCAGGCGGCGGTTAAATCCTGAACCCGAACCTCGCCGCGATGGCGACCCCATTAACATGAAGAAGACCTTTTTTTGTATCGATGCACATACCTGCGGAAACCCCGTGAGACTCGTTGCCGGCGGCGGCCCCGTACTGGAAGGCGCCAACATGAGCGAAAAGCGGCAGCATTTTCTCCGGGAATACGATTGGATCCGCAAGGGGCTGATGTTCGAGCCCCGCGGACATGATATGATGAGCGGCAGCATTCTGTATCCGCCGCACGACCCCCAGAATGATGTCGCTGTGCTTTTCATCGAGACCAGCGGCTGTCTGCCGATGTGCGGACATGGCACAATCGGGACGATCACCATCGCACTCGAAGAAGGACTTATCCAGCCCAAGAGACCCGGATTCGTTCGGATGGAGGCGCCCGCAGGCCTGGTGCTCATCGAGTACAAGCAGGAAGGGAAAAAGGTGAAGTCGGTCAAGCTCACCAATGTACCCGCGTATTTGGCTGCGGAGAATATCACGGTGGAATGCCCTGATCTGGGACCGTTGAAAGTGGATGTGGCTTATGGGGGGAATTTCTATGCCATCGTCGATCCCCAGGCCAATTTCAAAGGGCTGGAGAATTATTCGGCTGATCAGCTGATCAGCTGGAGCCGGGTGATGCGGCAGCGCATCAACGCGGAACATACCTTCGTCCACCCCGAAGATCCGACGATCAACACCTGTACCCATATCCTTTGGACCGGAAAGACCATCAGTCCAGAGGCGACGGCGCGGAATGCCGTTTTCTATGGCGATAAGGCCATCGACCGGAGCCCCTGCGGTACCGGCACCTCTTCCCGGATGGCGCAATGGTTTGCCAAGGGTAAACTCAAAGAAGGGGATGTCTTTCTCCACGAAAGCATCATCGGGTCGGTTTTCAAGGGGCGGGTGGAAAAGGCGGTCTCGGTGGCCGGGAAGCCGGCCATTGTCCCCAGCATCGAAGGGTGGGCCAAAATTTACGGGTACAATACGATTAGCATCGATCCCGAGGACGATCCCTATGCGTACGGGTTCCAGGTGCTATAGACGGCCACGGGGGCGGGCTACCACCGGTTTGGGGCGTGAAGTCCGGTTCATCCCGAACAATCACTACGTTTTTATGTTGTGGTTACCGTTCGGGTAATTTCCTCCGATATCGGTATTTTTATCGCTTCGGAGGTGATAAATTCGCTCTCTTATGGACTGGATATCGACGCGTTTACCATATCGGCAGACTGGCTATTTTTCCCAAATCATCCTAGACTACCTGGAGCAGGCCGAGCAGCTGTTTCCTTTTTACGGGCATCCTGTTTCGGCCGAGGGATTGCGGCAGTCGCTGGAGGCGCGCAAGGCGTTTCCGACGGACCGGGCCGCGCTGGTGCAGGCCCTGGAAGAGCAATATGCGGGGGTGCTCGCCGAAGAGGCGTCAGCGGCGTCCGGGGCATCCGCAGCGTCACCTGCGTTGCGGATGAGTACGTCGCAGGCGGGGTCGTCGCGGGTGGGGGAGAACATCGCCAGGCTGGCGGAGGAGACTACTTTTACGGTGTGTACGGCGCATCAGCCGGCTATCTTCACCGGTCATCTCTACTTTATCTATAAGATCCTGCACACCATCCGGCTGGCCGAATGGCTGAAGGAGCAATTTCCGGCTTATCATTTCGTGCCCGTGTTTTATATGGGCAGCGAGGATGCCGATCTCGACGAGCTTGGGCATATCTACTTGGGCGGCGACAAACTGATCTGGGAAACCAGGCAAGCGGGCGCCGTGGGCCGGATGAAGACCAAAGGGCTCGACAAGCTGTATTATCGCATCGAGGGACAGCTGGCCGTGCAGCCGTATGGCAAGGAGCTGATGGCGCTGCTAAAGGAGGCCTACCTCGAGAGTCCGGATATCCAGACGGCGACATTCCGGCTTTTGCATGCGCTTTTTGCCGAATATGGGCTCATCACGATCATCGCCGACAAGGCAGTCTTCAAAAAGCAGCTGCTTTCCGTTTTCGAAGACGACCTATTCCGCCAGGAGCCCACGCGGATCGTGAGCGACTCCATCGCCGGGCTTAGTGAACATTATAAGATCCAGGCCAATCCGCGGCCCATCAACTTATTCTATCTGAAAGACGATATCCGCAACCGCATCGAGCGGACGCCGGAAGGTTTTCATGTCGTGGATACGCCGTTGCGTTTCACCGATGCCGAGATGCGCCTGGAGTTGCAAAACTATCCCGAGCGGTTCAGTCCCAATGTGATCCTCCGCGGGCTGTTCCAGGAGACGATACTGCCCAACCTTGCCTTTATCGGCGGCGGCGGCGAGACGGCCTACTGGCTGGAGCTGAAGGCCCTTTTCGAACACTATCGGACGCCTTTCCCCGTACTCATCCTGCGGAACTCTTTTTTGCTGGTAGAACGGCATTGGATGGAAAAGCTCGAGCATGCCGGTTTTGTCCTTCCCGATCTCTTCAAGGGCGCCGAAGAATTGGTCAACGAGCTGGTGCGACGGGATTCCGAAAACACCTTGAACCTTGCAGCCGAGATTGCCGTTGCCAACAATTATTACGAACGGCTGAAGTCGTTGACGCGGCCGGTAGACCCGACGCTGGAGCAGCATGTCGAGGCGTTGCAGGCCCGGGCGCTGGAGCCGATCAAGACGCTGGAGAAGAAGTTGCTGAAAGCGGAACGGCGTAAGTTCGGTGATCAGCAGCGGCAGCTGGCCGCGCTCAAGGCGGCGCTGTTCCCGCATGACAACCTGCAGGAACGCGTCGAGAATTTTATGCCGTGGTATGCGGCATTCGGGCCGGCATTTATCCATGCGCTTTATGAGCAATCGCCGGTGCTCGGGCAGGAGTTCCTTGTGCTGGTGGAGTCATAGATAGCCGACTTCCTGCACGCGCAGGGCATCGTCCAGCGTATACCGCCGTGGGACGCCCGTGGGCAGGGCGACGTCCGAGATCGCTTCTTCGCCGATGTGTTCCAGAAACATTACTAAAGAGCGCAGACTGTTGCCATGCGCCACTATCAGGATATTTTGTTCCTCCTTTAACAGGGGCTCGACGGCCGTTCGGTAATACGGGATCACGCGAGCGGCGGTGTCGGCAAGACTTTCTCCTCCGGGCGGTCGTGTTGCGTAACTACGCCGCCATATCGCCACTTGCTCCTCGCCATATTGTTTCGCCACTTCCGCCTTATTCAATCCCTGCAGCTGCCCATAATTCCGCTCGTTCAGCGCCCGGTTGCGTGTCACCGGTAGCTTCGGCTGACATGCTTCTTCGAGGAGGAGCGTCATGGTGTCGATGGCGCGTTGCAGTGCGGAGGTAAAGCCATGTGCGAAGGGAATATCCCGGAGCCGGGTGCCGGCGAGCCGGGCTTCTTCGCGGCCCAGCGCGGTGAGGGGGATGTCGGTCTCGCCCGTGAAGCGGTTCTCGAGGTTCCAGGTGGACTGTCCGTGGCGGACGAGGACAAGCAGTGGCATAATGTAAATATACATTATCGAGGGCTGTTAGACAGCAGGATCACGGGCCAGTCGCCGGGGCCATCGGGCCAGTTGAGGGTGGTCCCGGGGCTTTCAGGGGTGACGCGGGTGTCTTCGCCTTGAGCGCCTGACCTAACGGCTTGTCCCGTGAAGCGGTTGGTCCATTCCGGGGGTGCGTCAGGGGGAAGGTGCAGCGACAGCGGACGGGGCCTTGTGATGCCATAGCGGATCAACGGAACGGCGACGAGGGCCCAATGGTCCCCATGATGACGGAGGAAAGCGAGCCAGGACTCCGCACCCTCCAGCGGGATATAGGCGCCTTTGCTGAGGACCTCCGGGCAGGTGTTGCGGTAGGCGAGGGTGCGGTAGAGGGTAAAGAGTTTTTCGATGCCTTCGTCGCGGTGGGTGTGGAGAAAGTCGAACAGGGCTGCGTTGCCTTGTGTCTCTGTCGACCGCAGCTCGTCCAGGAGGGCTATGCGGCGAGCGAAGTCCACCGGCCGGCGGTTATCGGGATCGACGAAGCTTTCCTCCCAGAGTTCAGCGCCCTGGTAGATATCGGGGATACCCGGCGCCGTGAGTTTGAGCAGCAAGAGGGAAAGGCTATAGACGGCAGCGCGGCGGATGATGGTGTGGGCAAAGGGGGTGAATGTTTCAAGAAACGCGGAGCCGGGTTTCAGCAGGGCGGCGGCGAAGGCCTGGCACTGCCGCTCGTAGGCTTCGTCCGGCTGGTCGTAATTGGTCTCGGTCCCCGCTTCGCGTAGCGCTTTTGTCAGGTAGCCGGCAAACCGTTGGAGGAAGGTGTCGGTGACGATGCCGTCGGCGGGGAAGCCGCCCAGCAGGGCCTGGTAGATCAGGTATTCGTCGTTGGGCGAGGGGGCGGGGCGGTCTTTGACGGAGGCGACCGGGGGGCGGGGCGCAGCCGGTGCGACGGAAGCGACCAGGGGGCGGTTGAGCTGCCGCCAGTGTGTCACGGCGGTTATCCATTCCTGTGGCAGGGCGCTGAGGACGGAAAGGCGGAGGCGGCTGTCTTCGCCCCTTTTGGTATCATGGGTCGTGGTGGCGTTTAGGGAATGGGGTTGTTTTTGCTGGCGGTGCTGCATGAGCCGGTGGAACTCTTCCGGCGCAATGCCGGCGACAGCGGGGGTGTCGCCGACCTCACAATGTGCGATATAGGGGTTGTAGATATAAAAGGTTGTGTCTTCGATGCCTTTGGCGGCGAGTGGGCCGGTGAACTGCATGAGGCGGGTGAGAAAAGTGAGCTGCTGGTTGCGCGCCGGATCATGGTCCGTAGCGGCTCCAGGCGCGGGGAGAGGCCGGCTTAAGCCGGGAGACGGTGTATATCGGCAGAGGCTGTCGAGGTAGTTTAGCTCTTCGAGGAGATCGGGCCGGTAGCTGCGGGCCCGGGCGAGTGCCGTGGCAAAATGAGCGGCATCTTCGGGTGAGCCACCGGTGGCGTCGGGGTAGGCGCGGTAGACGGGGAAGGCAGCCATCCAGGTGGCCAGGGCTTGCTGCAGCCGGGTTTTG
>DASYZH010000167.1:0-12277 GCA_035946435.1 Puia sp. | reverse complement strand
GTTCAAACAAAAGAGCTATACCAGCCGGATCGCCAGCCTGCTCAATAGCGGGTTCAAGAACGTGATCCCCATTTTGGACAACAAAGAGGAGCTCCAGCAATACAAGCGGAGCGTGAAGGTGCCCTTCAAGCTGGGTATCCGGGTAGCCGCCGAAGAAGAGCCGACATTCCCCTTTTATACCTCGAGGCTGGGTTTCCGCGCCCGTGATGTCCTCGAATTCTATGTCGACAAGATCGAAGGCAACGAAGACCGTTTCCAGCTCAAGATGCTGCATATTTTCCTCAACAAAGGCATCAAGGACGATATCTACTATTGGAGCGAGCTGAACAAGGTGATCAACCTGTACTGTCAATTGAAAAAGATCTGTCCTGAGCTGGATTCCATTAATATCGGCGGTGGTTTCCCCATCAAACATTCGCTGGGTTTCGAGTACGACTACCAGTTCATGATCAACGAGATCGTGGGCAACATTAAGAAAGCGTGCAAACGAAGCAATGTGCCGATGCCCAATATCTTCACCGAGTTCGGCAGCTATACCGTGGGCGAGAGCATGGCACATATCTATAGCGTCATTGGCCAAAAGATGCAGAACGACCGGGAGATCTGGTACATGATCGACAGCTCATTTATCACCACCTTACCGGATACATGGGGGATCGGCGAACGCTTCCTCATGCTCCCCATCAATAAGTGGGACGTGGAATACCAACGCGTCGTGTTGGGTGGCATCACCTGCGACAGTCACGATTACTACGACTCCGAAGAACATATCAACGAGGTATTCTTACCCAAGATCGTGAACGGCGAACCCCTGTATGTCGGTTTTTTCCACACGGGAGCGTACCAGGACCAGATCAGCGGCTATGGCGGCATCAAGCATTGCCTGATCCCGTCACCAAAACATGTCATTGTGGGGCACGACAAGAACGGGAAGCTCGTCGACTGGGTCTACGCTAAGGAGCAGACCGCGCAAAGCATGCTCAAGATCCTGGGGTATATGTAAGGCCTCCCGCAGCTGCGGGCCGCGGTCTTCCTAATGCCGCTTCAACCGGTATTTCTTATTGACCTTGGGGTTATCGAAGTAGGCATTCAGCTGTTCTTCGGTCATCCCGCTGGTCTCCTCCAGCGGTACATCGATGAGCTGGACCTGGGTCTGTTTCAGCTCGTTTTTCAGCGCAGTGATCTTTTTGACGATATCGGGGTCTTTCTCACCGATCAGTGCATTGTCATGCATGGTGTAATCCAGCCGTTTGATGGACGACCGGACCAGGCTTGCCATGTTCTGATCAGCAGTCTGCGGCGGAGCCACCGTTTCTTTTACCGGGACCATGGCAACGCCGACACTGGGCAGGATGGCGCCGGTGGTAGGGGAGTTGGTGCTGGTAGCGATGGTGCCGCCGAGGGCCGTTGTCGCTGTGGTCATATCAAAACCGGTACGGGTGTGATTGGTCTTTTTCACTTTCCTGTCCAGCTGGAAAAAGGCATATTTCAGCTGAAGGATATAGGTGCGGAAGTTCTTTGTGATAGCGTTGTAATCCTGCACCATATAGGGATAATTGAGCGCGTCCTTGACATAGATGCGGATAATGGCGGTATCCCGCATGAACACTTTGTTCGTACCGACAAAATAGAGTAGCAGCAGCTTTGTCTTGGCGGAATCGCCGTCCTTGACGAAATCATAAGGCGGGCTCCAGGTGAAGTCGTCGTTGCATTCTTTTATGATGGAGTTCGTCTTGATCGGGATGCTGGAATAGAAGTTAATGCTTTCGATGGGATAGGTGCCGGTCTCACACTGCACGCGGAAGCTGATGGTGTCGCCTTCCTCCACATAAAGCACATTGCTCACCGTGGGTTTTACATGCGAAGCGATGATCTCGGTGGTAAAGAAGCTGATGGTAAAGGTAGTATCGAGATGATCCTTGGGGTCGTTGAGGTTCTGGACCTCCATGTCGACCTTGTACTCAAAGTCATATTTGAGCCGGCCGGACAAAAAATAGGATTTGTCGGCCCTGAACTGGAGCAGACCGTTCTCTTTGATCTTTAGACCTACCGGGGCATTTTTTAGGAAAAAGTAATATTTACTGGGGTCCCGGTTGATCTCGAACTGGTAGGAAAGCGTCGAATCGACGTGGACATTGAAATAGGGGTCCATGTTCTTGATGCGTAACACGGAATCCTCACTATGGCCAGTAGTGTCCATTGGCATGGGAACACGGAATCCAGGATTCTGAGCCTGAATGGTGGAGAAGAACATAATACCTGCCGATATCAATAGCCAAAGCCTTAAGACACCCAAGGGTTTTTTCATATTCCTGGATAAAAATGGGTTAAGAACGAACCTACGGTCCGCTTGGAAGCCGTGAAATTAAAAAAAACTGCCTAAAAAACCCATAAAAAACCAAAATGTGCCCGTTCTCGGAAGCCGGGCACACGCCCAAGGCAGGGGGGCGAGGACGGCCCGGCGGAAGGGAGGCCGTTCGTGGAAAAACAAAAGAGCCCGGCTCTCAGGGAGCCAGGCTGCTTTTATTCAACCAAAACCAACCAATGTTTTGCCGGCGCCCGCCCCCGGATGGGGGTGCGGCAGGCTTTTATGAAACGTTACGCAATCTTTTTTGCGCTTTCAGCCCTGCTTATTGAACCGAGATTTGTTTAGTGGCTTCCTTGACCTGTTCCTTCTTGGGAAGGAGGAGCTTCAGGACACCATTCTCATACTTGGCCTGGATCGCACTGGCGTCGATCCGGTCATCCAGGTTGAAGCTGCGTTTAAAGCTCTTGAAAGAAAATTCTTTGCGGATGGTCTTGTAGTCTTCGGTCTTGGTCTCTTCTTTCTTTTCGAACCCGATGGTCAGCTGACCATTTTCTACCGTCAACTTGAAGTCTTCCCTGGTACGGCCGGGAGCGGCGAGTTCCAAATGATAGGCATCGGCGGTCTCATGGACATTTACCGGGGGGAAACCGAAGCTTTCGTCACGTCCGAGTCCAGCGGGAAAACCCTGAAAGAATTCGTCTACAAAATTGGACAGGTTCCTGTGGCCGTTGTTGTTTACTTTTACGAGTGTCATATACAATCCTTTTTTCTTTTTTTAATGTCGTTCGACGCCGGGTAGGGATCAAACGACATACCATCCGGCCAAACAGCCCTTTTTCCCGAAAATCTGGCAAGTTTCCCCTGATGCCGGGTGACATAATTTCGGGTCCGCGCGAATTTTGATGACATTTTTTCTGGAAGCCGGACGGGCACCCAAGGCAGAGGGGTGGAAGCCGGACAGCGCCACGAAGGCAGAGTGGCGCAGCGGTCCGGCGGGATTCCTGAACTTTTTGATTAGTTTTGCGTTTTAATTGTACTTTTCATCAAAACACAATCAAACAAAAGATGTATCCTCAAGAGATAGTGCAACCCATGAAGGAGGAACTGACGGACAATGGCTTTCAGGAGCTATTGACCTCCTCCGAAGTTGATAACCAGTTAGAGAAGTCTGGTACCACGCTGGTCGTAGTGAATTCGGTTTGCGGCTGCGCAGCGCGCATGGCCCGGCCGGGCGTATTAATGGCGGTTTCAAACAGCGCCAAGAAACCCGATTATCTGACCACCAGCTTTGCCGGTTTCGATGTTGAAGCAGTGAATAAGATCCGCGAGAAATTGCTGCCTTATCCGCCATCCTCTCCGGCGATCGCGCTGTTCAAGGATGGAAAATTGGTCCATATGATCGAACGGCACCAGATCGAAGGCCGCCCTGCGCAGCTGATCGCTCATAACCTGATCGCCGCCTTCGACGAATTTTGCTCCTGAACCGCCGGCGGCGGTTCGTCCACCGGGACAGACCAGACATTAGCCCGATAATATAGTCGCCTGCTATAACAAGAAGCCCCTTTTCGCTTTACGAAAGGGGTTTTTTATTTCGGGGCCGCCATAATGGACTTTTACGGGCCATGGGGGATTTTCACGGGCCATGGGGGGATTTTCAACCGCCCCAGCGAATGCACGGGAGCGGCGCGCACAACTGTGGATAAGCACGGTTTTTCTTTGGGAATTCCACATCCTGTGGATAAGCTGGCAAAAGCGCATTGGGCGGTGGTTTGGTGGAGAAAATGTTCCCCGTGGAACACTTTTGTGGAACTGAAACTCACAGAATATTGTACATGTGGACAACTATTTTTGGAGAAAGATCGACACTATGTGGATAAGGTGTTCACCGACCGGGTTTTGTCGCTATAAAAAAATTACACCCCCATCCTAAGCCAGAGAAGGAATTGCGCGGTTAAAACCGTAGGTTTGCAAGCAACAGGAAAACGCGGTAGCGTTTTCGTCCGAAGGACAAACTTTAGCGCTTTGCTGGAATGCGCTAATTTTCTGAAAAGTGCATTCCAGCACATTACATATATCCGAAGTAGGCCACTATGTATCCCAATCTATATTACGCTCTTAAGGATCTTTTTGGTATATCCAACCCCTGGCACTTTTTCCATTTTATCAACAGCTTTGGTTTCTTCGTTGCCCTGAGCTTTATCGCCGCGGCCGTTACGTTGACCCGGGAGCTGATGCGGAAGGAGCGGGAAGGGCTTTTATCCAGCCGCGAGCAGCTGGTCATGATCGGGCAACCGGCCAGCCCCACGGAACTGACCCTGAATTTTGTACTGGGTTTTATCCTGGGTTTCAAATTGATCGGGTTGATCACAGGGGACAGCGCGCTGACCAGCAATGTTCAGGATTATATGCTGTCGACGCAGGGCAATTGGCCGGCAGGCATCATCCTTGGCCTGCTCCTGGCCGGTCTGAAGTGGTACGAAAAGAACAAACAAAAACTTCCCCAGCCCCAGGAAAAGAAAGTGCGCATCTGGCCGCACGACAGGGTAGGGGATATGACGCTTTATGCCTTTATTTTCGGGTTTATCGGCGCCAAGATCTTCAATAGCCTCGAAAACTGGAACGATTTTGTACAGGACCCTATCGGCTCGCTTTTCTCTTTCAGCGGTCTGACCTTTTACGGCGGTTTGATCTGTGCCGCCCTCGCGATCTGGTGGTATGCCCGCAAAAATGGGATCACTTTCTGGCATTTGAACGACGCCGCGGCTCCGGGTCTGATGCTGGCCTATGCCATCGGCCGTATCGGTTGTCAGGTTTCCGGCGATGGGGACTGGGGCATCCTCAACAGCGCGTACACAACGAATGCGGCCGGCAAACCGGTCCTGGCCGGGAGTCCCGGCGATTACGCCACGATCCTGCAACAATACAAGGAGGTCTATCTGCCGCAGTTCGGAAGCCTGGACAAGGTCCCTCACCTGGCGGTCAAGGCGCCTTCCTGGTTGCCCGATTGGCTTTTTGCCTTTCCCTATCCCCATAACGTGATCAGCGAGGGCGTCCGGATACCCGATTGTAACGGTCCATATTGCAGCCAGCTGCCCATTCCTGTTTTCCCCACCCCGGTGTATGAGACCCTCGTGTGCCTGGGGCTGTTCTTTTTGCTCTGGAGTCTGCGCAAACGGCTGAAGATCCCCGGGACGCTATTCGCCATTTACCTGATCATTAACGGGATAGAACGCTTCTTTATCGAAAGCATCCGCGTTAATACGCAATACCATATTTTCGGACTGCATCCCACGCAGGCCGAACTGATCTCCGCTGCGCTCGTGATCAGCGGAACCATCCTCTATTTCCAGCTTAAAAAACGCGGCATTCCACCTGTCCGTCCGGCGGTGGGTCAGGATGAACCGGCCTCGACGGTTTCGGATCGACAGGCGGGGTAGTAGGCAAGCCGCTAAGTCGCCAAGGCACAAAGTCATCAAGCCACTAGATCGCCAAGTCGCCAGATCGCCCGGCAGCGCGCCCTACCATCCTTCCGGAAATCTCTCCTTTTGTCACGAACCGGCATACGGCTGTAACCCGGGCCTTTCATGCCCCGTCATATCCTCGACCGTACGCGATTTTTGCTAATCGTCACCGAAAGGATGACGTCCGTCAAGTTAAATAGTTGTCGTCATCACCCCGGACTAGTTTTACCTCCAATTAAATGGCCGGCCCGGCGGCCGGATGGTCCGCCCGGCGCCACCAGCTATCCTGCTATTAAGCCAGTCAGCACTAAACCATGTACTATGTAATATATAGTTCTGATCTTTGTATTGTATCAGCTATAACTAAGAACTACACAAAGCACCTATTATGAGAAAGACACTTGCTCATAAAAACGCAATAGCGTTTTTGTCCGAAGGACAGACATCAGCTTTTTGCCAGGAATGCGCTATTTTTCGGAAAGCGCATTTCTGGCACATTTTATCGCTTTTATCCCTGATAATCATCGGAATACCTGCAATTGCGCAGTCCGATGCGCGTATCTCCGGGATGATCCGGGACGCCAAGGGACAGCCCGTCGAGGCCGCCACGGTGATCTTGCTGAAGGCAAAAGACTCCTCCCGCATCAAAGCTACCGCTACCGATAAGACCGGACATTTCCGTTTCTTCCATATCCCCGCCGGCCAATATCTGGTCACGGCTTCTTCCGTAGGGTATGAATCGTCATGGACGGCGTCCTTCGACCTGGCGGTCACCGGAACGCGGAGCCTGGCGCCGATGGCATTGACGCCCAGCGCTACCAGTCTGCAGGCGTTCGCCGTTGTAGGCAAGAAACCATTTGTCGAAATGAAGGCGGATAGGACCATTATTAATGTCGACGCTTCTCCGAGCAACGCAGGCTCCACGGCCATGGATGTCCTGGAGAAATCCCCGGGTATTACCCTCGATAAAGACGACAACATCAGCCTGAAGGGGAAACAGGGTGTTACCATTATGATCGACGGTAAACCCACCTATCTGAGCGCCACACAGCTGGCCGACTATCTGAAAAGCCTGCCGGCCTCCGCCATCGACGTGATCGAGATCATGACCAACCCCTCCGCGAAATACGATGCGGCCGGCAATTCCGGGATCATCAATATCAAGACGAAAAAGAATAAGCTAAAAGGCTTTAACGGCAATGTCAACCTCACCCATACCCAGGGGATCTACCCAAAACCCAGCGGCAGCGTCAACCTCAACTACCGCAACGGGAAGTTCAACTATTTTCTGAATGCCGGCTACGCACATTGGGAAGGCTTCCAGGAGCTGACCATCGGGCGCAAATACCTCGACGCCGACAGCAAAACGATCAACTCGATCTTTTCCCAAAAGACGAATATGCATTTCACCAATCCTTCGTTCAATGTCAAGTTCGGCATGGATTACTATATGACGCAAAAGACCACCATAGGTTTTGTCGTCAGTGGTTTCCGGAATACGGAGCAGAATATCTCGACAAGCAATATCCAGCTGCTTTCGCCGGACTATGTGCTGGACTCCGTGGTGCAGTCGCCCAATACCAATAAGACCTCGTGGAAGAACGGGTCCGCGAACCTCAATTTCCGGCATACCTATGACTCCGCCGGCAGAGAGCTTACCGCCGACCTGGATTATGTACGCTATAGCAGCGTCAGCGATCAGTACTTCGACAACCTGACCTATAATCCCGATATGATCCTGCTGAATGAAAATATCCTCACCGGTCATCTTCCCAGCACCATCAATATTTATACGGCGAAAACCGACTATACCCGTCCGATGACCAAAGGTTATAAATTGGAAACGGGTATCAAGCTAAGCTATGTGAATACCGACAACACGGCCGATTATTACGATCTGGTGAATAAGATCGCCGAAGTAGATACGACGAAAACCAATCGTTTTCTTTATCGGGAGAACATAAACGCCGCCTACGTGAACATGACGAAGCAATATAAAAAACTGACGGCGCAGGTGGGGGTCCGGATAGAGAATACCAATTACTCCGGTCATCAGCTGGGCAATGGCGTTTCGGTGATCAATCAGGATTCCTCCTTTACCCGCAGCTATGTGAACCTGTTCCCGACGGCCTTTTTCAGCTATGACCTCAACGATAAGAACACCTTCACGCTGAGCTATGGACGCCGGATCGACCGGCCTGCTTACCAGGATCTGAATCCGTTCCTTTTCTTCCTCGACCAATATACCTACCAGGCTGGTAACCCCTATCTGCAACCGCAGTATACACAAAACATCGAGCTGGGACATAGTTTCCACCATTGGCTGAACACGACGCTCAACTACAGCTATACGAAGAATTTCTTCACCGAGACGTTCGAGCAGTCCGGTCAGGCCACCATCGTTCGCCAGGGCAATATCGGCAGCCGGCAGAATGCGGGTATCGCGGTCAGCGCCCAGATCCCCGTCGCCAAATGGTGGAGCGCCATGCTGTACAGTAACCTGAATTACAGCAAGTTCAGCGGTATGCTTTACGGCGAGGACATCAGCGTATCGGCTACCACGTTAATCCTGAACATGAACAACCAGTTCACCCTGCCGAAAGGCTGGGGTGGCGAGATCTCGGGCTTCTACCGGACCAAAGGGGTGGAAGGACAGGTGATCGTCGACCCTTTGGGCCAGGCTTCTGCCGCAGTCAGCAAGAAGATCCTCAATAACAAGGCCTCGATCAAGGCGTCGATCCGGGATATCTTTTATTCCAATACGGTTCATGGGTATATCAATTTCCAGCAGACAGAGGCCACTTTCTATAATCGCCGGGACAGCCGGGTAGTGGCGCTGACCTTTACCTGGAATTTCGGGAAGCCGCTCAAGGGGATGTCGGGAGCTGGTGCCCATCACAACGGCGCCGGCGACGAGGAAAACCGGGTCAAGACCGGTGGCAACCAGTAGCGCGCGAGTCGGGCGACGGCAAGCAGCCGGAATTGTGTAGCTTTGCTGTACACAACTACATATCTATGCCATCGTTTGACATCGTTAGCAAAGTAGACGCCCAGGTCCTCGACAACGCGGTGAACGTGACCAAAAAGGAGATAACAAACAGGTTTGATTTCAAAGACTCGCCCGTAAAGATCGAATTGAACAAAAAGGACATGAAGATCGATCTGGAGGCAGAAAGCGACATGAAGATCAAGCAGATCGTCGACGTCCTGATCAGCAGGAGCATGAAACAGGGACTCGATCCGCTGGTGTACGATATGAGCAAGGACCCGTACCCGAGCGGAAAGGTTACGCGGCAGGAGGTGCCTGTCCGCAATGGGCTCAAACAGGAAGACGCCAAGAAGGTGGTCAAATTGATCAAGGACTCCGGGCTAAAGGTCCAGTCCCAGATCATGGACGATCTGGTCCGGGTCACCGGGAAGAAGATCGACGATCTGCAGGCTGTGATCAAGCTCTGCACCGGCGCCAACCTGGGTATCGCGCTGCAATATGTGAATATGCGGAGCTGATCCAAATTTATTTGGATAAGCTCCATGCAATTTGTACCTTCGCGATCCGAAACAAAATAGCGTACGGCCAAATCCGTACAACCTTTAAACAGAACAAGTTATGAAAAAGGATATCCACCCCAAGGGTTACCGGTTCGTTGTTTTTAAAGACATGAGTAATGGCGAGGCCTTTCTGAGCAAATCTTCCGCTCAGAGCAGGGAGACCATCAAGTGGGAAGACGGCAACGAATACCCTTTGATCAAATTGGAAATTTCCAACACTTCTCATCCCTTCTTTACCGGGAAGAACGTACTGGTTGACACGGCCGGCCGTATCGACAAGTTCAAGAAACGTTACGAGAAGAAAACGAAATAAGAACTTCGAATCTAAAGACTTTATTGT
Source organism: Puia sp. (assembly GCA_035946435.1). GTDB lineage: Bacteria > Bacteroidota > Bacteroidia > Chitinophagales > Chitinophagaceae > Puia. Next base: position 2,619 of record DASYZH010000167.1, on the reverse strand, counting down.
ACAAAAAAAATCCCTGCCAACCGGCAGGGATTTTTTAGTTTTACCGACATGCTCACACTGGAAGATACCTCCTGCACCGATGATCTGCTCCCTTTTACGGCGACGCGTACGGTGCTGGATATCCGAATGGGTATCCTCACCTTCCGGGAAAAATGGACCAGGCTATTGGGCCCCGCGGCCTTCCGGCCGGGACCCATCACGAGCGGCCCGGCACTACCGGCAAACATCCTGCCGACCCGTGTGCTGGCGGCCCGCATCCGCGAAGAGATGGCCCGCGGCCCGCTTGCCCAGGCTTCCATCGATCGTATCATCACACATGGCCGGCTGATCCGGTATCCCTGGCATATCTTTCAGCACAATGGCGAAGCGCTGCTTGAAGATTTCGAGCTCGTGACCGCGGGCCGGACGTCGCAGCCGATCCCGGCGTCCGTACAGACCGTGAACCCTGCCGCTATCTTTATCGAGGAAGGCGCGCGGCTAAGTCATTGTGTGCTCAACGCCACTGCCGGGCCGATCTATATCGGCCCGGGCGCCGAGATCATGGAAGGCGCACTCGTCCGCGGGCCATTTGCGGCATGCGAAGGCGCCGTTGTCAAGATGGGCGCGAAGATCTATGGCGCGACTACGCTCGGTCCGTCGACCGTCGCCGGCGGCGAGATCAAGAACGTTGTATTCCTTGGCTATAGCAACAAAGGACACGACGGTTATCTCGGCGATGCCGTCATCGGCGAGTGGTGTAACCTGGGTGCCGGCGTCACGGCGTCCAATCTCAAGAACAATGCCGCGGACATTCGCGTCTATCATCCGGCTTCGCGCAACTGGCTCGATGCCGGGCTAAAGTGCGGATTAATGATGGGGGATTACTCGCGCGCGGCGATCAATACGACGTTCAATACCGGCACGCTCGTAGGCGTCTGTTGCAATATTTTCGACGGCGGCATCCCGGCGAAATATGTCCCCGATTTCACCTGGGGGACGACAAAACCCGAGCGTTATCGATGGGAAAAAGCATTGCGGGATATCGACAACTGGAAGAAATTGAAAAATCGGGCACTGACAGAACCCGAAATACTCGCATTAAAACATATTTTTGAGGCCTCATAAAATCATAAAAATACATAGATGAGACAACAAATAGCGGCGGCTAACTGGAAGATGAACCTTACGTATCAGCAGGGCGAACAACTGCTGGACGCCATTCTGAAAGAAGAGATTGCATTGAAGGACCATCAAAAGGCCGTCTTCGCCGTTCCTTTTCCGTACCTGATCATGGCGGCACAAAAGCTCAGCGGAAGAAAAGGCTATGCCGCCAGCGCGCAGAACTGCTCCGACCAGAAATCAGGCGCCTATACCGGCGAGGTAGCCGCGGAAATGCTCAAATCGATCAATATCCAATATTGCGTCCTGGGGCATAGCGAGAGAAGAGAATATTTCTCGGAGCGAAACCTGAGCCTGGCCGAAAAGGTAAAGCTTTGCCTGGAGAACGGCATCACTCCGATCTTCTGCTGTGGCGAGACGCTGAGTATCCGGGAAGTGGGCGCCCAGGAAGGCTTTGTGGAAACACAGCTGATGGAGTCGCTTTTTCATTTCCCCGAGGCGGAGATGCGGAAGATCGTCATTGCCTATGAACCCATTTGGGCCATCGGTACGGGCAGAACGGCCACGGTGGCACAGGCGCAGGAGATGCATGCACATATCCGGAAGCTGTTCGTCCACAAATACAACAAGGCTACGGCAGAACATATTCCCATCCTCTATGGCGGCAGCGTCAAGGCGGCCAATGCCAGGGAGCTTTTCCATTCTCCCGATGTAGATGGTGGTCTGGTCGGCGGCGCCTCGTTGAATGCAACGGAATTCGCCTCGATCATCCGGTCGCTCAAATAAAATTAATTTGCTATCTTTATAGATGCTTACATCGTTACAGATCGCGGTGAAGAAGCTGCGCCGGATACCCTCGGATCAGCTATTAAAGCGGAGTTTCCTCGGAATAAAAAAGTATCTAACCGGTTATCCTTACTACATTACCGTTCAGACCGTTAGTGCCTGCAATCTCAAGTGTAAGCATTGTTTCATCAATGATTATCATACGGAGATCCACGACGGTGTCATAAAGATCATGAAGCTGGAAGAGTTCGAGCAGTTTGCCGAACGTCTTACGCCGTTGATCAGGCACGCATCGTTCTTTACCTTTTCCACCTTCGAGGCCATCCTCAACAAGTACCTGTTCCAGATGATGGACCGGATACTGGAGATCAATCCCCGGATGCAATTCCCGTTTTTGTCGAACACGATGGAGCTCAGCCTGGACAAGATCCGGCAGCTGGAGAAATACCCCATATCGGAGATCAATATCTCGCTCGATGGTTATACCAGGAAAACGGTGGAGGACTTCAAGACGGAAGTCGTTTTTGAAAAGATCATCGAGACCATCGGCCTATTGCAGCAAAGCAGCCTTCGCGATAAGCTGGCGGTGACCTTTGTGGCCCATCGCAATAATGTTCAGGAATTGCCGGAGTATGTCGACTTCGTTGCAAAGTTGGGCATCAAGCAGATCTACGTGAGCAATGTGCTGAGTTTTACCGCCAGCCTGGCTCCCCTGACGCTTTATGGTCCGGATGG
>DASYZH010000166.1:0-4076 GCA_035946435.1 Puia sp. | reverse complement strand
CTCTTTCAAACCGATCTCGGTGTTGAAGAATCAGTGGGCTGCGGGGCGGGATAGCAAGACGCGCGGGGTTTGGCTGCGGAAGACGCTCACCGTGTCACAGTTTGTGATCGCGCAGGTGTTTATTATCGCCACCATTCTCGTGGTGCGGCAGATCAATTATGCCCTCAATACGGAGCTGGGTTTTAAGAAAGATGCGATCCTGACCTTTAATACGGCCTGGCGGCAAGGAGAGGCCAAACGACAGGTATTGGCGCAAAAGATGGCAGCCATTCCGGGCATCGAGCTGATCAGCCAGATGTTGGCGCCGCCGGTCTCCGGTGGTACCAGTACCAATGATGCGAAATATAATGATGGGAAACATGAAGTCAGGTCGAATCTGCAGTATCTGAATGTGGATACCAACTATCTCCGGCTCTTCCATCTTCATTTGCTTGCGGGTAGGAATATCACCGAGAGTGATACGATCAATGAACTTATCATCAATGAGACGTACGCGCGGTTTTTGGGTTTCAGCGATCCCCGGAAGGCCGTTGGGGTGCGGATTAGCTGGAACGACCGGCTATTGCCTGTTGTGGGTGTCGTCGCCGATTTCCATCAGGGTTCGATGCATGTGGCGATCCGTTCGCTGGCCATCGTGAATGGGATCCAGGATGTCGATCAATTCGCTATTGCCCTGCCGAAACAGAATGTGGAAGGGACGGCCTGGAAGGGCATTATTGCCGGGTTGCAGGATGCTTATAAGTCCGTGTATCCTGAAGATGAATTTAGCTATACCTTTTTTGACGATTCTATCGCCCATCTTTATTCGCAGGAGAAGAATGTTTCGCGGCTATTGTGGTGGGCGACGGGGCTGGCTATCTTTATCAGCTGTTTGGGTTTGCTGGGGCTGGTGATCTATATTACCAACGCGCGGACGAAGGAGATCGGTGTTCGCAAGGTGATCGGCGCTTCGGTGATCCAGATCGTGGTGCTGCTGTCTAAGGATTTTGTGCGGCTCATCGGCCTGGCGATCCTGATTTCCATGCCGATCGCCTGGTGGGGGAGCAGGAAATGGCTGGAGAATTTTGTTTACAGGACCCGTGTGAGCTGGTGGATCTTTGCGGCCGGCGGCGCCGTGTTGCTATGCTTTGCGCTGGCTGTACTTTGTCTTCGAACTTTTCGTGCTGCCGCTGCCAACCCGGCTGACAGTCTTAGATCCGAGTGACGATTTCTTTTTGGCGGGCGGTGTCTTCCCGGTCCTTTCCACGTCGATGGCGTCTTTGATACAGGCTTTGAGGGCGGCTTCGACCTTGGCGATATCCTTGACATCGGTGAAGCGGGCCTGGCGGCCGACGACGGTGTTCTCGCCGGTTTTGACGAGGATGTGTTTGGGGTCGCTCACGAGATAGCCCTTGATGAACAAGAGTGCGGAATAGGCCTTGAAGCCCTGGATGACGACGATATTCTTACCTTCCGAGGTATAGCAGGGTTTGCTCCATTTGAGCTCTTCGGTGAGGCCGCAGCTGAGGGCGATCTCGCGTAATTTCGTCATTTCCGGATGCCACTTCGTGGCTCTATTGAAGAATTCGTCCACTTTGGGGTTCATATGAGTGATTTTTTTGCATTAACGGAAAGAGTCTTTTGCCTGCGGGTCTGAAAAGGTAAGATATCAAAATCAGGACCAATAAAAGCAAGCAGGGATATATCTCCTTAAAGGGGTCGCCTACGGCGAGATGGGAATAGAGGGCGCCTGTCATGACGAAGAAGATTCCCGCGTAGGCCCATTCCTTTACCAGGGGGAATTTTGGGATCAGGAGGGCGATGACGCCCAGGAATTTCCAGCAACCCAGCAGGGTGATAAAATAGCCAGGATAGTGCAAATTTGCAATATGGGCTGCCTCGGCGTTCTTGCCGAAGACCTGTACGATCGCGGTGGCGGTGAGGCCAAGGGACGCCCAGAGCGTTGCGATCCAGTAGATGATGTTGTTACGTTTTGTCATGATGGTTATTTTAATTTTTCAACAACTGTTTGAAGCCGGTCGTGCGCCATGTTAACTCCTTTCTCCATGCCGAATTTCAGCACCTGGTCTCTGTAGGCGACCGTTTCGTAGATGGTGCGTCCGGTGAACCGGCTGGTGTTGTCGGTGAGTCGCTCAAAGGTCTGGACTTCGAGCTGGACGCCGATGGGAGCGTTTTCCATTTCGAAGGTGCGGATGATCTTGCTGTTTGGGAGGAAGGTATGGATGACGCCATTGGCGCGAAAGAGGACTTTGCCGTTCCCGTCCGTGGTTTCCAACAGATAGCCGCCGTGGGGCCTGCCTTCCATTTTGAGGACCTTGGTGCCCATCCATTGGCCGAGGATCTCTGGGTCCACATGCGCCTTGAACAATAGTTCTACGGGCAGGTCAAAATCCCGGGTAACTACGATCTCTTGCGTGCCGTCTTCGGCGTTGACCTTTGTTTTTAGTTCCATGGTAGTTTATTTATTTGGTTTATAATTCTTCATGATGGCTTCGAGCTTGTTGAAGCGGGCGTCCCACATTTTGCGGAAGGGCTCGATAAAGTCGGCTACTTCTTTCATTTTTTGAGGATTGAGGTGATAGTATATCTCGCGGCCGTTTTGTTCCGGCTGGAGGAGTTCGCATTCGGTGAGGATCGCCAGGTGTTTGGACACGGTGGGGCGGGCCGTGTCGAAATTGGCTGCTATGGCGCCGGCCGTCATGGTTTGGGTGGCTACCAGCAGGAGGATGGCTCTCCTGGTGGGGTCGGCGATAGCCTGGAATACGTCGCGTCTTATTTTCATCGTGTAGCTATTTGTCTACAAATATATGTGTAGATATCTAGCTACGCAAATTTTTTTAAACTTTTTTTTGAATACCCCTCCGGGGGTCGGGGCGGGGGCGGACAACCGGTGTATCGAAATCGGACAACACCTGTGCGGGTGCGGCGTTGGGTGTCTTGATATTCAGCGGGTTGGAATCCGGTATGCCTTATGAGACAGCTTTTACATGCTAAGAAATTATCTGCGGGTTGCCTGGCGTGCCTTGCGCAGGAACAAGAGTCATTCCATCATCAATATTTCCGGGTTGGCGATCGGCATGGCGGTCGCGCTTTTGATTGGGTTATGGATTTGGGACGAGCTGACGTTCGACCACTATGATCCACATTATAAGCGGGTGGCGCAGGTGATGCAGACGCAGACCTTTAACGGAAACATGCGTTCGCAGAAGGCGATCCCTTTGCCATTGGGGCCGGTATTGCATAAGGATTATATCGGCGATTTCCGGCATGTGGTGATGGCGTCGTGGTCCTGGCAGCATGTCGTGTCGGTGGGAGATAAGGTGCTTACGCCCTTTGGCAATTTTATGGAGCCTGATGGGCCGGAGGTGTTGGGGTTGCGGGTCACCCAGGGCTGGGCGCAGGGGTTGGAGAATCCGAGCTCGATCCTGCTGGCGCAGAGCCTGGCCCGTGCGCTTTTTGGGGATGCCGATCCATTGAATAAGATCGTGCGCCTGGACAATAAGGACAATTTCACCGTCGCGGGGGTGTATGAAGATCTGCCGGATAATGCGACGCTTCATCGGAATGCGCCGGTGTTCCTGGCGCCGTGGGATTATTATGTGAATCATGTGGTCGATTCCAGGACGCGTATGGATTGGGGGGATAATTCCTTTCAGTGTTTTGTCGAGCTGGCAGATGGCGCAAAAATGGATGCGGTGTCGGCGAAGATCAGGGATATAAAATTGAAGTATGTGACGGCGGATGACAAACGTTTTGCGCCGGAGCTTTTTTTACATCCCATGAGCAAATGGCATTTGTATTCACAGTTCCAGGATGGGAAGGTAGCGGGTGGGGGGATACAGTATGTGTGGTTATTTGGGACAATAGGATTTTTTGTGTTGTTGCTGGCCTGTATCAACTTTATGAATCTTTCGACGGCGAGGAGTGGGAAGCGGGCGAAGGAGGTGGGCATCCGGAAGACGGTGGGTTCGATGCGGGGGCAGTTGATCAGTCAATTCTTTGTCGAGTCGGTGCTGACGGCGTTGATCGCTTTTGGGTTGGCGTTGGGTATTGCCTGCCTTTTGCTGCCCTTTTTT
>DASYZH010000165.1:0-25313 GCA_035946435.1 Puia sp. | reverse complement strand
ATAACGCTTGTTTATTTTCTAAGGCAGAAAAGTCAAACATTACTAAACGAGGAGCACATTAACCAGGACAAATCTTTTAAGGGGATGGGTAGGATTAGCTATATAATATTAAGTATTTTCTCTGATAACCGCAACTATGCCGCTTTATTTTTTGACGGTTTCGGGTATTAGTTAAATGCAGGGGGCATTAATACCCCCGGACATTCTTACCCTCCATGTAATTAATAAACGCTTTATTAACTACCCGGTTGCCTCCCGCCGTGGGGTAGTTCCCGGTAAAATACCAGTCACCCGTATTCGTGGGGCAGGATCTATGCAGGTTTTCGATCGTCTGAAAGATCACCTGCACCGGTGTATCGATGTCAGGCGGCGTGATCAGCTGCGCCACTTTATCCGAGATCTCCTGCGCGGTGAAGGGCTTATAGACGCGCTGCACTACGTTCTCCGTGTGCAACTGCCCCGTACGGGCAAGCTCCTTGCAACGCTCGTACAGCTCTTGCAGGCAATTCTCCTTTCCGCGTTCTCTCGTCAGCTCCACCGCAGCCCGGAACGCGATGAAATCGCCCAACTTGCTCATATCGATCCCATAACAGTCGGGGTAACGGATCTGCGGAGCCGACGATACCACGATGATCCTTTTGGGCGAAAGCCGCGCCAGCATCCGGATGATGCTTTCCTTCAGGGTAGTGCCCCGGACTATCGAGTCATCGATGACAACCAGGGTATCCTCGTCTTTTTGAACCGTGCCATAGGTCACATCGTAAACGTGCTGCACCATTTCATTCCGGCCGGCATCCTCTGTAATGAAGGTCCGCATTTTCACGTCTTTGATGGCTACCTTCTCTACCCGGACCTTCCGGCTCATCATATCGACCAGCTTTTCTTCGGTGATATCCTTACCCCAGGACAGGATCCGCTGGATCTTTTTGCTTGCCAGGAAATCATCCATCCCTTTCCATAACCCATAGAACGCAACCTCGGCCGTATTGGGAATAAAAGAAAAGATCGTATGCTTCAGATCATGATTGACTGCCGCCAGGATCTGCTCGCTTAGATTATAACCTAGCGCAATCCGTTCACGATAGATCTTTTCATCACTACCGCGCGAAAAATAGATGCGTTCGAAACTACAGGCCCGCCGCTCCCTGGGTTCCAGTATCGATTCGATCGAGAAACTGCCATCGGCCTTCACGATCAGCCCCTTGCCGGGCATCAGCTCCAGAACCTCATTCTCCCCTACATTGAATACGGTACGGATGGCGCTCCGTTCCGAAGCAGCAACGATAACATCGTCCGAGATATAATAATACGCCGGCCGGATCCCATGGGCATCCCGGAATACAAAACTATCCCCGTTGCCCAGCAGCCCGCCTACCGTGAACCCACCATCGAAAAGTGCAACGGCCTTACGCAGCAGACCTACCACATCCAGGCTGCCCGGCGAAGCCTCGTCGGCCTGTACCAGGAAATGATGGATAACCTCCATCATAGCAGCCAGATCGCTTTGTTTCTGGAATTCTCCCGGATCGATCCCGATGAGATCAAAAAGCTCGTCTGTATTGACCAGGTTGAAATTCCCGGCCAACGCCAGATTCCGCGCCGGGATCGTATTTCGTTTTATGAAGGGATGACAGAATTCGACATTATTGCGTCCCTGGGTGCCGTAACGAAGATGCCCCAGCAACAGCTCCCCGAGAAAAGAGATATGGCCCTTCATCAACCCCGGATGTTGGGTGACATCCGGCTGATATTGCTCCAGCTCCTTCACTTCGCCCATGATCTTGGAAAAGACGTCCGAGATCGGCTGATTATTGGCGCTGCGAATACGATGAAGAAAAGGAAATCCCGGCTCGACATTTAATTTGATCGCGGCTACTCCCGCGCCGTCCTGCCCCCGGTTGTGCTGCTTTTCCATTAGCAGGTATAGCTTGTTCAAACCATACAGCACCGTGTCGTATTTCTGCAGGTAATAGGAGAACGGCTTACGTAAACGGATGAATGCCAGCCCACATTCATGTTGAATAGCATCGCTCATTATTCTGAATGATACGGCGGGAACGTTTGCCGGAAAAATACCCATTCCCGCCGTACTGGCTAATGATGGGCCTTCGGCCGGCGGACATTTAGTCCGCCAAGAAGTCGCAAAGTTACCGACTTATTCCCTAAAGAAAAAGAAATAAAACCACTGTAAGAGTGAGGAGATCAGCTACAGAAGACTTTGATAATCACGCTTCGGGGTTAAGTGTCGGCTGGATGACAAAACCGGAGCGGGGGGCTGGGCGACGGGTCCCAAGGGCAAAAAACCCCCAGTCTTCATAGGATTGGGGGCGGTGTACAACAGGAAATTTGAACACTCTTTTCGGGGACCCTACATCCCCGCTTTCGTAGGATTGGATCTAAAAACTGTTATGGGCGCTTTCGTATCTCAAAAATGCAATAAACCTTCAGCAAAAGGAAATAAAAGGGCAACTATTTAGCATCGGTAGGTGCAAACACTAAATATATGTAGCATTGGTATTTATAAAGTTTACCAACGATGCCGAGTTCTTCAGTTTCAGCTTTTTAAGAATATTATGTCGATGTACTTCCACGGTCTTCAGCGAAATGTTGAGGCTCGTGGCGATCTCCTTCGAAGACAATCCCTCCTTGATGTAGTTGATGATCTGCATCTCCCTTTCCGTCAGGGCATTGATATTCGGTGAATCCTCTTTTTCGTCGAGCAGCTGCTCGGAAATGATATTCTTGATCTCGTCGCAGATGTATTTATTGCCGTGATTGACCTCCAATATGGCCTTGATCATCTCTTCCTTGGACGAGTTCTTCGTCACATAGCCACGCGCCCCCATCTGCAACATCTTTTTTGCATACGCAGGCTGAGAATGCATCGATACGCCGATCACTTTCGATCCCGGAGAGATCTTCCTGATCCGCTGGGTTGCCTCCAGACCGGAAAACGGCGCCATGTTGATATCCATAAGGACCACATGAGGACGTTTGGTTTTTGCCAGCTCGACCGCTTCCTGCGCATCACCACACTCCGCGATCACCTGAAACCGGGAGTCACTATTGAGGATGTAACTCCAGGTCTCCCTGATCAGCTTGTGGTCGTCGGCAATTAAGATATTGATCTTACTCATATAGGATTGTTTTAAGATTAAAGTTTGGTTTCCACCGGTATCTGCACCCTCAATTTACATCCCCGTCCCGGCGCGCTTTGAATGTTGACCTTTCCACCGGACAGTTGGGCCCTGCTCGTGATATTTGAAAGCCCCAGCCCCGTCTTACGCACCTTCTCGGGATCGAACCCCTTTCCATCATCGGTGATGCTGAGTTCGATGTTCCCGTCCGCCGCCGCTAAAATAAGCTCTATGATCAGATTCCGTGCTCCCGAATGTTTCAACACATTGTTGACCTGCTCCTGGATGATCCGGAAAAGGGTCAGCTTGGTCTTTGCAGTGAGCCTGGAATCGATGTCTCCCAGCGGATAGAATTCAACGTGGATGGCCTTGGTCATCCGGATGCTCGAGACCAGGTCCGCAACGCTATCCTGCAACCCCAGATCGCCGATGCTCGACGGCACCAGCGACCGCGAAATGTTCCGGATCTCATGAATGGCGTTATGAATATTCCCGGCACTCCGGTTGATCAGATTCAGACGCTGATTATTGTCGTTCTTGGCCAGCTCCAGGTAAAGCTTCGTAGTGGAAAGGATCTGGTTGATGTTGTCGTGCAGCTCTTTGCCGATCTCCGCCCGCTCCCGCTCCTGGGCATCGACCATTGCCTGCGCGATCAGCCTTTGCTTGTCCAGCTCCTGCTTCAGCAGCTTTTCTTCCACGCGCTTGCTTTCGATGATGATGGTAACGAGATTGGCTATGCGCTCGAAGGTATCCATCTCGCCTTCAGCCGGCGACTTCGGAGTGGTATAGTAAACGGAAAAAGCGGCGAGAACCTCGTCCCGGCTGCCCACCACCGGTATCGACCAGCAGGACTGTAATCCAAAGCTCAGGGCCAGGTCGCGATGACCTTCCCAAAGCGGATCCATTGCAATATCGGCACAGATCACCGTCTCCTTCCGGAACATCGCAGTCCCGCAGCTACCCGCCCGGGGTCCGATAGGCAGTCCGTCGATGGCATGGGCATAAATAGCGGGAAGTCCCGGCGCCGACAGCAGCCGGACACAATCGCGGGCGTCGTCCAGCGTAAGCACACAGCAATACATGCCGGGAAAGATCTTTTGTATGCCTTTGAGGAAATAGTTGAGCAACGCCCGGAGCGCCATCCGCTTACCCGTGTTCAGCTCCAGCACCTTCTTTTCCAATGCAAGCAACGCCTCCTGCTTTTTACGCAAGGTCACCTCCTTGAAATAGGCAAAAACGCCCTGGTCGGAAGGATAGAGACTCATCTCCAGCCACCGGTCCGTGCGTTCGTTGTATTGTTCGAATGTGACCGTCATTTTCTTTTTGAAGGCTTTCTGAAAGGATTGCCAGGTGTCCACATCGATAAGCCCAGGCAGTTTCTCATGAATCGGCTGCCCTACTATTTCCGTGGGCGGTATCCGGGTAAGCCGCTCCGCCTCTCGGTTCCACATTGTCACCCGGAAATGCTGGTCCAGCACAAAGAAACCATCCGTTATGCTTTCAAGAATGCCGGCGATATCCTGCTGGGCCTTCTTTACCTCGGTTATATCCCTGTTTAAGGCCATAATGCCTGTGATTCGCCGCTGTTCGTCCCGGACATAGCGGATAGAGCAAATAAGATACGATTTTTTTCCGTCTCTGGAAACATAGGCTACTTCCCCTTTCCAGAAGCCTTTCTCCCGCAACGTGTTATATATGACCTTCTGTGTAATTTCCTGAAAATCGTAGCGAATCAGGTGCCGAAACGGCTGGCCGACCGCCTCCCCGGCCGGTATCCCGAAAAAAATCTCCGCTGCATCGTTCCAGTACCTGATCCTGTCCTCCAGGTCCATTTTCACGATGATATCCGACACCTGCCCGATGAGTCCGCCGGGGGCAGTCCGCTCACCAGTAACCGAAAAAGACCTGTCCGCTGCTACGGGTTGCGGATCGGCATAGATCTTCAAGCCTGTGAACTGCCAGCCGCCCGGCCCGATGCCATCAGCATAGCGGGGAGTGGGTAGCCAACGTATGGTAAATAAAGGGGATCCGGGAACCTGTACAACCACATCGATAATCTTCGGCAGACCTTGTGTGAAAATATCCGGGGAGAGCGCCGGATCGATCTTGCCCAAAGCGGAAAACACCTCCAAAATATTCCGGCCCAAAAGATGTGTCACCTTCCCTCTCTTCAACAGTGCAGCAAAGCGATTGCAAGTGGATAAAACAGCTCCGTCAGAGGCGATATCCAAAAAATAAGGTTGTCTAAATTGCTTGGTCGTAGGCACGGATTTGGGGGCACTACTTAGCATATACATAGGAATTTCCGGAGTGGTCACACCAAACCGCTTGCGCTATCAAATTACTAAAGAAGGAGGTATGCCCTATGAAATAAGATCCTGTTTCAGCAGCCTTTAAGGGTTTATCTGTAATTTAATTACCTGCGGTCGATGAAGACACTTGCCACTTAGTGAGATTGCTGCAGTTCGAATACTCAGGATCGATCATGATATAGAACGTGGGGATCTTGGTCATGAACCATTTTTCAAGCACCTGCGAGCGCTTTTGATCCAGCGCCCGTTGAGCGATGCGGTCGTAGTCATCCCGGAGATTTTCCCGATGTGGCTCCGATCTGGATATCAGCTTCACGATCCGTACGCCTTTCTTGCCGCGCTCATCGGTGAACTGTTCCGGCTTGGAGATCTGTCCGGGCTTCAGCGAATCGTTCTTTAGCAGCAGCACCATGTCCTTATCGAGATCCGGGATGGTCAAAAAGGTCGTCCCGGTGCGACCCATGATCTGGCCCGCCGTGCTTTTCGCATTCTCATCTTCGCTGTACTTGACCACGGCCTGGCCGAAATCCACCGTCCCGGACATGATATCATGCCGGATGGAGTCCAGCCGCTGCGTGGTTTCGTCGATCTCGGGCTGCGTGATCGGGGGGATCTTGAGGATATGTCTTACGAGGGCATCGTCGCCATTGCGGCTCACCATCTGGATGATGTGATACCCGTATTTACTCTTGATCACATTAGACACCTGCCCTTCCTTGAGGCGGAAAGCCGTGGTGAAAAAGACCGGGTCCCACATCTTGCTGTCGTTACGGTTCAGCTCGATGGCGCCGCCCTTGTCCTTGGTGCCGGGGTCATCCGAATATAGCTGGGCCAGCAGCTCGAATTTACGCTGGCCGGACTCCACCTGTTTTTTGTATTCGTTGAGATCGGAAATAGCCAGCTCCTCGATATCGTGACTGGCCTTCGGGTAGATTACGATCTGGCTGAGCTGCATTTCGGATTCATAGAAGATGCGCTTGTTCTCGGGGATCTTATCGAAGAAGTCCTTTACTTCGGTGGGCGTTACCGTTACATCCTGCACGATCTTTTTCCGCATCGCCTCCGCCAGGCGCTGTTCCCGGATCGGTGCCATGAAGTCCATCTTCGCCTGGTATACCGTCCGCTGTGCGATCTGCTCGAAGGCATCCTTACCGCCGTACAGGTTGATGAAATACCGGATACGCTGATCCACCTCGGCCTCGACCTCTTCGTCGCTCACGGGCAGCGAATCCTTCTCCGCCTGCAAGACCAGCGCTTTCTGGATCAGCATATTGTCCAGGATCGTGCATTCGTCCACGCCCTTTACCTCCTGACCATTGTTGTTCCGTTGCATGTCGGCGATAGCCGTAGTCAGCTCGGATTTCAAAATGATCTTATCGCCTACAATACCGGCAATCTTATCGGCAACGACTTTTCCCTGCGCAAAACCGGAGGACGCTATCAGGAGAAGGACGGGTATGAGGAGATATTTCATCCGTAAATAATTATTTTTCAATGGCCGGATGGAACCTCGCGGTACAGTCGGTCGGGCGTCAAAGGTGATCAGGCTCGGTTTCATTGGTCAAAAATAGTATTGTATAAAATGTTAAATACCCCTTAAGGGGGGTATTTAACAAAAGATTACAGTGTGCGTTTAACTTCTTCTTCTTCGTATGCCTCTACGATGTCACCCACGTGGATATCGTTGTAATTCTTGATGGTAAGACCGCATTCCATGCTGGAAGGCACTTCCTTCACGTCGTCCTTGAACCGTTTCAGGGAAGCCAGCTCCGCTGTAGCGCCTTCGCCCACGGGGTAGATCACGATGCCATCGCGCACCAGCCGGATCTTGGAGTTTCGGTAGATCTTGCCATCGAGGACATAACAACCGGCGACGGTCGCTTTGTCGAATTTGAAGACATTGCGGACCTCCACATTGGCCACGACCTTCTCGACCACTTTGGGTTCGAGCATCCCTTCCATAGCGCTCTTGACCTCTTCGATCGCATTGTAGATGATCGAGTAGGTTTTGATCTCCACCCCTTCGTTCTCGGCGAGACGGGAGGCCTGCGAAGAAGGGCGGACGTTGAAGCCCACGATAACGGCGTCCGAGGCGGTTGCCAGCAGAACATCGCTTTCGGTGATGGCGCCCACGGCCTTGTGAACCACGCGGACCGCGATCTCTTCCGTAGACAGCTTCTGCAAGGAGTCGCTGAGTGCTTCCACGGAACCGTCCACATCGCCTTTGATGATGAGGTTGAGCTCCTTGAAATTACCAAGGGCGAGACGACGGCCGATCTCATCCAGTGTGATATGTTTCTTGGTTCGGATGCCTTGTTCGCGAAGGATCTGGGCGCGTTTATTGGCCACTTCCTTGGCTTCGCTCTCGTCCTCGTAGACCTTGAATTTTTCACCGGCCTGCGGTGCGCCGTTGAGACCCAGCAGGAGCACGGGTGAGGACGGCGGTGCGTCTTCGATGCTCTTGTTACGTTCGTTGAACATGGCCTTTACGCGGCCGAAATATTGACCGGATACGACCAGGTCGCCTTTTCGCAGCGTACCGCTTTGTACCAGGACCGTAGCCACATAGCCCCGGCCTTTGTCCAGCGAGGCTTCGATCACGCTCCCGGAGGCTTCGCGCTCGGGATTGGCTTTCAGGTCGAGCAATTCGGCTTCGAGGCCTATCTTTTCCAGCAGAAGGTCTACGTTCAACCCCTTCTTTGCGGAGATCTCCTGGGACTGGAATTTTCCGCCCCAGTCCTCCACGAGGATGTTCATTCCCGCCAGCTGTTCCTTTATCTTCTCGGGGTTCGCCCCGTCCTTATCGATCTTATTGATGGCAAATACCATGGGCAGGCCTGCGGCCTGGGCATGCGAGATGGCTTCCTTGGTCTGCGGCATCACCGCGTCGTCCGCGGCTACCACGATGACTGCGACGTCCGCGGCTTTGGCGCCACGCGCGCGCATGGCGGTAAACGCTTCGTGACCGGGTGTATCTAGGAAGGTGATCTTTTTGCCTGCAGCCGTCGTCACCTGGTAGGCGCCGATATGCTGCGTGATACCGCCGGCCTCGCCCGCTACCACATTGGCGCTGCGGATATAGTCCAGCAAAGATGTCTTACCATGGTCGACGTGACCCATGATGGTGACCACCGGAGAGCGCGGGAGCATATCCTGGGGATCATCCACTTCTTCCTCTTCCTCCATCTCGGCGGCATCATCGATGCCGATGAATTCGACGGTATAGCCAAATTCTCCGGCCACCAGCTCGATCACGTCGGCTTCCAGCCGCTGGTTGATGGACACCATCATTCCCAGGCTCATACACTTGCCGATGACCTCGGCATAGCTTACGTCCATGAGATTGGCCAGCTCGCTGACGCTGATGAACTCCGTGACCTGGAGCCGGCTGTCCATCATCTCTTCTCCTGCGGCCAATTCGGCAGCTTCATCGCGTTTGGCGCGACGGTATTTGGCTTTCAGACTCTTCCCGCGGCCGCCGGCGCCTGCCAGCTTGGCCTGGGTTTGCCTGATCTTTTCCTGGATCTCCTTTTTATCGATCTCCTTGGCTTCGCGCGGTGCATGACGCGGGTCGTTCCGGCGGTTTCCACCACCTTGTCCATGACCTCCATGACCCGGGCCGGCGCCACCGGGTCCACGGCGGTCCGTATTGCGCTGCAACGGCGGACGCTGATGTCCTGGCTGACGCTGAGCGCCCTGACCACCGAACTGACCACCTTGCTGATGACCCTGGCCTCCGCCGGGATGCTGTCCCGGTCTTCCGCCACCCTGCTGTCCACCCTGGCTGCCATGATCTCCCTTTTTCTCGATGGGGATACGCTTCCGCTTCCGCTTTTCTTCGGAAGGGGGCTTGGGCCGGGTATCGCTATTCGCGGGCAACGCGATCTTCCCAAGGATCTTGGGTCCTTCGAGCTTTTCCGCCCGGATATTCTCGATCACAGGCGGTACTTCGGGCTGCTCTGCCGCAGCTTCCTCAGCCGGCTGTACGGGTTCGACATCCTCTTCCGCCGTAACGGCCGGCTCTTCTTTAGCTACTACCGGGGCCTCTTCAACGGCTACCGGACCGGCAACAGGCGGCTCGGGCTGTGGCGCCGGTTCTTTCGCCGGCTCCTCAGGCACGCTCTCCGCCACGGGCTCTTCTTTCTTTACACTTTTCCTGGGCCGCGTTGAAGAATCGATCGTCGACAGGTCGATCTTCGTCACGACCTTGGGGCCCTCCAGCTCGGGGGCCTCGATCTTGACAACCTCCGGCTCCTCACGCACAGCCTCCACCACGGGCGGCGGCGCAGGCGTCTCCTCGATCACAGGCGGCGGCGCTTCTTCCTTTGCCGGCTTCTTGGTCACAGGAGGAGGATCCTTCTTGAACAGCGGCGGCGGTGCCGTTGGCTGCTGCGTCTCCTCTTCTTTTTTCTTTTTTCCCTCCAGGCTGCCTTTGGGCAGATCGATCTGGTCGCTCTTGTGTTTGGCGACCTTATCGCTGTTGAACTCCTGCTGCAAAGAACGATACATGTCCTCCGTCAGCTTGGACGTCGGCTTCAGATCGTCCTTGTTGAATCCCTTGCCCACCAAAAAATCCACCAGGGTATCTTTCCCGATGTTGAATTCCTTGGCTGCAGCCATTAGGCGTAATGTGGTTGTCTCTGCCATATATAATAATCTCTTAACCCTAATTATCCTTTTTCAAACTCTTCTTTCAGCACCCTCCGGACATCGTCGATGGTCTGTTTTTCCAGGTCGGTCCGCCGCTCCAGCTCTTCGGCTGTGAGGTCGAGCACGCTCCGGGCGGTATCGCAACCGATGCGCTTCAGCTCATCGATGACCCAGCTCTCGATCTCATCGCTGAACTCTTCGAGATCGATATCGAACTCCTCAGGCTCGCCCTCGTTATCGCGGAACACGTCGATGGTATAACCCGTCAATTCCTGCGCCAATTTGATGTTGACACCCTTGCGACCGATCGCGAGGGAGACCTGATCCGGTTTTAAATAGACATTCGCATGCGACTTTTCGCCGTCCAGCTCCATATTCGTGATCCGCGAAGGCGTCAGCGAACGCTGGATCAACAGCTGCGTGTTATTCGTCCAGTTAATAACGTCGATATTCTCGTTCTTGAGCTCCCGGACGATGCCGTGGATACGGCTGCCCTTCATCCCTACGCAGGCGCCTACCGGATCTATCCGGTCGTCGTACGACTCTACCGCAACCTTGGCCCGCTCACCGGGTTCCCGCACGATCTTCTTGATGACGATCAACCCGTCGAAGATCTCCGGAACCTCGATCTCCAGCAGCTTGGACAGGAAGAGGGGGCTCGTTCTCGACAAGATGATCACCGGCGAGTTGTTCTTCAACTCCACCTTCTTGACCACGGCCCGGATATTCTCGCCCTTTTTGAAGTAATCCTGCGGGATCTGTTCCGATTTAGGCAGGATCAGCTCGCTGCCTTCCTCATCGAGCAGCAGGATCTCTTTCTTCCACACCTGGTAAACCTCGGCGCTCACGATCTCCCCTACCCGCTCGCTGTATTTCTTCAACAGCACATTCTTCTTCAGGTCACCGATACGGCTCGCCAGCGTCTGCTTGGCGGCCAGGATCGCACGACGGCCGAAATCCAGGATCTCCACTTCCTCATATAATTCTTCACCGACCTCATAGTCGGGTTCGATCTTTACAGCATCGGCATAGGCAATCTCCGCCAACGGGTCGTTGACCGCCCCGTCCTCCACGATTGTGCGGCGGCGCATGATCTCCAGGTCCCCCTTCTCGGCATTCACGATGACGTCAAAATTTTCGTCGCTTCCATATTTCTTGCGCAACAGTGTCTTGAACACATCCTCTACCACTTTCATCATAGTGGGTCGGTCGATGTTCTCTGCTTCTTTGAAGTCCTGGAAGGCTTCGATTAGATTGATACTTGCCATAACTCTAATTTTAAAATCTCCTAGAAAACTACTTGAATTTTTGTTGTTTTTATGTTATCGAATAAAAAAGTATGGTTAATTACTTCTTTTTTCTTGTTCTTACCCCTGGTTTCTTCTACTATGATTCCATCCTCGCTTACTTCCAGCAGCCGGCCCTCCGTTTTAGTGCCATCCTGCAGCACCAGCTCCACCTGCCGGCCAATATTCTTCCTGTACTGCCGCAGCAGTTTCAAGGGTTCATCCAACCCCGGCGAAGAGACCTCCAGCGAGAAATCCCCGGTGGGGAAAAGCCCCGACTCGTCTAACTTCTTGTATAAAGCACGGTTATATTGAACACATTTTTCAATGGAGATACCCTTATCCCCATCGATATATACCTTGACATTATTTGTCGGCTTGATCCGTATATCTACCAGGAAATAGTCCGGATCGCCGGCCAGCAGATTCTGGACCAAACTTTCTACCGCTTTAACTGTTTCGTTGACCATGATAATTTTGACCCGAGAAAAGCTGCTTCCGTCGAAAAAAGAAGAAGGGAACGAACCCGTTCCCTTGCTTTTACGTCATTTACCTTGCGCAAAGGTAGGATAATTTAAAGATTCGCCCAAACTCTGTATTTTTAAAAAAAAGATTATGGATCAGCCCGATAACCTGGGATCTTTTTTCGCCGGGAATAAAACACTGCTGAAAGAGTACCTGGAAACACGCCTGGAGATCTACCGACTGCAAAGCCTTAGGCTTTTTGCAAAATCGGCCGGCCTTTTCGCCTGGGTCCTGCTGTCGCTTTTTCTGGCCTTTCTTTTCCTGCTCTTTGGCGGCATGATGGTCGCCTTTTGGTTCTCGAGCCTCTTCCATAGCCAGGTCAAAGGCTTCGGCCTCGTGACCCTGCTGATCCTCGTGATCTTCATACTTTTAGCGGTCTTCCGCAAGGCCTTGTTCGTAGACCCTGTGATTCAAAGTGTTATACAAAAATCAAAAGAAGAGGAGGAGGTTGACCATGTCTAGATCAACAAAAGCCTCCCGCAGCATGGACGTCCTGGACGACGAGATCCGGCGTCTGCGGGCCAAAGCAAAAAAACTCGAATCGGAGATCGACGAGAATTTCAGTTATTTCCAACAACATTCCGGCTCGCTGTTTGTTCGTTCTTTGTTGCCCCGGAAGCTCGATGGCGAGGAGCTCACCGGTTACCGTCTCCTGGACCGCATCATAGAGAACGAAAACCTGCAAAAGGTCCTTCTCCGTTTCGCGGATATCCTGGCGGAAAAATTAGGCGACGGGCTCAATTGGGTGGTAACCAGGGTATTCAAGAAATAGCCCGGCAGTTTTAACACGGTCATTGGCCCGTTTGCCGTAACTTTGTTGATTCTCGAACGGGCCGAAGGCCCGTTGGCCAAAGGCCAGACATTAGCGTTGTGCGGTAGATACGCTAATTTTCTCGCAGCATATCTACCGCACAAATTTGTGGAATATGATGCCGTTATCCGAAATACTATTTTTGGCGATCCTATTTTACCTGCTATATAGGTTTGTATTCAATTTTTTGCTGCCCATCGTCCGGACCACCCGGCACGTGCGGGAACAGTTCAGGAATATGCAGGGCCACTCAAATAATATGGGAGGCGGCGCGAATGATATGCGAGGCAGCTCAAATAATATGCGAGGTGGCGCGAATCAGCAGCAGCAACAAACCCGCGCTCAAACGCCTCCCCAACAGCCGCGTCCCGGCGAGCGCCACTCTTCGCCACATGGGAGAGCTGAAGATTATATAGACTTTGAAGAGATCAAGTAGGCTCCTACCATTGAAAATCCAGCAGACTGATCCCCGGCCGGAGATACAATCCCTTTAACCCCGCCTGCTCGGCGCCTTCGACATTCACGATCGCATCATCGACGAAAAGCGTCTCCTGCCCCCTGAGCCCATTTTCCCGAAGAATATGTTCATAGGACTCCCTTTCCGGTTTTCGCATGCCCAGCAGATGCGAATAGTACGTCCGTTCAAAATGATCATCCAGCGTCCCTGACCCGAAGGTTTGCGTATAGATGTTCCGCAACGCCGCCAGATGCAGCGAATTGGTATTGCTGAAAAGAAAGATGCGATAACGCTTCCTCAGCGCTTTTAGCAGCTCGATGCGCTCCGCGGGAAAATCCAGCAGCAAGGCATTCCAGGCATCGATGATCTCCTGGTCGGTCACTCCGTCGAGCCCGCCCATCGTCCGGATCGAGTCGATGAACTGCTGGTCGGTGATCTTCCCCACCTCATAGTCCTTGAAAAAAGAGTCAGCATGCCCGAGTCCAAAAGATTGCCGCAAGTTCTTCACGCCCAACCTGGCGAAAGCCTCTTCTGTGCGACGGTTGTCCAGGTTTAGGATCACGCCGCCTAAGTCGAAGATGATATTTTTTATGCCCTGCATGGGTCAAATTTAGGGACCTTGATCGGCATTTGCGGCAGTTTACCGCTCAAGCGCGAACGCTGCTTCCCTGACATCCCGCGAACTACCCCCGATAAATACCTTGAACCGCCCCGGCTCAAAGACATATTGCAACTTCGGATCATAAAAACGCAGCTCCTTCGTCGTAATGGTAAACGTCACCGTCCGGGATTCTCCGGCTTTGAGAAAGATCTGCTGAAAACCTTTGAGCTCCTTCACCGGCCTGACCACAGAACCAAACAGCTCGCGGATGTACAGCTGCACCGTCTCCCGGCCGTCATAGCCACCCGTATTCGTCACGGTGACAGTAGCCGTCAGCCGGCCGCCGGGTTTGAACGAAGCGGCGCTGAGCCTGATATCACTATAAGAAAAATTTGTATAGCTGAGCCCATAGCCAAAAGGATAGCGCGGGTCGTTGGGCAGATCCGTATAGGCCGACACATAATAGAGGTCGGAGTCGCTTTTAGCGGGTCGCCCGGTTGAGAAATGGTCGTAATAAATGGGTATCTGTCCTTCCGCCCGCGGAAAGCTCATCGGCAGCTTGCCGGAGGGATTGTAATCCCCGAAAAGCACATCCGCCATCGCACGGCCGGCTTCGGTGCCCAGCCACCACGTATACAGGATCGCCGGCACATGATCCGCCGTCCAGTTGAAGACCAGCGGCCGGCCCGCACTGATCATGACGACCACCGGCTTGCCCGTGGCTTCGATGGCCCGGATCAGCTCCTCCTGCACGCCCGGGAGATGAAGATTGCTCCGGCTCTTGGCCTCGCCGCTCATATCCCGCGCCTCGCCCACATCGACGACCACGACATCGGCCTGCTGCGCGACGGCAACGGCTTCCGCGAAGCCTGCCCGCGAAGTATCGGTGAGGCCGCAACCCCGGGCGTAAAGCAACCGCGTGCCCTCGCCGGCTTTCTGTCGAATCCCGTCCCAGGGCGAGACCACACGATCCGAATCGTCGGGCCAATCGTAGGACCAGAATCCGAGATTTTCGCGAACCGACTTGATCAACGGCCCGATAAGCGCGATCGTCCCGCTTTTTTTCAGCGGCAGCAGCTGGCGCTCGTTCTTCAGCAGCACGATGGACTTCTCCGCCATAACTTCTTCCGCCCGCAGATTGTCGGCATTATTCCACTGTCTTGCGGAACGGGCGGCATTGCAAAATTTATAGGGATCGTCAAAAAGCCCGAGCTCGAATTTCTTGGTCAGGATGCGCCGGACGGCGTCGTCGATGAGGTGGATGCTGACGCGGCCGGATCTTACGAGGGCGGCGAGGTTGTCAATATAACTGCGGCTCTCCATGTCCATATCGCAGCCGGCGGTGACAGCATCGAAAGCGGCCTCGGTATGATCCCTGGCATAGCCATGCGCGATCATCTCCCCTATCGATCCCCAGTCGCTCACGACAAAGCCTTTGAAGGCCCACTGCCCTTTGAGGATATCGCGTTGCAAATAGCTGTTCCCCGTAGCCGGGATGCCATTGAGGTCATTGAATGAATTCATAAAGGTCGCTACTCCCGCCTCTTCCGCGGCTTTGAACGGCGGCAGATAGACTTCCCACAACGTCCGCAGGCTCATGTCCACGCTGTTATAGTCCCGGCCCCCGATGGCGGCGCCATAGGCGGCGAAATGCTTGGCACAGGCCATCACGGCATCGGTGTCGCCCAACCGCTTCCCCTGGAAACCTGCTACCCGTGCGCTGGCGATACACGAACCCAGATAGGGGTCTTCCCCCGCACCTTCCATGACCCGGCCCCAGCGGGGATCACGGGCAATATCTACCATCGGCGCAAAGGTCCAGTGGATACCCCCGGCCGAAGCCTCCGTCGCCGCTATCCGCGCAGACAGCCGGATGGCATCCAGATCCCAGGATGCGGCCTCCCCCAGCGGGATCGGAAACGTCGTCCGGTAGCCATGAATGACATCCTGCCCGAACAACAACGGGATCTTCAGGCGCGAGCTCATCGCTATCTCCTGCAGCTCACGGGTATGGTCGATACCCATGATGTTCAACATCGACCCGACCATCCCCTTGCGGATCTGATCCTGCTTATCGCCTTGCTTCGTGATCGGACCGGTAGCGGCCCAATCGCCATTGTACTGGTTCATCTGCCCGATCTTCTCCTCCAGCGTCATCAGCCGCATTACCGAATCGACGCGTTGGGGGATGGTCTTCTTTTGTGCTTGCGCGCTGCCGGACAGCAGCAATAAAGCCAACAGGTATCTCATAAATTATTTATTCCACGTGATCTTTTGCGACAGCACATCGCGGGAATTCCCGCCGACCATGATCACAAAGTCCCCCGGCTCCCAATCGTATTTGAGGTCGCTATTATAAAACTTCAGGTCTTCCGGCGTGATGTCGAAAGTCACCTGCCTGCTTTCGCCCGCATTCAGCGCTATTTTCTGAAAGCCTTTAAGCTCTTTCACCGGCCGGGTAATGCTGCCCACGAGATCGCGGATGTAGAGCTGGACGACCTCCTTGCCGGTACGCGGGCCATCGTTGGTAACCGTCACCGTCGCCTTGAGCGTCTGTGCGCCCTTGAGCGATGTGCTGCTTAGCTGAAGGTTGCTATACGTGAAATGCGAATAGCTGAGTCCATAGCCGAACGGATACACGGGGTCATTGGAGACATCCAGGTAGTTGGACCGGAATTTCTGGAACCAGGGACCTTCCAACGGCCGGCCCGTATTCATATGATTGTAGTAAAGCGGCACCTGGCCTACATTCTGCGGCCAGGTCATGGTAAGCTTACCGCTGGGGTTTACGTCCCCAAACAGTACGTCGGCGATGGCATGACCGGCCTCGGTTCCGCCGAACCATACATCAATGATCGCGGGGACCTCGTCGTTCTCCCATTTTATCGTAAGGGGCCGGCCGGTGAACAGCACGAGCACCACGGGCTTCCCCGTTTTCAAAAGGGCTTTGAGCAGGTCCTGCTGGGTCTGCGGGATGCCGATATTGCTGCGGCTGCTGGATTCGCCGCTCATCTCCGCGGATTCACCAAGGGCGGCGACGATCACATCGGCCTGGCTGGCCGTATTCAGCGCGTCCTGCAGGATCTGTTCTGCCGGCCTGTGATCCCGCTTGAGGCTCTTGCCGAACATCGTGGCGCGTTCTTCGAATAAACTGTCGGCATCGAGGTTGGCGCCCAGGCTATACAAGACCTTGCCTTCATTACCCATGGCTTCCTTCAACCCGTCCAATACCGAAACGGATTGCGCAAAATTGGCGGCTACGCTCCAGGTGCCCGTCATGTTGTTCGCCGCATCCGCCAACGGTCCCACCAGCGCGATGGTCCCCCCTTTCTTCAGCGGGAGCACATTGCCCTGATTCTTCAACAGCACAAAACAGTCCGCGGCGATCTTCCGGGCTTCTTGCCGGTTAGCCGCGGTAAAGATCTCGGTAGCCGCCCGCTGCTCATTGCAATATTTATACGGATCGGCAAAAAGCCCTAACCTGTACTTTGCCTCCAGGATCCTGCGACAGGCCCGGTCGATCTCCTGCTGCGTGACCTTCCCTTCCTGCAGCGATCTCTTCAGGGTCTTCAGAAACCCTTCGCTGACCATATCCATATCGATCCCCGCCTTCAACGCCAGGGCGCTCACCGTTTGGAAATCGCCGAGTCCATGCGGCGTCAGCTCCATGATCCCGGTATAATCGGTAACGACAAAACCTTTGAAACCCCAGCGGTTCCGGAGAACATCCGTCATCAGCCATTTATTGGCCGTGGCGGGAATGCCGTTGACGTCATTGAAAGACGCCATCACGCTGCCCACACCGGCGTCTACGGCCGCTTTATAAGGCGGAAGATAGGCGTTGAACATCCGCACCGGGCTCATGTCCGTAGTGTTGTAATCCCGGCCGGCCTCCGCCGCACCATACAAGGCATAGTGCTTGACACAGGCCATGATATCGGAGTTGCCGGAGAGATCGCGCTGGTAGCCCCTGACCATGGCCGTGGCGATCCGGGAGCCCAGGTAAGGGTCCTCTCCGCTCCCTTCGGCAACCCGGCCCCAGCGCGGGTCCCGTGCGATATCTACCATCGGCGAGAACGTCCAGCAGATGCCATCGGCGCTGGCTTCCGTAGCCGCGATCCGCGCGCTCCGCTCGATCTCTCCCATATCCCAGCTGGAGCTCAACCCCAGCGGGATCGGAAACACCGTCTCGTAGCCATGAATGACATCCATCCCAAAGATCAGCGGGATCTTCAGCCGGCTTTTCTCTACGGCAATACGCTGGACCTCCCTGATCCTGGCGACGGATTTGATATTGAAAAGGCCGCCGACCTCGCCCTCTTCGATCTTTTTGGCAATATCCGAATTGCCCGCCTGCCCGGTGGTGATATCTCCTGCGCCGGGAAGATTGAGCTGCCCGATCTTCTCGTCGAGCGTCATCCTGCTCATCAGCGACGAGATGAATTCGTCCATTTTCGATTTTGGGCTTGAAGACTGGCCAAAGGCCGGCAGCAGCGTGCCAAAAAGAGAGATCACAAGAAGCACTTTGAAAGCAATCGTTCGATAGTAATGCATGTAGCTATAGTTTTGAATGTCTTGTCGAAATTATATAAATAAGGGCTATTGTTTATGAAAATAAA
The DNA here is from genome assembly GCA_035946435.1 of Puia sp. Taxonomy (GTDB): domain Bacteria; phylum Bacteroidota; class Bacteroidia; order Chitinophagales; family Chitinophagaceae; genus Puia. The sequence goes on along the minus strand of DASYZH010000165.1, from coordinate 6,915 downwards.
AGTTTATCCTTACTAAGGAATGTAGTCGCAAATTTCATTTATTTTTAGATTCAATCATTAACCTTATCGCCATATGAAACAACTGTACTTGCCTGCCATCCTCTCGCTATTTTTCTTCGTGACTAATGCCGACGCACAAACAACCACAACCATTACATATAAAAATTCAGGGCTAAGCCAGACACAATGCAATGTCTTTGCAACGCCTACATCGGTCGGTGGAGTCACGCATGAGATTTGCAGCGGCGGAGTCGCCTTCAATGGCACCAATCTGGAACTAGCAACAGGGGTAGATCAATCCAACAATACTGCGGGAACGGCTTATATCATTCAATTCTCTTTCAATGCAGGCACGCCATACAGTATATCTATCAATGCAGCGAGCAACAGCAAAACATTGAATATAGGCGCAGGGATATTTGCCAGTTATCCCTCCTTCGCCGACCAGACGGCCACCTGCCTGCCTGATGCCGGCGAGCAAAAAATTGGTACTGCCACTGTTAAAAACGGCATAACCAATCTCACGACAACCAATACATCCTATACACTCATAAATACTTTTACCCCAACCAGCACACTTGGCTATTTGGTTATCGGGGCCGCCGACGGCAGCAATGCTTCCATCGGCTATATTGAGAGCATAACGATAACTGCTCAGACCTGCAATCTCCCCGCTCCCACGGGATTGACGACCACCAACGGCGGCACCACTCTTAACTGGAATGCTGTGAGCGGCGCTATCTCCTATAATATATCGGTAAACGACAATGGGACAATTCACAATTTAACCAGCAGCACTACCAGCGTAAGCTACTGTCCGGTCGCTAGCGGAGATAACTTGTCTTTCACGGTGCAGAGTGTCTGTTCCGGTGGTCTGGCCGGAGGAATCAGTGGTGCGAATTCTTATTCTTATACTGGTCTGTCTACAGCGCCGGCTGGTCTCAGTTACAACCCAACCGCCAATATTCTTAGCTGGGATGCAGTACCAGGAGCAACCGCCTATAATCTCCAGATCACCGGACCTGGGGGTACACAACCCTATGGGGGTCTAGGAACCAGTGTCTCTGCCACGACGTTGGAATTGTCACCTGGAGATACATACGAAGCTTCGGTCAATGCATATAATAACTGCTCATCAAGTTCATGGTCCAGCACGTACCAATTTGAGGCGGAGGGGCCTTGTGGCACACCTAGCATTACTTCTGTCTCCAATCCAAATGGCAGCCCCACTAAGATCACTGTCAACTGGTTAACGGTAAGCGGCGCCGCGAGCTATAACCTGGAATTCTTCCTAAATGGCAATGAAAATAACACGCCCACAGTTGTCACAGGTCTTACCGGGAGTAGCTATACCTGGACGGCACCGACTTATGGCCAGTATGGAATCGGTATACAAGCCGTTTGTCCCTGGGGCAGCAGCAGCTATTCCTTATACAACGGTGGAGCTCCTGTTCCATCTAGTGTTGGCAATGGACATTCTATTGGCTATTCGACTATAAGCATTGAAGGCGCAGTAAATGCCACTACGGATTCGATGAGCATTTTCCCGGTACCGCTGTCGTCATCACAATTAAAGGTCGTATACAATACCCGGCAAAACGGTAAAGCGAAGATCACTATCGTCAATGGATCAGGCGTACCGTTGGTAAATGCTAATTTCGGCGTAGCGGCAGGGCAAAACAATTTTACCTTGAATGTCGGCCAGCTGGTCAGTGGAATCTATTTTGTCAAGCTAGCCGACGGCCAAAATAATTTTGTAAAGAAACTGATCATTCAAAAGTAATTCAAAGAGCTAATATCTATAGAGGCGTTGGAATTATTTTAGCGCCTCGTCCTTATCCTTTTCTAAAAAACCCGAGCTTTCCTGCACGCCGCCCGAGGTCCATTCCATCAAGGCCTCATCCGGCACCATGCGCACCGGAACGGTATGCGAGCCATTGGGCTCGTTATAGCCGATATTGGTCTGCCGGTTATAACAGGAGATCAGCGACCAGCGCGCGGAATCGGAAAGATTGGCGGCGCTGCGGTGGAGGAGGTTGCTATGAAAGAACAAAGCATCTCCTGGTTCGAGCTCTACATAGATCAGGGGCATGCTCTTCAACGCCAGATCGACGTATCGTTGCGAAGCACCGACTTGCTCGCCCGCAAACCCGTGTTCCACCCGGCCCATCTTATGCGAGCCCCCGATGACCTGCAGACAGCCGTTCTCCTTCGTGGCCGCCGTTATGGCGATCATCACGGACAACATCTGGTCGGGGAAAAGGAACTCGTTCTTATACCAATACCCATAGTCCTGGTGCCATTCCCAGGCCCCGCCGACGCGCGGTTCCTTCTGCATCAGCTTGCTGTGGAAATGACACACCGGCGCATCGCCATCCAGCAAGCTGTCGGTCGCCTCGACGATCCTCCGGCTGCGCGTCAGCAATCCATAAGCGTCGTCGCCCGGATTGTACCACAGGGTCAGTTTCGTTTTCTTGCCCGTTTGGTCGTTGAGATCGAAGGCATGTTTGCGCAGGATCGTATCTCCGGTAGCGATCCCGTATAGCTTGTCGATCTCCGGGCGGCTCAGGAAATTACGTACGATGAGATATCCGTCTCTTTCATAAGCGGATAGCTGTTGCGGCGTCAGTTGGAATTGCGTGACATTCATATCGTTTAGTTTTTTATCCAGGGGCTTTTAAAGCCCAATGTTCTCAATCCAGCAACAACCTCGGGACAGCCCATGAAAAGCCGCCAGACCAGACCGCTGCGATAATTTTCGATCATGTCCACCTCGGGACCCTGGTCGATGGCCAGATAGCGGGGGGGATACCAGTTCGCCTGTGCGCTAAAGGCGTCATAAAAACCATATTCTCCCCAGGTCTTGTCCTTGCGCTGACCATACCAGTGTCGGATCGCGGCCATGGATTGCTGTGGTGTATACGCTATAGAGGAAATGGCGGCGGTGGGCGATATCACTCCCAGGTCGTTTTTTTCATCCGGAGCATGGGCAGCGTAGCCCACCACCGAATAGCTGGCGGTGAGACCCCAGCTGTCCTTACCATAGCCCTTGAAATGTTTGGAATTGTCGACACACCATTGATAATTGATCAGCGATTGCGTGCGATTCTCCCGCCAGTAATCGGCATACCGGTCTTTGAGTCCGTGCGGATCGAGTCCGAGATAGGAATATTGCGACCAGAAGAGCGGACCGCCATGGGGGGGATGACCCTGCATCCGGAGATGGAGGGTATCGTGGTCATACCATGTTGTCGAGTCGATCGCACCGTTTTGCGCCCAGCCTTCGCGATAGACCGCAGCCGGGATGGAGTGTGTCGGCGACGACGCGGCCATCACATATAATATCAGGCATTCGTTATACCCATGAACAGGGAAGTTCTTTATCCAGCCATAGTCCGGGCTCCAGTGCCAAAAGAGCACATTTTGTCCGCCATTGCGATACCAGTTGAAATCCACGCCGCGCCAGAGGCTGTCGATGCGGGCCGCCAGCTGCTTTTCCCGGGTGTTGCCGCCGCGAAAATATTGCCGCACACACAGCAGCCCCTGCATCAGGTAGCTGGTCTCCACCAGGTCACCACCGTCGTCCTCACGGCCAAAGGGTTTTACATGTCCGGTGTTGTCATCGATCCAGTGCGACCAGGCGCCATGAAAACGATCCGCCTTTTCCAGGAAGCCCACGATCTTTTCAAACCGGGCGAGACCCTGCTCCCGCGTGATATAGTGCCGGTGGATCGCCGCCAGGATCGCCATCACCCCAAAGCCGCTGCCACCTGTGGCGATAATATTTTTATCGTGGTCAGGGTAGATGCCGTCCACATGGATGCGCTCGGGCGCCATACCGCTGTTTGGCTCCGCCCCATCCCAGAAATATTCAAAGGTTTGTCTTTCGACGAGATCCAGCAGGGCGGAGTCGCCGAGATGCGACGGGGAGACCTGGCCACGGAGACAAAACGTGCCGAGAAAGGCCGATAGTAGAAAAAAATACCGGATCATCGTGGTATTGTGTTAGAGATTCGGGCCGCTAAAACCCAGATTCTTCATGCCCTGCTGCACTTCGGGGCAACTCATGAACAGGTTCCAAAGAAGGCCGCTGCGATAATTTTCGATCATCACGATCTCGGGGCCCTGATCGATGGCCAGGTAATCGTTATCGAACCACACGCTGCTTAGGTTAAATGCATCTATGAACCCGTATTGACCCCAGATCTTATCTCCTAAGGTATAATAAAAAAAGCGAAGGGCATTCATCGATTCCGTGGGTGTATAGGGCAGGGAGGAGATTGCGGCCGTGGGCGAGATCACGCCATCGTCATTAGTGGGCGCATGGGCCGAATAGCCATTTTGTTCATCGCTGGCGGTGAGCCCCCAGCAGGAACTGCTATAGCCATTGAACTTTCCCGGGTTGCTGACACAATACAGATAGTTGATCCGTGCCTGCGCGGTATCCTGTGTCCAATAGTTGGCGTAGGCGTCCGAAAGGCCGTTGGGGTTGATGCCTAAAAAAGAATAGTGGGCGAAGAATAGCGGGCCTCCTTCCGTGGGCCCCAGCGGCAGGGTTATCCCGAAATAGGAGTTGCCGTTCTTCATGCCCCCGTTGCGCGCCCACCCGTTGTCATATACGACCTTGGGGATGGCAAAGGAGTCTACGGGGGAGGAGGCGGCCAGCACATAGGTGATAAGCGCTTCGCACCAGCCTTGCACCTGCACGTTGATGGCGAAATTATAGTTGGGACTCCAGTTCCAGTACAGGACGTTCTGGCCACTTTGCCGGTACCAGTTCCAGTTGACATTATTGTATAAGGCGTTGATCGCAGTGCGCAAGCTGATCTCCGCGGGATCGGTGGTGCTGTTGAAGTATTGTCTTGCGCAAAGCAGTCCCTGCATCATGTACGAGGTCTCGACGATGTCGCCACCATTATCCTGGGTGCTGAAGGGGATGGTAGCCCCCGTGCTGCCATTGATCCAGTGTGAAAAAGCGCCGTGATAGGTACTGGCCTTATTGGTAAGAAAGTCCACGATTGTCGTGATCCGGTTAAGGGCGTCGGTGCGGGTGATGAAGTTTCGTTGTACGGCCACCAGCATGGCCATGATACCAAAGCCGCTGCCGCCGGTGGTGACCTGGGACTGGGAAGCGCGTTCTTTTGCCATGCCGCTGGTAGGATCGCCGTTGGCCCAGAAATAATTAAAGGTCTGCTGTTCGACCAGTGTCAGCAGGGCGGAGTCGGAGATTGGCGGAAACTTAGCAGTGGAGTCGATGGCTGTGATAAAGCTGAGGGCTATATTGCTCTTTAACATCGAATCGTTTGCCGATTTTAATCCGGTCGAAACATTGATGTAAAAAGTGGTTAATGTTTTTAGCGTATCTGTAGGTTCAATGACAATAGAGGTGTCACCATTACTGTAGGAATAATTAGCGGGTACTTCAACCCCGCCTCCCGAAAATGCGATGCTGGTAGGAACTGAGGATCTGTCTACAGGCGCAGAAAAAGTCAATTTGATGACTGGATTGCGGTTTATATTATACAAACCCAATCTATAAACAGTATCGCCTATATAGGATGTAACCAGGCTAAAAGGAGTCCTGTTATCCGGAGGCTTCGAGGTATTGTTTTTTTTACAGCTGGTCAGGAATACGGTCAGCAGCGATAATACCAATGCTATTTTCCTAAGGATAATCATTAAGCAAGGACTTAATAGAGGTTGCCTGTAGTGTACAGGCAACCTCCGGTGATTAGCTACTATTTAGAAACCCTGCTGCTCCAGCAAGTAGAGTGACTTGACATCCGATGAGTTTAGCGCGGTATTGTAAACTCTCAATCTTTCCATGGCGCCGAGGTAATTACCAGCCCAGGTCTCAGAGCCATTATCGGACAATGGTGGGTTGGTATTTACGCTCCAGGCGCCGAATACCAATCCGGTCGCATATTTGAACGTGAGATTCCCCCAGGGTTTCGCGCCTGCGGGATTGGCATTGGGTTGACCCGCAGGGCTTTGCGGATCACTCATGAACAGTTCCAGCCCCGTAAATCCCGGATAGGTCGTATATGGTCCATTGACCGGGATAACCACTCCATTCTCATACACATTGACAATCGAGGTGGCCCCGTCATAGGTAACTGTGACATTTGTCCACTTGCTTACCGCTGTATCCAGGTAGGCATTGAGATAATAGGTTTGATAAGAGATAGCCGTATCACCAGGCCAATTCTGCATCTTTAAACCCAATGTTAACGTATCGGAAGAAGTTGACGGTATTATTCCCAGGTGCAGATTGGACTGCCACTGAGTTGAATCCACAATCTGGAAAAATGCCTCCTCGCTGCCGCCTTTGGCGATTTGTGGGGAGTTGATCCAAACCGATACGGTGAAGCTTTTCAGCGCGGGTAATGCCGCGCCGGGACTGCTGACAGTATAGTATGAGTTAGATGAACCCTGAAATGCCTGAGTGCCACTAAGCATTCCTGTAGTGAAAGTGATCCCGTTGTTAGTGCCCGTAAGACCGCCTTTGCTGTCCGTCAAATTACCATTAAATGTCCAGAAGGAAACGAGTGAACCAGATTGGATCTGGTTTGAAGAATCATACCCACCCGGGTTACTTGGTGGAGGCGGTCCGCTGGGGCCGCTGGAATGCTTCTTACTGCACGAGCTGAATATACCCGGCAGCAGGAGCGCAGTTGCCAATATCAAGTAGCTGATTTTTACATTACTTGTTTTCATACGCTTACATTTGTTTTAAAATTTTTAAATATTTATTCATATGGGAAAGCCTGTTGCTCGTCAAGTAGGCCCGGGGAATCTCACCCCGAGCCCCTTATAGATCCGTACGTGATACTCTCGCATCATACGGCTCTTATTAATTAATACACCTAAGCCTTTCCTTGGCTTAGCGTGTTTTGCCTTTTGTCCTTTGGTACC
>DASYZH010000164.1:0-6688 GCA_035946435.1 Puia sp. | reverse complement strand
ATCGAGGATATTCTGGTTGTTGTGCGCATATTGTTGCTGGTTGAGCAGCACCGGGTTGACGAGCGAAAGGCTATTGGCGTTGGTCTCGGTGGTGTAGGCCTCGTCGAGGCTATTATCCGACTGACCCGCTGCCAGGAATGGGCGATAGCGGATAATGTTCCGCAGGAAGTTGAGCGAGGAACTGCCAGCGTTGGACGTACCCGCGCCGTCGGAAAGGGTATTGTTGAAACGGACATTGGCGCCGATCTTCAGGTTTTCCGCGGCCTGCTGGTCGAAGCGGAAATAGAGTATTTTCCGGTGGTAGTCGGAGAGCAGCATTACCCCCTGCTGGTCCTGGTCGGTCACGCTGAGATAATACTGGGTCTTGTCCGTGCCGCCGCTGATGTTCACGTTGTGGTTATCCATAAAGGCGGTGCGGCCGATGACCTTTTTCTGCCAGTCGTAGAAGGGAACATTCTTATAATTCTGTACGGTCTGCCAGTTGAAGCCGCCATAGGGAGCGATGCCCGTGGTATCACCCGTCTGCTGCGCCCTTTCGTACTGGTAGTACATATAGTCATAGGGGCCTTGCAGCGGCAGCTCTTTGGCGAGGACACCCGCGCCGGCATAGCCGTTATAGGTGACCGTGGTTCTGCCACCGGTGTTATGGCCACCCTTGGTGGTGATGATCACGACGCCGTTAGAACCGCGCGCACCATAGATGGACGTGGCGGCGGCATCTTTGAGGACGTCGATCGATGCGATATCCTGCAACGAGAGGAACTGAAGGGCGTTGTCCAGCTGCACCCCGTCCACCACATAAAGGGGAGCGTTGTTTTGGGTGATGGAGCCGCCGCCTCTCACGCGGATCTGTACCTGCGCATTGGGCGCCCCTTCCGAGCCGGTGACCTGTACGCCGGCAAGCCGGCCGGCCAAGGCCTCTTCCGCGGAGTTGGTCGGGATGTCCTTGACATCCGTGTTGCTGATGGAAGATACGGAAGCCATCACATCGCGTCTTTTCACCGTCTGATAGCCTATCACCACTACGTCGTCCAGCGAAGACACGCTCCGCTTCAGGTGGATCACGAAAGCGGTGGTGGTATCGGTGATGGGTATCTTCTCATCCGTATAACCGGCATGGGAGATGATCAGGGAATGCTTTTTCCCATCGGTGGGAGAAAGGATGGAGAAGACACCATCGGGCGCTGTGGTAGTCCCTTTGCTGGTGCCGGAGATGATCACGGATGCTTGTTCGAGGCCTGCGTTTGTGCTGTCGTCGATGACCCGGCCATGGATGCGCTGGGCATGCAAGCCGAGATGGATCGAAAGCGCCAGGAAAACGAGAATGGGGGTTCGCTTCATATGGCAGTTTAGTTTTTTTTATGTGTGCAATCGGACCCAAGTCTAGCGAGAAGTTTTTGAATAACAGTGAGTAGTGAGGTTGTTTATTTACGCAATCGTTCCCGGCAACGTAACCGGCAAAGCATTTGCATGGTCTTTGAAGATGGGTTCAACAAGATTTTTCTGCGGCACCAGCGGCCTCGTACTACCGGTGCCGAACAAACAGGCTTTTCCCGAAGCGTTCCGTACGGGCACGCGGCTCACCTACTACGCTACCTTGTTCAACAGCCTGGAAGTCAATAGTAGCTTTTATAAGATCCCCAAGCCTTCCACCTTTACCAAATGGGTCACGGAAGTGCCGGACGATTTTCGCTTTACCGTCAAGCTCTGGCGCGGCATCACGCATGCGCCTTCCCTCTTCTTTGCTGCAGACGATGTCGATAAGTTTATGAAGGCAGCGGCACAGCTCCGGCCGAAAAAAGGCTGTCTGCTGATACAGCTTCCGCCAGGCACGCGGGTGGACTGCGCTTTGCAACTCGAGCGATTGCTCGCAGCCATCACCCCTTATCGTGAAGCCTGGAAGCTGGCGATAGAATTCCGTGACAAAAGCTGGTATGTCGATGCGACGGATGTCTTGCTAGAACGTTTTAATGCAGCGCGGGTGTTGCAGGATATGCCGGCGTCTGCTTGCTGGGAAGAGACGACGATCGCCTCTTTCGTCTATCTCCGATATCATGGCCCCGCGGGAGATTATCGCGGTGGCTATTCGCAGCGGCGGCTCATGCAGGATGGAATGCGGATAAAAAAGTGGTTGGAAGAAGGCAAAGAAGTATATGTATATTTTAATAATACGATTGGCAGTGCGCTGCCCGATGCGCATTTTTTGATGGATCAGCTATAGATCGATCCTTCGCGGAGCCGGAGCGACGCCCCCTGGCGCCCTGCAAAATGGCTGCGCACCTCGGCGAGGATGGAGAGGGCGATCTCTTCGGGTGTGCTGGCGCCGATGTCGAGGCCTGCGGGTGCATAGATGCGGCGAAGATCCGAGTCGCCAAGCGGCCTGCCGGCCTCCGCCAGGGCTTCGAAGATGCGCATGGCCCGTTTCCGCGGCCCGAGCAACCCGATATAGGAAGCCGGCGAGGGCAGGACCTTCTGCAGGTTTTCCGTGTCGGTGCGATAGTCGTGCGACATCAGCAGCACTGCGGTATAATCATCGATCACCGGCCCGGGGTCTTTTTTGTTATCGAGGACCCGGGTGGCAGCAGCGACGAGCGTTTTACCCGCGCGGGCGGTATTGAGGACAACGGTGGAATCCCATCCCAGCTCGGCCGTTTGATCAAGCAACGTGCGGATATCATAATTGCCCCCATAAGCTACGATGTGGATCGTCGGCAGGATCACCTCGATAAACACCCGGGTCTCGCCATAGGCGACGCTGCGTGAAGCCCGCTCCGCCAGCGCCTGCCCGATACCGGTGAGGATCGGGTCGGCAAGGTCGCCGAGCGTGCAGCTCTCGCGAAACGAATCCCGGTCCCGGTACAGGCAGGTCTTTCCGAGCACTTGGGGGTCGGCTGCGGCGGTGATGGTCGTTAGCGCTACGGGCACCCTGGTGCGGGTGAGACCGGCAAGAAGCCCGAGCGGGCCCTGGGGATCGTCGGGTTGCAGCGGCGTGAACAGCACGTCGATGATCCCCTGGCATCCCAATCCCACTCCGATCTGGTAGTCGTCGTCCTGGGTGGTATCATAGGTGATCACGGAAGGACGACCGAGGGCTATTCCCTTTTGGGCCCGGCGCAGGGCATCCCCTTCGAGACAGCCGCCGCTGATGCCGCCGAGATAGGTGCCGTTGTCGAGCACCAGCATCCGGGCCCCCGCCCGCCGGTAAGACGAGCCTTCCACACGCACCACTGTTGCCAGCGCCGCATGGGTTTCGCGCAGGTCGATGGTCTTCCAGGCGTCGACGATGGTGCGAATCTCCTTCATGGGGCTAATGTAACGCTATTTCCAATTCTGCAAAAGCCGGCGGATCACGATCACCTCCCCGATGTGATAGCTGTTGTGGTCGATGATCAGCAGCGCTTCGCGGAAAAGATTTTGCCCATCACCATGCGGGAAGGGCGTATAAAGCGCTTCGTCGTCGGCCTTGTGGAGCAGGTCGATAAAGGCCTTGCGGTCGGCGAGGATCTGGTCCACGGATGTTGAAAAGTCCACCGGATGAGCAGGGCCTTTCTCTTTGGGCCAGTAGTCGTCGGGCCAGCGCATGCTTTTATACTGGGGATTGCGGCAGAAGTCCAGGATATCCCACTGGGTGATGCGGATATGTTCCACCAGTTGCCAGATGCTGTAAGGCAAACCGGCGGGTGTTTTATCCAGTAGCTCGTGGGGAATATCCTTCACGGCGTATTCAAAGCTCGAATGAGCATTGCCCCTGGTCATGGCTTCTCCTAACTCCCTGACCACGACTTTGGTGTGTTTGTCGGCGACCGCAGATGTTTTCATGCTATATAAATTTGTTTGAAGATAAGTGTTTGCCATGGCTTTAGCCGCAGCCCCTGCCGCGTCCATAGGAGCACGGGATAGTTGTTGATCAGCACATCCTCCGCGGAAGGCGGGGACAGCAGCCCATCGAACCGCTGATCGATGCCGGAAAAATTCAGCAGGACGGAAAGCGTGACGCCGTCGAGGATGCGGTTATAGGCAAATACAGGTGAGCCGTCGTGCGTCAAGGCCGAAAAGCTGCCGTAAACCAGCGCCGGATATTGCTTGCGGATGCGGATCATCCGGCGAACAAAGTTCAGCACCGAATCGGTATCCTTCTCCTCTGCTTCCTCGTTCACGGTCACATGATCCGGGTTGACCTTCAGCCAGGGCCGGCCGGTGGTAAAACCAGCATTCTGTCCTGCGGACCATTGAAAGGGCGTGCGGCTATTGTCCCGCCCCATGAGCTGCTGGTCTTGCAGGAAGCCCGGCATGTCGCCGCCCCCGGCCCTGAGCTTCTCATACATTTGCGTAGTTTCGATGTCTTCATATTCTTCGATAGAAGCAAAGCGGATATTCGCCATCCCCAGCTCATCGCCGTTGTACAAAAATGGTGTGGCCCGCATGGTCAACAAAAAGGTAAATAGCAACTTGGCTGCGGCGTCGCGATACGGTTCGCTGTCGTCGCCCCAACGGGAAAGCATACGCGGCTGATCGTGGTTGCCGAGATAGATGGTTCCCCAGCCGCGGTGGTTGAAGACCTCGCTCCAGCGCGTGTAGAGTTTTTTGAACTCCCCACGATCCCAGCCTGCGGGGTCGGGTTTCTTAAACCCCGGCAAGGTGCCCAGGAGCATTCCTTCGAAATGGTAAAGCAGGTTCAGTTCTCCCCTGTCCCCGGCGACGAAATCCAGGACGGTATCGGAAGAAACGCCGGAGGCTTCGGCGATGGCAACGCAGTCGTAGTGACTGAGGACTTCGCGGTGAAGCTCCCGAAGATATTCGTGCAGATGTGGTCCGGTAGCGTAATAATACCCCCAGTCGTTTCTATGGCATGCTTTCAATTCCGCGGGCGTGATCTCCGGGAACCGCTGATCCTTCGAGATAAAAGTGAGCGCATCGAAACGCAGCCCGTCCACGCCCCTATCCAGCCAGAATCGGAGCATTTTATACAGTTCCTGGCGGACGGCGCGGTTGTCCCAGTTGAGATCGGGCTGCTCCGCGGAGAAATAATGCAGATAATAGGAGTCGGTGGTTTCATTAAATTTCCAGGCCTCGCCTGCCGGATCGAAGAAACCACGGCGATATGGTGGTTTTCCTTTTTCCGCCGGCCACCAGATATAAAAAGGATAGTACGGGTTATCGTGGGAGCTGCGCGCTTCCCGGAACCAATGGTGTTCGTCGCTTGTATGGTTGATCACCATATCCATGATGAGGCGCAGGCCGCTCTCGTGGAGCTTTTTTATCAGCGTCTCCAGATCGGTCATGGACCCGTAGACGGGATCGACATCCCGGAAATCGCTGATATCATAGCCGTTGTCGCGTCCGGGCGAGCGATATACGGGGTTGATCCAAAGGGTATTTACTCCTAGCGAAATGATATAATCCAGTCTCGAAAGGATGCCCGGGAGGTCTCCGTTGCCATCCCCGTCGCTATCCTGGAAGCTCCTGGGAAAGATTTGATAGACAATGGCTTCTTTCCACCATTTGGGCTCATTGGTTGGTGTTGGCATTGACGTTGCATTTCCGTGCATATGCCAAACAATCAAAAACAATACCTGTGGTGGCAGGATGGAATTATTTACCAGGTCTACCCACGTTCTTTCCAGGATACCAATGGGGACGGCGTCGGCGATCTGAGGGGCATCATCAACCGGATCGATCATTTGAAATGGCTGGGGATCAAAGCCGTTTGGATCTCACCCATCTATCCGTCACCGATGGCGGATTTTGGCTATGATATCTCCGACTACACCGGCATTTGGCCGACCTTTGGGACCATGGCGGACTTCGACGAGCTGTTGCGGGAACTGCGCAGGGCCGGGATGAAGCTGATCCTCGATCTCGTACCCAATCACAGTTCGGATGAGCATCCCTGGTTCCTGGAATCGCGGTCTTCCCGCGACAATCCCAAACGCGACTGGTATATCTGGAAGGACGCCAAACCGGATGGGAGTCCGCCCAACAACTGGCTCAGTGTCTTTGGCGGCCCCGCCTGGGAATGGGACGAAAAGACGAAGCAATATTATTATCATGCGTTTTTAGTAAAGCAGCCCGATCTCAACTGGCGGAATCCCGAAGTCGGGAAAGCCATGCATAACGTCATGCGTTTCTGGCTGGACAAAGGCGTCGACGGGTTTCGCGTCGATGCGATGTGGCATATGGTCAAGGACGCGCAATGGCGGGACAACCCCAAGAATCCCGAATACAAAGAATACATGGGTACCTACGAGCAGCTATTGCCGGTATACAGCACCGACCAGCCCGAGATGCATGCCATCGTCGCCGGGATGCGCCAGGTGCTGGATCAATATGATCAGCGGTTGATGATCGCCGAGATCTATTTGCCGGTGCACCGGCTCGTGGCCTACTATGGGACGCATCAAAAGGAAGCGCATCTGCCTTTTAATTTCATGCTCATCAGCCTGCCGTGGGATTCCCGGCAGATCGCCGCGGCCATCGACGAATACGAAGGTGCGTTAGCCGCTGAGGACTGGCCTAACTGGGTGATCGGCAATCACGACCAACCGCGTATCACCAGCCGGGTTGGCCTGGGGCAGGCTAAGATCGCGGCCATGCTTTTGTTGACCTTGCGTGGCACGCCGACCATGTACTATGGCGACGAGATCGGCATGCGCGACGTGCCCATCCCGCTGGAAGAGGTGCGCGATCC
>DASYZH010000163.1:0-63612 GCA_035946435.1 Puia sp. | reverse complement strand
CTGGGGGTTGCGGGGGGGGGCGGGCTGGACCCGTCCGCGAAGATCACAGGCGTATTCACACAAATGTTGGTCGGTCCAATTACGATGGCCGGGTTATTGGTAAAAGGAAGCACCTGCTGCAATGTGGCGGTACAGCCGAGGCTACTGGTAACCTGCAGGTTGACGTTATACTGACCGTTATTGGGGAAGGTTACTATTGGGCTGGTGTCTGCCGAATTTGAAGGGGTTGCACCGTTGTTGACGGCCCAGTTGAAAGTGAGGTTGCCCGGGCCTGCGCTTTGGTTCAACAATTGGCCTGTGAATGGAGCGCTGCAGGTGGTGGACTGCTGGTTAAAGGTAAAATTGGGCTGGATCCCGTTCACAACCCGGATATAGCGGTTTTGGGTAATGGGGTTTGAACATCCGCCCGAGTTGGTGACGGAAAGAGAAATGTTATAGTAGCCGGTTTGGGAATAGGTGTGAGCTGGGTTCTGCTGGCTGGATGTGGAGCCGTCGCCGAAGTTCCAGGCCCAGGAAGTAATGGACCCCTGTCCGGGATTTGACTTGTCGATGAATTGGATCGACGCTGGAGCGCAGGCCAGGGTCAGATTGGACGTGAATTGCGGCGTCGGGCCGGGGTAGACGGTAATGTAGCCATCTTTTTCCACGACATCAGAGCCGCTTGTATTACGCACAATGAGCTTTACGTTATAAGTGCCTGGAGCGCCGTATGTTGTGGTGGGATTTTGGACATTGGAAACATTGCCATTCCCAAAGTCCCAACTCCAAAAGATGGGTTTATTGCTCGACAGGTCCGTAAAACGGACGCCCAAAGGACCGCAGCCGGAGGTCGGGGTAGCGGAAAAATCGGCGACCGGGGCCTGGGCCTTGGCGTTCAGCAGCCCAAACAGGAGGCCTGAGATCATAAGTAGTCTTCGTATCAACGAATTGATCGTTTAGGTCAATGGAAAAGGCACAGGGTGTGCTTCCGCAGGGTACGGGGCTATTGTTTTTTCAGTTGCAGGATATTGGTTGTATGGTTGACTGTATCTACACATCTGGCGGATACACTGTCCGTATAACTGTCCGTGATGGTCCAGATCTCGTTCAAATAAACGAGTGGTACGGTGGCGCCGGGAAAATTCGCGGTAACAGTGCGGGCGTTGATATTGTCCGACCATTGCCCGGAGGTCGACGCAGTACCAAGCGTGGCCGTCACAGTGTTATTGGCGTCAAATTTAAACAGATAACCTGAAAATGAAGCTGTAATGTTACTGTCATTTTGTTCATAGCCAGTGACATACCAAAGTCCATTGGTCACCACTGCTTCGAGGGCATTCTGTTCTTGCTTCTGGATGTACTTCTTGCAGGAGAAGAACAAGAAGAAGACCAGGCCAGCGATCAACAAGCGGTTCATAGGTCAACGATTTTTATATTCAAAAATTGTAGATATTACCATATTTATCAAGCAAATAGTCGAGAAAATAGTTGATATCCAGGGGTTTCCCGGTCGCCTGCCGACACAATTCCTCACTGGTATACCGGCGGCCATGGCGATGGATCCTTTCCCTAAGCCAGTGCAAAAGAGGTGCCGTTTGTCCTTTGCCGATGGTTTCATCGAGACCTGCCACCTGCTTTTCGGCCGTGGCAAAGAACTGCGCGGCATAAAAGCTACCCAGACTATAGGTCGGAAAATAGCCAAAGCTGCCGTGGCTCCAGTGAACGTCCTGCAGACACCCCCGTTTATCGTCCGGTACGGTGACGCCCAGCCAGGTTTTGTAGTTCTCATTCCACCATTCGGGGATACCGTCTACGGAAAGGGCGCCCTGGATCAACTGTTTTTCCAGCTCATAACGAATCATTACATGAAAATGGTATGAGACCTCATCGGCTTCCGTGCGGATCAGGGATGGCTGGACCTTATTGATGCCCTTAAAGAACCGCTCCAGGGATGTAGAGCCGAGCTGTCCGGGGAAGCCGGATTGGAGGCGGGGATAGATCGTTCTCCACCAGCGTTCGCTTCTACCGACATTGTTTTCCCAGAGGCGGGACTGCGACTCATGGATGCCGAGCGAGGCGAACTCGCCCAGGGGTAGCCCGTAGTAGTGCGCCGGAAGGCCTTGTTCGTAGAGGGCATGACCGGTCTCGTGGATACAGCTCCAGGTCATGTGGCTGAAATCGCGTTCGTCGATCCGGGTGGTGATGCGGACGTCATGCGGGTTAAAGCTGGTGGTAAAAGGATGTTCGGAAAGGTCCTGGCGCCCGGCTTCGAAATCGAAGCCCATCTGGCGGATCAGTTCCATGCCGAAATCCCATTGTTTTTGCTTGGGATAATCGCCCCGCAGGAAGGTGTCGTCGATCTGGGGGTGGCCGGCGATGCGATCGAGGATGTCTTTGAGCGGGACGCGGACTTCGCTGAACACCCGGTCCAGCAGATCCACCGTAGCACCTTTTTCGTATTGGTCCAGTAGGGCATTGTAGGGATGTTTTTCGTAGCCGGCGAGCGCCGCTTCTTCTTTTTTTAGTCCTACCATATGTTGGAGCTCACCGGAGAAAAGGGCGAAGGAGTTGGCGGCACGGGCCTGCAGCCAGGCATGGAAACAGCGGGAGCTGGCTTCGCTGAGGCGGCGGATGAAGGCAGGGCTGAATTTCTTTTGTTTCTCGTAGTCCTCGAGGCTGAGTGCGATATTGCGTTTTTCGTCCTCTTGCAGATCGCTGCGTTCGTTGAGGACCTGCAAGAGCTGGCCCAGGGTGGGATCAATGAACCATTCGTGCGCGATCTCGGAAAGGGTGGCGAGCTGACGACCGCGGAAATCTGCACCCCTGGGGGGCAGATAGGTTTCCTGATCCCACTGCAATACGGCAGCCGAATACTTGATATCGGCAATCTTTTGCATGCGATCGGTATATTCGGTGTAAAGCTCTTTTGATGACTTTGTTAATATCATTTTAACATTTTTTTCTTAGCGGGAATTCCAAAACATTCCGAAATTAAGCGCATTTTAGCCTATGAAGAAAATTCATTTCTTTTTCCCTATTCTTGCCACCCTGCTTTTTCCTGCGGTGCTGAAGGCGCAGGTGCTGGATTCCATGATGAATGTTTATGCCAACAATTATCCCCAGGAAAAGATCTATGTGCAGTTCGATAAACAGCTGTATAGTGCGGGTGAGACCATTTGGTTCAAGGGGTATCTCTTTACGGGGGCCGATCCTTCCCTGATCAGCAAGAATTTCTATGCGGAGCTGAGCGATCCTTCGGGCGCCATCATCCAGCGGAAGGTATATCCTATCGGCGAATCGAGCATTGCGGGCAATTTCGATCTGCCGGCGAAGCTTACGGCCAGGCATCTGCATTTCCGCGCCTATACCACCTGGATGACGAATTTCGATACCGCCTTCTTTTTTGAAAAGGATATCAAGATCTACGATAACAAGCTGGATTCCTCCGGGACGGTGACGCTGATCCCCCGTCAGACCAAATTGCAGTTCTTTCCCGAGGGCGGAGATCTTGTAGCCGGTGTCGAGAGTATGGTGGCATTCAAGGCCGAAGACCAGTTTGGCTTTCCGATAAACGTCAAGGGTAGCGTGCTTGACAAGACCGGAAAAGAGATCCTGACATTCACTTCCGAGCATGATGGGATGGGCAAATTCCTGCTGACCCCTGATACAGGCGATTCGCTCACGGCCGTGTGGCTGGATGAGCATAAAAACGAACATCGCACGGGGTTGCCGCATGTGATGAGCACAGGTGTTGTGATCAGGGCATTGCCGGGAAATCAGAAAGTGCTGTTCTCAGTAGCGCGCAGCTCCGAAGGCGGCCCCGAGCTGAAACATCTTGTGATCATCGCGCATATGCATCAGCACCTGGTGTACAAGGCCAAGATCAACCTGGAAGACAATTTTATGAGCGGCGGCACCATCCCTACGGGACAGCTGCCCAGTGGCGTATTGCAGCTCACCGTTTTCAACGCGGGTATGCTTCCGCTGGCGGAGCGGGTGATCTTCGTGAACAACCACGATTTCCTGTTCCAGCCCGAGATCGCGATGACAGCCAAGAGCCTGGTGCGGAGGGGTAAGAACACCCTGGAGATCGATGTACCGGATACCTTAAAAGCCAATTGTTCGATTGCGATCACGGATGCTACTGCAGACGGCGAATTTCCCAATGAGGACAATATCATCTCGCATATGCTGCTCACCGGCGAGATCCGTGGGTATGTACATGATCCCTATTATTATTTTGCACATACGGCCGATAGCCTTACCAGCCAGCTGGACCTCGTGATGATGACGCATGGATGGCGCCGGTTCAAATGGGAAGCGTTGGCGCAGGGGCAGGTCCCGAAGATAAAGAACAGGGAATCAGATTATCTATCGGTGCTGGTAGATGTCCTGGGTGTCGATCCGTATAAGATCGCCAAGGACGAATCGCTGAATGTCATCCTGAGCAAGCGGGATTCCAGCACGCAGATGTTGCAGATCCCGCATATCGCGGGTACGAAATTTGGCGTCACGGGGCTGGTTTTCTATGATACGGCAAAGGCTTTTTATCAGTTCAACGTCAACCGGGCGCTTTCGAATGAAGCGGCGGTTACCTTCAACACGGGGCTGATCAAGGGCCCTCGTAGTGCCCGGCCGATGACCAACGCTTTCGATGGCTGGACGGCGGAGGATTCGGCTTATCTGCGACGCAACAAGTACATCGCGGTAGAGACGGCGCGGGCGAGGCCCATAGAGGATGCAAAGGTCAAGACCCTGGAGGCGGTGACCGTACATCACCGTGAAAAAACGCAGGCGGAAAAAATGGATGACCGTTATGCTTCGGGGATGTTTGCCGGTGGCGATGCCTATGAATACGATCTGGTCGATGATCCGCTGGCGGCGGCCATGCCGGATATCTTTACGTATCTGCAGGGTAAGGTCCCAGGGTTGCAGATCACCCCGGGTAATGGACCCGGCGGAACGCCGTCGCTTTCCTGGCGGGGTGGCCGGCCGTCGCTCTATCTCAATGAGATGCAAACGGATGCCCAGCAGCTGCAGAGCACCCCGGTGACAGATATCGCCTATGTAAAGATCTTCCGACCGGGCTCGGGTGTAGGCTTTGGCGGTGGTTCCGGCGGGGTGATCTCCATCTATACCAAGAGAGGCGGCGACGAAAAACGGGGGGACGACCCCAATTTCAAGGGGCTGGACAGGGCCCTTCTCATTGGTTATGCCATGCCCCGGCAATTCTACAGCCCGAACTACCTGGAGAATTCACCGCTTAACGAAGGCGCGGACCTCCGGAAGACGCTTTACTGGAAACCATATGTGCTCACCGATAAAGACAACGGACGGGTAAATATCGACTTCTTCAACAACGATATCACCAGGAAGTTCCGGGTAGTGCTGGAAGGTTTCAATGAAGAAGGAAAACTCACCCATATCGAGCAGATCGTACAATAGCAACTATGCAGATCTCTTCCATCCTTGGTTTCCTCGAATCGCTGGCGCCGCCTTCGTACCAGGAATCGTATGATAACGCGGGACTTCTCACGGGGAGCGGGTCGTGGGAATGCACGGGCATGCTCGTGACGCTGGATGCCACGGAGGAGGTCGTCAGGGAGGCCATTGCGAGGAACTGTAATCTTATAATCGCCCATCATCCCATTATCTTTAAAGGGCTCAAGGGGCTCACGGGCCGGAATTATATCGAGCGGACGGTGGTCGCTGCCGTCAAGCAGGATATTGCCATCTATGCTATCCATACTAATCTTGACAATGTGGTTGCCGGTGGGGTCAATGGCCGGATCGCGTCCCGGCTGGGCATCCTGAACGGCAGGCCATTATTGCCGCGGGAGGGTGTCCTGCAAAAACTCTATTGCTTTGTGCCGGTGGATCATCTGGAGGCGGTGCGGGCTGCGGTTTTTGCCGCCGGGGCGGGCGATATCGGCGGCTATAGCGAATGCAGCTATGCGGTGGAGGGTGCAGGAACCTTTTTGGGCGGTGAGGGCACCCAGCCCTTTGTGGGGCAACCAGGGAGCCGTCACACCGAGAGGGAAGCCCGGCTGGAGGTCATTCTGCCGGCACATCTCAGCCGGCAGGTCGTCGCGGCCATGATCGCGGCACATCCCTATGAGGAGGTGGCTTACGACCTGGTATCCCTGGCCAATTCGCACCCGGACGTGGGGTCGGGGCTTATCGGGGAATTATCCGGGGCAATGGCGGAAAAGGATTTTTTAGCCCTTGTACGTCAGGCATTTATGGTACCGGTGGTGCGGCATACCCAGTTGACGGGGCGGCCGGTGAAACGGGTGGCAGTGTGCGGCGGGGCCGGTAGTTTCCTGATTTCCAAAGCATTATCGGCCGGAGTCAACTTTTACATCACCTCCGATGTTAAATATCATGAGTTTTTCGACGCGAACGGCCAGCTGGTTATCGCCGATATCGGTCATTTTGAAAGCGAGCAATTCACTGTTGACCTGCTTTTTGACGTTTTGCGGGAAAAATTTCGTAATTTTGCGATCCTCAAATCGGATGTAAAAACAAATCCGGTAAATTATTATTAACAACTTATGTCAAGCGTAAAAGAATTCTCTGTGGAGGAAAAGCTCACTTCTCTGGTGACACTCCAAAAAGTCGAATCGAAGTTGGACGAGTACAAGATCCTCAAAGGCGAGCTGCCGATGGAAGTAAGTGATCTGGAAGATGAGATCACGGGATTGCATGCCCGTCAAACGCGTGTCGAGGAAGAGATCAACGGCATCCAGGAATTCATCAATCAAAAGAAAGAGGCGATCAAAGAAGCCGATACGCTGATAAAAAAATATGACAAGCAGAGCCAGAATGTAAAGAACAGCCGGGAGTTCGAAGCGATCAACAAAGAGATCGAGATGCAACAACTGGAAGTCAAGCTGGCTGAAAAACATATCAAGGATGCCAATGAGGAGATCGCCGAGAAGGTGCAGCTGCTCGAAAAGGCCAAGAAGAATATCGCCACCAAAGAAGCGGTGCTGAAGAACAAAAAGGATGAGCTCGACAAGATCATCGCTACCACGGAAAAAGAAGAGAAACATTTCACCAAGCTGTCGCAGGAAGCGCGCGAGAAGGTTGAACCCCGGCTTCTGCATTCTTACGACCGGATTCGCGGCAATTATCGCAATGGGCTGGCCGTGGTGCCGGTGTTGCGGGATGCGTGCGGTGGCTGTTTCAATGCCATCCCGCCTCAGCGTCAGAGCGAGATCCGGCAGCGCAAAAAGATCATCGTTTGCGAGAACTGCGGACGGATCCTGGTGGACAACGAGCTGAACGACGCTATCGAAGTTAAATAGTGTCGGTCCGGGTCATCCAGCTATGCCTCGTGTTCCTCCCTGTGCTGTGCATCGGGCAAAAACATTTTGACTTTAATGACAACTGCCGTGCCGCTTACCAGTCTATTATCGAATTACGATTAGACGAAGGGAGCCGGCTATTGGAGGCAGAGAAGAAAAGGGATCCGGATAATCTGATCCCTTTTTTCCTTGATAACTACATCGATTTTTTCCAGCTTTTTTTTAACGAGGATGCGGCGCAATATGCTGCATGGAAAGAGCGTCGTGATCGCCGGCTGGATTGGATGAGTCAAGGACCTGAATCTTCGCCTTTTAATCTGTTCACGCGTTCGGTGATCCATTTTCAGTGGGCGGCGATCCAGATCAAATTCGGCGACAACTGGGATGCTGCCTGGGATTTCCGCAGGAGTTTTATCCAAAGCAAAGAGTGTGCGCAGCAATCCCCCGGTTTTTCTCCCGCGGGGATGGTCAGCGGGGCTATGGAGGTCGTTGCAGGCACTATACCCGACGGCTATAAATGGCTGAGCAGCCTGCTGGGTATCAAGGGTACGGTGTCGGGTGGCATGCATCAGCTGGAGCAATTTCTGGCTGCCGGTGATAGTTATGCCCAGATCTTCCGCGATGAAGCGATCTTTTACTATCTCTATCTGCAGTTCTATATCGGGAACAAACACAAGGAAGTCTTTGATTTTATCCAGCAGCACCGGCTGGATGTGAAGAACAACCATCTATTTACCTATCTCTATGCCAACCTGTGTATCAACGACCAGCGGAGTGCGCTGGCGCAGCAGATCATCCGGGGGATGAACAGGGCGCCGGGTTATATGGATATGCCGGTTTGGGACATGGAGCTGGGTTATACCGCGCTGAACCATCTCGAGCCCGATGCCGCTTTTTACCTGACGCGGTTCCTGCAGCGGTTCAAGGGGAGATTCTATGTCAAAGATGTCTTGCAGAAGCTCAGCTGGTACTATTATCTCAATGGGGAGATGGCCCGGGCGGATAGCTGCCGGCAGCTGGTTTTGCAGAAGGGGTCGAGCGAGGCGGATGCGGACCGGCAGGCGTTGAAAGAAGCGCGGAGCGGCCGATGGCCGAATAGGGTGTTGCTGAAGGCGAGGCTACTAAGCGATGGCGGCTATTTTGCCGAAGCGTTGCAAGGGCTGCGGGCGTATGGACCGGCCGATTTTCCCGACCCCGTGGAGCAATGTGAATACGCGTACCGGCTGGGCCGGATCTACGACGGCCTGGGACAGGGCGATGAAGCGATTTTGGCATACGAGACGACCATCGGGACGGGCGCGGGTTTGCATGAATATTATGCTGCGCGGGCTGCCTTACAGGTGGGATATATCTTTGAACAGCGTGGGGACAAGCCCAGAGCCGTTGCTTATTTCAAACGGTGCCTCGATATGAAGGATCACGATTATAAGAACTCGCTCGATCAGCGGGCCAAGGCGGGGATCGCGCGGTGTAAAGGGGACTAGTGTTGTCCTTCAACGGGTTTCCGCTGGTTTCAGGGACCCACAGGATGTGGGAATTTTGTGGGTGACCAATGGTGCGAAATCCTTAATTTGCCGGGCGGATGTTAAAAAGCATACACATACAGAATTACGCGATCATCGACGACCTGAGCATCGATTTTTCCGGACGGCTGAATGTCATCACGGGTGAGACGGGGGCGGGTAAATCCATTCTCATGGGCGCCTTATCGCTGATCCTCGGGGACCGTGCCGATACGGCTGTGCTGCTCCGGCGGGACCGGAAATGTGTGGTGGAAGGCGTGTTTGCGGTGGGCGGCCGCAAGGCGGTGCTGGCATTCTTTGCCGCCGAGGATCTCGATGTCGCTGACGGCGAGGTTGTGATCCGGCGGGAGATCGCGCCGTCGGGGAAGTCCCGCGCTTTTGTCAACGACACTCCGGTGAATCTGGAGCAATTGCGAAAATTGAGCTCTTTGCTGGTGGATCTGCACAGGCAATTCGATACGCTGGAACTGGGTGAATCCGATTTCCAACGCGAGGTGCTGGATGCGCTTAGCGGTCAGGGTGGGGCGCTGGATGCTTATCAGCGTGTCTACCGGGACTGGCAGGCCGCTTCGAGAGAACTGGCCACGTTGAAAGAGCAACAGACGCAGCTGACAGCGGCATTCGATTACAATAAATTCCTGTTTGACGAGCTGAGCGAGATGGCTTTTCGGGAGAACGAGCTGGAGGAGCTGGATCAGGAATTGAAGTTGCTGAACAACTCGGAAGGGATCAAAACGGCCTTGTCGAAGATCTACTATGAACTACAGGAAGGTGAGCAACCGCTGGTGCAGCAGCTGCGGTCCCTGACCCATACGTTACAAAGCTATTCGGCGTTCCATGCCGAGCTATCCGGGTTGTCGGCGCGATTGCAATCGGCCCAGATAGAATTACAGGATATTGCGGGCGAGGTGGAGCGGATCAACGAAGAGGTAAACTATGATCCGCAGCGGATCGAAGAGATCAATGGGCGGTTGTCGGCAGGATACAAGCTCATGAAGAAGCATGGGGTGCAGACGACAGCGGAGCTGTTGAAAATCTGGCGGCAGCTGGAGCATAAATTGCAGGATTCGCTGCAGGTCGATGCGGGTATTGCCGCCGGTGAGGCGGCTATGCAACGATTATTGCAGGAGGCCACAAAGAAGGCTGCCGTTCTATCCAAAGGGCGGCAGGCACAGGCGGAGCCTTTGCAGGAGCAGGTCAATAAATTGCTGAAACAGGTGGGGATGCCCAACGCACGGTTGAAGGTACAGGTGCAGCCTGTGGCGCTGAATACGTTTGGTGCCGATACCATCGAATTCCTGTTCGATGCCAATAAGAGCAACCGCTTTGAACCGATCCGGAAGGTGGCCTCGGGGGGTGAGCTCAGCCGGCTGATGTTGTGTATCAAATCTCTTGTTGCAGAGTCCGTAGATCTGGCTACGTTGATATTCGATGAGATCGACACCGGCATTTCCGGCGAGGCCGCGAAGCAGGTGGGTATCATTCTCAAGAATCTGGCGAGACGGCGTCAGGTGATCTGTATCACCCATCAGCCACAGATCGCAGGGAAGGCCGACGCCCATTATTTTGTATACAAGGCCGTCATTGGCGAATCCATTCAAACCAATATACGTGTTCTCGACCAGGATGAGCGCATAACGGCTATAGCTCAGATGTTGAGCGGGGAGAAACCAACGGCGGCGGCATTGGAGAATGCGCGGGAGATGGTGTTATCATGAGACTACGTTCCCTATCGATCCTGCTGGTGCTGATCCTGTCGATGGTTCCGGCGTACTATCTCAACCGGTGGTTGCAACGGATCATACGGCCCAGGGAAAATGCGGCAAGGTTCTTTCTTTTCCTCATTGCCAATTTTGTGCTGATCATTGTATACACGGTACTGGTAGTGGGCGTGGCCGTGCGATTGTTTGGGCGATAAAAGACTATATTTGGCGGAAAATTCATTCTATGTCATACAACCTGCTTAAAGGGAAAAAAGGGATCATATTCGGAGCACTGGACGAGAACTCCATTGCCTGGAGAACGGCTTTAAAGTGTCATGAGGAAGGAGCACAGCTGGTGCTGACGAATGCGCCGGTGGCTTTGCGGATGGGTGAGATCAACAAATTGGCAGAGGCGGTAAAGGCACCGGTGATCGGGGCTGATGTGACGAACATGGATGATCTTAAAAAATTATTCGAAGAGTCGGTAAAGCATTTTGGCGGCGGAATCGATTTTATCCTGCATAGCATCGGTATGAGCTTGAACATGCGGAAGGGCAAGAGCTATACGGAGATCGACTATGAATGGAATAAGAAGACCCTGGATATTTCAGCGATGTCGTTGCACCGTGTGCTGCGTACGGCCTGGGACCTGGATGCCCTTAATGAAGGCGCCAGCGTGGTGGCCTTGACGTATATCGCAGCGCAGCGCGTGTTCCCCGATTATAACGAGATGGCGGATGCGAAGGCTTTGCTGGAAGGTGTGACCAGGAGTTTCGGCTATTACTATGGGGTGAAGAAGAAGGTACGGGTCAACACGGTAAGCCAGAGCCCCACCCGGACCACAGCCGGCAGCGGCGTGAAGGGATTCGATGGGTTCATCAGCTATGCGGAGAAGATGAGCCCTTTGGGTAATGCTTCGGCTGATGAGTGTGCAGGTTATCTGGCGACGTTATTCAGCGATCTCACGAAGATGGTGACGATGCAGAACCTGTTTCACGACGGGGGGTTCTCGTTCACCGGGGTTACGGAAGCGGTGATCAACCAAATGGAGAAATAGTTTATCAAAAAGAAAAGCGCCCTGCGGGGCGCTTTTTTATGGTTTGTTAGTACTCATCCTCGTTGAAAAAGAAATCTTCTTGTGAAGGGTAGTCGGGCCAAATATCGTCAATGCCCTCGTAAATTTCCCCTTCGTCTTCCAGTTCCTGCAGGTTCTCTACAACTTCGATGGGAGCACCGGAACGAATAGCGTAGTCGATCAGTTCATCCTTTGTAGCCGGCCAGGGTGCGTCTTCCAGATAGCTGGCTAATTCAAGTGTCCAAAACATCGTTCTTAATTTTCCGCAAAAGTAATTTTTAAAATGATTTTTCCAAATTTATACTTTACATTCTTGCCGGAAGTCGCGGAACTACTCCAATTATACCGTAAACTTGTATCCATATTTTCAATAGTATGTTAACAGCCAAGGGAATAGAAAAATATTACGGGGACTTATGGGTGCTCAAGGGGGTGGATGTGGGCATTGCAAAAGGTGAGATCGTGAGCATCGTGGGGCCTTCGGGTTCGGGCAAGAGCACCTTACTGCATATCCTTGGCACGCTGGACGAGCCCGCTAAAGGGGAGATCTACCTTCAAAATAAAAAAATGCACGAGCTGCGCGGCCGGCCGCTGGCGGCTTTTCGTAACCGGCATATCGGGTTCGTCTTTCAATTCCACCATTTACTGCCGGAGTTCAGCGCTCTGGAGAACGTGTGCATTCCCGGCTGGATCGCGGGGCGACGTAAACGGGAGGTAGAAGACGAGGCACTGGAACTGCTTAAAGTGCTGGGTGTAGGGCATCGTGTCGACAACAAACCCGGCGCCTTGTCAGGGGGGGAGGCGCAGCGTGTCGCCGTGGCCCGGGCATTGATCAACCGCCCCGACATCGTATTTGCCGATGAGCCCACGGGCAACCTGGATACGGCCAATGCAAAAGAATTGCATCGGCTGTTCTTCGATCTGCGCGACCGGTTCCAACAGACCTTTTTGATCGTTACGCACAACGAGGAGCTCGCCCGGATGAGCGACCGGGTGTTGCATATGAAGGATGGATTGATTGTAAATGGTTGATAATTAGCTTGTTCTAGGTTTCCACGGGAGCTCTTCCACCTTCAGCTGGTGAGCAGTATAACGCGCCGTCTCAAAAAAATAATCACTGAGCCTGTTTAGATACCGGATTACCAGGGGTTCTACGAAGAGCCCTTCTTCCTGCATGCGGACGCAGCAGCGTTCGGCGCGGCGGCAGACACAGCGGACGACATGGGTGGTGGAAACGGCTATATGTCCCCCCGGCAGCACAAAGGACTTCATGGCGGGCAGGACGTTGTCCATTTGATCGATAGACTTTTCCAGCGCTGTAATATCGTCTTCTTTGAGATCGGGGATCATGAGCTTGGGTTCTTTTTCCGGGTCGCAGGCCAGCGAGGAGCCGATGGTGAACAGGCGGTCCTGGATCTCCAGGAGCCCGGCGCTGATGGTTTCGAGACCGGATGCCGGGTTTTCGCCTGTCGGGGGTTTCGTTGTGCCGGGTGGGGGGACCGATCCGGCGGGGGGCAGGCGTTCGCCCGATGATGTGTGTCCGCCTGATGACGGGTGACCCTGGAGCGAAGCCAGGATGCTGGCGGCTTTTCCCGCCTGGGCGAGCTGGTCGCGGAGCAGGCCAATGAACGAATTCAGTTCGTCTACGGTCCCGTAAGCTTCGATGCGCAGATGGCTTTTGGGGACTTTGGTGCCGCCGATGAGGGAGGTGGTGCCCTTGTCGCCCGTTTTGGTATAGATCCTGGTAGCCATGGGAAAGATGTTTTTTGCCCGGGACGCGGGACGCGCGTTTCGGGCGATTTTTGGATCACGAGGTAACGGCGGCGGTCGCCCGCTGCCGGTCGCTTTCTATGACCCCGTCGCGTAACCGTACGACACGGTGTGCATAGTTGGCGATATCTTCTTCGTGCGTAACGAGGACGACGGTGTTGCCTGCGGCCTGGATGCCGGTGAAGATTTCCATGATCTCGATAGAGGTCTTGGTGTCGAGATTGCCGGTGGGCTCGTCGGCCAGGATGAGGGAGGGGTTATTGATCAGGGCCCGGGCGATGGCTACGCGCTGGGACTGGCCGCCGGAGAGTTCATTGGGCCGGTGAGTGCTGCGATCCGCCAGCGAGACTTTTTCCAGTACGGCCATGGCCCGTTCCAGGCGTTCCTTGCGGGGTACGCCGGCATAAACGAGGGGTAGGGCGACGTTCTCCACGGCGGTGAGCCGGGGCAGCAGGTTGAATTGCTGGAAGACGAAACCGATCTCGATGTTGCGGACATCGGCAAGAGCATCGTCCGTCATGCGGCTAACGTCCTGCGCGTTCAGGACATAGAGCCCGGAGGTCGGGGTGTCGAGACAGCCCAGGATATTCATCAGCGTACTTTTCCCCGAACCCGAAGGACCCATGAGGGCGACATATTCGTTCTTGAATATATCCAGCGAGACCCCTTTGAGGACGGGCAGCGCCTGTTTCCCCATAAGATAGCTTTTGCGGATGTCCTTGAGGTGGATAATGGGGGGAGCTCCGGCGGGACTAATTACTGACGTGGTTAGCATTATTTTCTGATAACTTTCGGGACTTCAAAATACCTGCCGTCGGTGGCGGGTGCGCCGGCCAGGGCTTCTTTGCGGCTGACGGAGCCGGCAGGCGTGTCGTCCCGGAGCACATTGATCTCGGGGCTCATGTGCAGCAGGGGGTCGACGCCGGTAGTATCGAGTTCGCCCAATTTTTCCACGAACTGGATCATCCGTTGCAGATCGTGTTTAATCGCTTCCTTTTCAACGGCGTTGAATTCCAGGCGAGCCAGGTTGGAAAGATTATCGATCAGTGCGTCATTGACTTCCATGCGGGTGCTTTGGGACAAAAATAGCTATCTTCGCGCTTCCGTCAAAGTCAGGTTCGACGGGCCACATTGTATGGAAAAAAAGAATGAGATCGTTATGAGCGGCATCCGGCCTACGGGATTCCTGCATTTGGGGAATTACTTCGGGGCGGTGCGCAATTATGTCAGGATGCAGGACCAGTATACGTGTTATTTCATGGTTGCGGATTGGCATGCGTTGACTACCATGACGGACACCCGGGAATTGGCGACGCAGGTGCGCCGGGTGATGGCCGAGAATATCGCCTGCGGGCTGGACCCGGATAAAGTAGCGTTTTATTGTCAAAGCCATGTGCCGGAGACGGCGGAGCTTTATCTGTTCTTTAACATGCTCGCCTATGTCGGTGAATTGCAGAAGACGCCGACCTTTAAAGACAAGATCCGTTTGCAGCCGGATAATGTCAATGCCGGCCTGCTGACCTACCCTGTGCTGCAGGCTGCGGATATCCTGCTGCACCGGGCGACCCTGGTCCCCGTAGGTAAGGACCAGGAACAGCACCTGGAGATCGCCCGGGACTATGCGCACCGGTTCAACACCCGATATGGCGGAGACATATTCCCTGAGCCTTATGCTTTCAACTTTGGCGAGTCGCTGGCACGGGTACCGAGTCTCGACGGGGCGGGGAAGATGAGCAAGAGCGAGAACCAGATGGCGACACTCTACCTGAGCGACAACGACGAGACGATCCGGAAAAAGATCATGAAAGCCAAGAGCGATAGCGGTCCGGCGGAGCCGGGTGCGCCGATGTCGGATGCGGTGGCCAATCTCTTTCAGTTGTTGCGGCTCGTGGCTCCGGCGGAGACGGTTACGGCTTTCGAGACCGATTATACGGCGGGGACGATCCGGTATGGAGACATGAAGAAAACGTTGGCGGAAGGGATGGTAAATTTTATCCGGCCGATCCGGGAAAAAGCGGAGGCGATACAGAACGACATACCCTATCTTCGGCGCGTGATGGAGCAGGGAGCGGCCAAGGCCCGGGTGAGCGCACAGGCGACGATCAGACTGGCACAGGAAACTATGGGGTTGAAATATTATTGAGCCGCCGGGGGCGGCTCGTCCACGGGCGCAAGCCCGCGACCGAGGGCCGCACCAGTGGTGCGGGCCGAAGGCCTACAGACATTAGCGCTTTGCCGGAAATCCGCTAATTTCTCTGAAGCGGATTTCCGGCACAATAACGATCTAACGTATGACCAAAAATAAAAAGCCAAAACATATCGCCGTGGCCGGCAATATCGGCGCCGGAAAGACTACCCTAACCGAAATGCTGAGCAAACACTATCGGTGGATACCTCAGTTCGAAGACGTGGACCACAATCCCTATCTCAACGATTTTTATGAGGACATGCCGCGTTGGAGCTTCAACCTGCAGATCTTTTTTCTCAACAACCGGCTGAATCAGCTGTTGGAGATACACAGCGGGACGGAAACGGTGATCCAGGACAGGACGATCTATGAGGACGCGCATATCTTCGCGCCGAACCTTCACGAGATGGGGTTGATGAGCAAAAGGGATTACAACAACTATTTTCAATTCTTTCAGACACTGAAGCGGATGGTGCAGCCGCCTGATCTGCTGATCTATCTTCAGGCTTCGGTGCCGACGTTGGTGGCGCAGATCCAGAAGCGGGGCCGGGAGTACGAGGAGAATATCCGGCTCGACTATCTAAAACGGTTGAACGATTTCTATACCAAGTGGATCGAGGGGTACAAAGAGGGGCCGCTCCTGATCGTGGATATCGACAAGAATAAGTTTCCGGAGAACGAGGAGCATCTGGGGGAGATCATTACGCGGATCGATTCGCAGTTGTATGGGTTGTTCTGATGGCGGGTGGGGGCTGGGCCGGAGGCGACCACGGGTCGCCTGTCCGAAGGACAATCATTAGCGGTTTTGGGGCCGAGGTATTTTGCTGGGGAACCGAAGGCCCCCAGGGCCGACCACGGGTCGGCTGGCCGAAGGCCCATCATAATCGGTTGCACGGCCGGCGGTATTTTGCGCTGCAACGACGGCCGGGCAACAAAAAACCCCACCAGGTAAATGATGGAGTTAGTTTTGGCAAACAATCGAAGACGACGCGCCAAGTTCTGTATTTTCTTTTAATTATTAAAAAAAACTTAATAATTTTTTTTGGTTATCCGCGTTGAGGGGCTGCCTGCAGGATCTCTTCTGTAACGCCGGAGGCATACTTTTCAAAATTTTTATTGAACCAATCGGCCAGATTACCGGCCATTTCGTCATACGCCCTGGGGTCTTCCCAGGTATTGCGCGGGTCGAGCAGGTGTTGCGGGACGCCGGGGCAGGAGGTTGCCATGGCCATCCCGAAGACCGGATGACGGGTGTAAGGAACATTGTCGAGCTGTCCGTTCACGGCGGCGGTGATCATGGCGCGGGTATAGGCGAGGGACATGCGCTGGCCTTTGCCGAAGGCGCCACCGGACCAGCCGGTGTTGACCATCCAGACCTTGACGCCATGCCGCCGGATCTTGTCGCCCAGCAGCTCGGCATACCGGCCGGGGTGGAGCGGCAGAAAGGGGGCGCCAAAACAGGCGCTGAACGTGGGTTTGGGTTCCGTGATACCCGTTTCGGTACCGGCAACCTTTGCCGTATAGCCCGAAATGAACTGGTACATGGCCTGTGCCGGCGTCAGCCGGGAGATGGGCGGTAAAACGCCATATGCATCACAGGTGAGGAAAAAGATATTGCCCGGCGACGCACCAATCGCAGGCTCGAGCGCGTTGGCGATATAATCCAGGGGATAAGAGACCCGGGTATTTTCTGTAATGGAACCATCGTCGAAATTTATGCGGTTCGTGTCGGCTCCCGGATGGAACCGGACGTTCTCGACGAGGGCGCCGGGGCGGATAGCCCCGAAGATCTGGGGTTCCTTTTCTGCCCTGAGGTTGATGCATTTCGCATAGCAGCCGCCTTCGAAATTGAAGACGTTGTCGGCGCCCCAGCCGTGTTCGTCATCGCCAATGAGACTGCGGGAAGGATCTGCGCTCAGCGTAGTCTTACCCGTGCCGCTGAGACCGAAGAACAGGGCCGTGTCGCCCGCGGGACCTTTGTTTGCGGCGCAGTGCATGCTCAACACATGCTCTTCGCGGGGAAGCAGGAAATTGAGGATGGTGAAAACGGATTTTTTTATTTCGCCTGTATAGCCCGTGCCGGTGAGCACGATGAGGCGATGGCGGAACGAGATCACGACGGCGTTGCCGCTGCGGGTGCCGCATTGGGCGGGGTCGAGCTGGAGGCCGGGGGCGAAGAAGATGTGCCAGTCCGGCCGGAAGTTCTCCAGCTCTTCTTCCGTGGGCCGGAGGAACATGTTATGGGCAAAAAGGTTGGCGCTGGCCGTCTCGGTGGTGACGCGGAGGTTGAGACGGAAACGGGGATCGGCGCAGACGTAGCTATCGCGTACATAGACCTCGGGGAGCCGGTTGAGCCAGGCCGTCACGCAGGAGAAGATGCGGGTGAAATACGTCTCGTCGATGGGCTGGTTGAAATCGTTCCAGTGCACCGCGGAGGCGGTTTTATCATCGCGGACGATGAAGCGGTCTTTGGGACTACGGCCCGTGAAGGTGCCGGTGTTGATGACCAGGGCGCCGGTATCGTTCAGCACTCCTTCGTTACGGCGAAGGCAATCTTGTTCCAGCTCCTGAGGAGACAGTTGGTAGTGTAGCGTATCGGCTAGATGTAAACCGAACCGGACCAGCTGGCGGGCCGGCGTAGTGAAGACTGGCACTGACATATGACGCGATCGTTTGTTTGTGGCAAAGCTAAAATTAAATTTTTCTATAGCATGGTCGAAAAGGGGGTCAAAATTAGAAGTTATCAAAATACGGCCTGGGTTGGTTAAAATATTGCTAAACTAACGGCTGTTAGTTTATGAGGTTTTTGGCTGAAACCGGCCATTTAATGATCAATCCATAAATTTGCCGAAGCCGGACGGGCGGAAGCCGGGCACGCGCCCAAGACAGAGGGGTGCGGACGGCCCGGTGGTGAGGGGTGCCAGTGGTCCGACGGCAGGGGCGCGGGCGGTCCGAAATTTTTAGCTCAGCCGGCGGAGCCGGCGTAAAATCTTTAGCGAATGCGGTATTTTCCAGAAAAACCGGAATTATTTACGGAGAACAGGCGGCGATTCACCGTGGCGATGGAAGCGGCAGAGGGGCGCCAGCGGTCCGACGGGGAGGGACGGAAGCCGGACGGGCATTCAAGTCAGAGGGGTGCCAACGGTCCGGCGGGAATGCCCGGCGGGAATGCGATTGCCATCTTCGTGAGCAACGACGAGGTGGGCAGCAATGCCGACGCGCATTATCCTTTTAAGCAAAACAGCGATCTGTATTGGCTTTCGGGTATCTGGCAGGAGGATACGATGCTGGTGTTGTTCCCCGGTCATCCCGACGAGAGGTACCGCGAGGTGCTGGTTTTGATGCGCCCAAACGAGCTCAAGGAGAAATGGGACGGCAGACGCTTACGGGCGGAGGAGGCCCGGAAGATCTCGGGTATCCGGACGATCCTTTGGCTGGACACGATCGACAGCCTTTTGCAGCAATGGATACACATGGCCGATAGCATCTATCTCAACTCCAACGAGCATGATCGCCGAACGGGGCCCCTGCTCTCACGGGAGCACCGGTATATCGCCGAGGTACGGGCCAACTATCCTTTACATACCTATCGCCGTAGCGCGAAGATCCTGCGGGACCTGCGGACGATCAAAACTGCCGCCGAGATCGGGCTCATGCAGAAGGCGGCGGATATCACCGGGGAAACGTTCCACTCATTATTGCGGCTTATCAAGCCAGGGGTGATGGAATACGAGATCGAGGCGGAGATCTATCGGGGCTTTCTGAGCCGGCGAAGCAATGGTCCGGCCTATGAGAGCATTATTGCCAGTGGGGACAGGGCGAGGACGCTGCATTATATCGGCAATAACCAGGAATGCCGCGGTGGGGAGCTGGTGCTGATGGACTTTGGAGCGTCGTATGGCGGGTATAGCGCCGATCTCACACGCACGGTGCCGGTGAACGGCAGGTTCACGGCGCGGCAGGCGGAAGTCTACAATGCCTGCTTATATCTGCACCGTTTTGCAAAACAATTGTTAAGACCGGGATTATTGCCGGCGGATTATAAACGGCAGGTAGGGGAAGAGGCCGGTAAGACGTTTTTGAAGATTGGATTGTTGACGGAAGCCGATCTCAGGAATCAGACCCCGGAGAACCCGGCTTATACGAAGTACATGTATCATGGGGTCTCGCATCATCTGGGTATCGATGTGCATGATGTTGGGTCGGGGAACGAGCCTTATCGCGAGGGGATGGTGCTGACGATCGAGCCCGGCATCTATATCGAGGAGGAGCAGCTGGGTATCCGCATCGAGAACGATGTCTGGATCACGGCGAATGGGAATGTCGATTTGATGGCGCATGTTCCGATTACCATAGAGGAGATAGAAGCGGTGATGAGCAAATAAATAAGTAATTTCCCGCTATGAATAAACAATGGATTCCTAACCTATTCACACTATTGAATTTATTCTTTGGCTGTATCGCGGTGATCCTGATCTTGCAGAATGGCATTATGATCGTCAACAATCCCGATGGGACGCAATATGTCGGGACGCCGGAGAAGATCTGGCTGGCCTCGCTCTTTATCGGGTTGGCTGCGCTGGTAGATTTCCTGGATGGGTTGGTGGCCCGGCTGTTCAAGGCTACATCTCCGCTGGGCAAGCAGTTGGATTCACTGGCCGATGTGGTCAGTTTCGGGGTAGCGCCGGGCATGATCCTGTATCAGCTGTTGCGGCTGAGCTTTGCGGGACAGGAGGATGGGTTGGACGTATCCGTGGGTTGGTTGCTGCCTGCGCTGGTGTTTCCCTGCGCTGCCGCCTACCGGCTGGCCCGTTTCAATATCGACGATACACAGCAATATGGATTCAAGGGCGTGCCTACGCCGGCGGCGGGTCTGCTGATTGCCTCGCTTCCGCTGATCTCCTGGTATACGACGAATCCCATGGTTGTCGCTGCTATCACCAACAAATGGGTATTATATGTGCTCATCCTGCTGATGGCATGGTTGATGACGAGCAATCTCCCGCTGATGGCGCTGAAATTTACCGATTATAGTATCCGCGGCAACTGGCCCAAGCTGATCCTGCTGGCGTTGGCGGTGGTGTCGGCAGTGTTTTTGAGATGGCTTGCGGTGCCGGCTGTGTTCATTTTTTATATTATCGTATCTTTGGTGGCTCAAGACGGGCGACATGCCCGTCGGCCGAAGGCCAATCATTAGCTGATTTGAGCCCGAGGGCTATTTTTTACATTGGGCCCGAGGGCTCAAATCAAAAAGCGTACAACATGACCTTTTCTGTTCAGGTTAAAGTTATGCCGTTGAAGGAGTTACTGGATCCGCAGGGAAAGGCGGTGATGGGCGGCCTGCAAAATCTCGGTATCCGGAGTGTAAGCGATGTGCGGATCGGAAAGAGTATCTCGCTGCAGATCGAAGCGGCTTCCGCCGATGAAGCCCGGCGGATCGCAGAAGAGGCCAGCCGCAAGCTCCTGGCCAACCCCGTGATGGAATACTTCGAGACTACTCTAAACGAGGCGTAGCCTCGTTCGTGAACTAAGTTCACAGACATTTAAGAAATAAAACCGTTTTTCGTTGCTCTACCTTGTTCCTTCTCCCATTGGTAATTTGCAGGACATTACGCTCAGGGCGTTGGAAGTGTTGAAGCAGGTCGATTTGATCCTGGCCGAGGATACCCGGAACTCGTCCCGGCTGTTGAATCATTATCAGATCGTCAAGCCGCTTTCGCCGTATCATCAACATAATGAGCATAGGGTCCTGCATCATCTGGTCGATCAACTTTTACAAGGGAAGAAGATGGCTTTGTTGACGGATGCCGGCACGCCTGGTGTTTCGGACCCGGCGTTTTTGCTCGTACGCGAATGCATTAAGGCTGGTGTCGTGGTGCAATGTCTGCCGGGGGCTACGGCTTTTGTCCCCGCGCTTGTAAATAGTGGGTTGCCAATGAACCGTTTTGCCTTTGAAGGGTTTTTAC
The DNA here is from genome assembly GCA_035946435.1 of Puia sp. GTDB lineage: Bacteria > Bacteroidota > Bacteroidia > Chitinophagales > Chitinophagaceae > Puia. The sequence continues at coordinate 42,098 of DASYZH010000163.1, read as the reverse complement.
CACTTAAGAAAGGACGGCAGACCTTGCTGAAGCAGCTGGCCCTGGAGATCCGGACGCTGGTCTTTTATGAATCGCCGATGCGGCTGGTGAAGACGCTGGAAGAGATGGGCCGGTATTTTGGCGGGGACAGGCGGTGTTGTGTGAGCCGGGAGCTGACGAAGGTCTTCGAGGAGAACCAGCGGGGTACGCTGGACGAGGTTGGGGCGTATTTCCGGGAGAAGGGCGTCAAGGGGGAGATCGTGATCGTGGTGGAGGGGCGGAGCGATGGGCGAACGCGCGAGGTGGAGGACGAGGGTGCCGGTACATCGGACGATGACGAATAGCGCGCGGAGACCACGGCGGTCGCCGAAGGACGCGGGACGATGGGGATGATGGGGACGATGGGGATGATGGGGACGATGCGGATGATGCGGATGATGCGGATGATGCGGATGATGCCGTGTGACGAAGACTATAATGTGAACGATAACTTAAATATACCTTTTATGACGAAGACCTTTTTCGTGCTACTTAGCTTTGTAGCCCTGCTCGCAACTACCAGTGCTCATGCACAGTTCCGTTCTTTGCCCGGTGCGGTCACCGATTCTTTCAAGATAAAATATCCGGACGCCAAGGATGTGTCCTGGTCGGATAAAGTCTCGGCGTTCCAGGCGGTTTTTACGCTTGGTTCGGATCGTATGGTGGCACGATACAGCAAGGACGGGCAATGGCAGGGATCAACGAAAACCATCGCGAAGGATGCGCTTCCTGTGGCTGTAAAGGATGGCCTGTCGAAAAGCCTCTATGCCAGTGCCGAGTGGGAGCTCCGCACCGTAACGGTAAAGTATTTACCGGGAAGTCAGACGCAGTACATCCTGCTGGTGCAGAAGAGCGATATTCAGAAAAGGAATCTGACATTCAGCGCCGGAGGGGTGCTGTTGAAGGACAGTAAAACGCTGTAAACATGGTCCGGGCTGCGATGCCGGACCTACCTTGAAAACGCGATAGCGTTTTCGTCCACGGGCGAGCGTAGCGAAGCCCGCGAACGAGGAGGACTGGGCCCGAGCTTTACGAAGGGCCCGAACGAGAGCCGAGCCAGTGGCTCGGGTCGAAGTTCTAAGCAGGTCCGACGAAGTTCACAATCATTAGCGCTTTGCCGGAAATGCGCTAATTTTTCGAAAGCGCATTTCCGGCACATAGAACATACTATGACAAAAAGAAGCATTCTCCTCGGGGTGATCATCTGCTACTCCGTAGGGGTATCGGCACAACCCGACCGTTGGCAGCAACGGGTGAAGTATACCATGAACATCAACATGGATGTAAATACTAACCGGTTCACGGGGAGCCAGACCCTGGTCTATACCAATAATAGCCCGGATACGCTCTTCAAGGTCTTTTATCACCTGTACTGGAATGCCTTTCAGCCGGGCAGCATGATGGATAACCGCAGCCGGGAACTGGGTAAGATCACCTATGGACGGCATGGGCACGAAGTGCAGGACTGGGATCCCCGGGTCAAGGACCGCATTTTGAACCTGAAGCCGGATGAGATCGGGTATCAAAAAGTGCTTTCACTGACGATGAACGGTGTCGCGCAGCCGTATAAAGAAGAGGAGACGATCCTCGAAGTGGAGCTTACGCGGCCGATCCTGCCCCATAGCTCGGTGACCTTCTCCATGCAGTTCGAGGCACAGGTGCCGCTGCAGGTCCGGCGCAGTGGACGCGACAACCCGCAGACGGGGGTTCGCTATTCCATGAGCCAGTGGTATCCGAAAATGTGCGAATACGATTATGAAGGATGGCACCCGACGCCCTATGTCGCCCGCGAGTTCTATGGTGTCTGGGGGGATTATGATGTGACGATCTCCATCGACAGGAAATACCTGGTGGCCGGAACCGGCTATCTGGAGAATGCGGCGCAGGTAGGTTATGGTTATGAGGAGCCGGGGACCAGGGTCGTCCGTCCGGCCGGCGCGAAACTGGTATGGCATCTCATAGCGCCCAATGTCCATGACTTCATGTGGGCTGCCGATCCGGAATACCATCACCTGGTAAGGCGGATCCCGGGTGGCCCGACGATCAACGTCGTCTACAAGAACCAGGATCATAACCCGCAGGCCGACACCGCCTGGAATACACTGGCCGATGCGGCGGTGATCGTGCTTCCGTATATGGAAAAGACCTTTGGGAAATATCCGTGGAAACAATATTCTTTTGTGCATGGGGGTGATGGCGGCATGGAGTATCCGATGGCCACGTTGCTGGCGGGGCCCGGCCTGGGTGGAGCTTTTCATGAATGGATGCATAGCTGGTACCAGGGCATGCTGGGAACCAACGAATCGATGTATGCCTGGATGGACGAAGGCTTTACCAGCTATGCGGAACACCGCGTCACCGCTTTTTATCACCGCGAGATGGCACGGCTGCATCCGGACGAGCAACATTGGAAAGACCTGGTGGCCGAAGATGAGGCCGAGGAGCCCGTGGATCACGGTGTGGCCTATAGCCAGTATTTTGCGCTGGTGAGCATGCATCTGGAGGAGCCGCTGACCACACACGCCGACCACTTCAATACCAATCTTGCGTACAGCATCGGTTCCTATTTCAAAGGCGAGATGTTCCTCGAGCAGCTGGGGTATATCGTCAGCGACTCCATACGGGATCGCATACTTCATGAGTACTATCGGGAATGGCGGTTCAAACATCCCAATGCCAGTGATTTCATGCGGGTAGCCGAGAAGGTTAGCGGCGTCAAGCTGGACTGGTATAAAGAATACTGGATCAGCACGACCAAGACCATCGATTATAGTATCGACAGCCTTTGGGAAGAAGGTGGGAAGGCGAAGGTCCGGCTGAAAATGGTGGGTTATATGCCAATGCCGCTGGATGTCGTTATGACGTACAGGGATGGGAGCAAAGAGATGGCGTATATCCCGCAGTATATCATGTTCGGGAGCAAGCCGGTGGAGGACCACAGCATTCCCCGCACCACTTTCGAGCCGTGGAAATGGACCTCGCCGACCTATACTTTCGAGCTAAACCACCGGTTGACCGATATCAAAGTTGTGGAGATCGATCCTTCGCAGCGGATGGCGGATGTCGATCGGAGGAACAATAAGCTGGAATTGAATTGGTAGAATAAAGAGATTCGCCCTAACGGGCGGATGTTCCAACTAAAAACGCCGGAGGCGTTCCGGCATAAAAAACCAAGGCCCGGTCGAACGACCGGGCCTTTAGTTTAGCAAATACATTCTTCAAATTCTTTCAAGGCTCTCATAGATAAGGTGAAATGACTAATTGTATTTGAAGCAAACAGCCCGGGCACAAAGGTAGAGGGGGCCGGCCGCTCAAAAAATACCACGAAGTGGTATTTATCTCCCGTAGAATTTGTTGATCGCTTCGACACGGTTATTCACATGTAGTTTTTCGTAAATATGATACACGTGTTTGCGAACTGTTTCCTGGCTGATGAACAGCCGGCCGGCGATCTCTTTATAGAGCATGCCCTGGGCCAATAATTCCAGGATCTCGTTCTCGCGGTTGGACAGGAGGCTGATGATCGCTTTGGTGGCGGTGTTGGGGCCGATGGTTTCGGGTGTCGTCCTGGACTGGAAGGCGTTCACGACCTTGCGCGCGATCTGGCTGCTCATAGGGGCGCCACCTTCGTGAAGTTCACGGAGGGAGTCGAGTAGTTTACCTGGCGCCGTTTTCTTTAGGATATAGCCGTTGGCGCCGGCTTTGAGGGCTTCGAAGATCTTTTCATCTTCCTCATAGATGGTACACATCATAAACAAGATCTCCGGATATTGCGGTTTCAGTGCCCGGACGCAATCGATGCCACTCTCTCCATCTCCGAGGTTGATGTCCATGAGGACAACGTTGGGTTTCACGGCGGGGATCTTCTGCAGGGCTTCTTCGGCGTCTGCAAAGGACCCGGCCAAGGTATAGCCTTCAGCCATCAGGATGATCTGTTCGAGGGCAGAGCGGATGTCTTTGTTATCATCTACAATGCAAACAGATATATTCATATTGCAAATGTCTATTGATTTGGCGTTTTAACAATACCACGATGTGGTAATAATCTTATACCGGGCCTCCGGCGGATAGCCCGGAGCGCTACCTTATTGGTATTGCACTTGCAGGAGGTATTTCTGCCGGAATTCTTCAAGGGGGAATAGTTCATAGACTTCCATGATGCGGGGACGGGTGCCGCTGGCGGAGATCTCGGCGGCGAGGTCGCCTCCTTTGAGACAGATGAGACCAGAAGGGGTAGAAGCCGGACTGACGTCCGAGTCAGCGGGGCGCGAGCGGTCCGGCTTTTTGAGCAGGGGGCGGGACCAGGCCCAGAGGTCTTTGAGCGGGGCGACGGCGCGGGAGACGGCGAGGTCGAATTTCCGGTCTTTGATATCTTCCGCGCGGATATGGCGCGTGGAGACATTGGTGAGACCGATGCCTTCTCTCACGGCATCCACGACCTTGAGCTTTTTACCGATGCTGTCGACGAGATGAAAGCGGGTGTCGGGGAAAAAGATCGCAAGGGGGATGCCGGGGAAGCCGCCGCCGGTGCCGATATCGATCACGTCCATGCCGGGGGCGAGGGTAAACGCCGCGGCGATCGCAAGCGAATGCAGGACATGTTTTTCGTAGAGGCTATCGATATCTTTTCGGGAGATGACGTTGATCTTTTCGTTCCATTCATGGTATAAGCTGTCCAGCGCCGTGAGCTGCCCGAGCTGGCGGGGGGTGAAATCCGCGAAGAAATGCCGGATCATTTCCAATCCTTCCTGGGCTTTTTCCATAACGTAGAAGCAAAGATGAGATAGTAAAAGAACATCCAGATGTCCAGCAACCACCAAAGGGGAAAGAGGTCTTCTTCGCCCAGTGCGCGCATGGTCCGATTGAAGATAAGGGCCTGGAAAAGGAATCGAAGGCCGAATATTGCCAGGGCGATCCTCCAACTGAAGAACAAGCTGGCGATGAACAGCGGATAAAAGAGAAAAAGGCTGGCAGAATAGAGCCCCAGCAGGAATTTATGCAGCGGTTTGTAATATTTGGCGGTGGTGTAATGCCGGGATTTCTGTCTGAACCATTCGCCAAAGGTCTTTTTGGGTTCGGAGAGGGTATAGGTATCGGGATCGATGACGATCGCCGTGTTGGTCTTCGTGGCCACTTTGTTGATGAACAGATCGTCATCGCCGCCGGGTACGTGGTTAAGCGCAGAGAAACCTTTGTTCTTGAAGAATATCTCCCGTTTATACGAAAGGTTACGCCCCACACCCATATAAGGTACACCGGCCAGGGCATAGGAAAAATATTGCAGGGCGGTATGGAAGGTGTCGAAACGGATGAGCTTATTGAGCATCCCCGCCCCCTTCTTATAAGGACTATAGCCCAATACCACATCGATGCCGGGTCTATAGGCATCCTGCATCTTTTGGATCCAGAATTCGGTGGCAGGGACACAGTCGGCATCAGTGAGCAGCACGATCTCATACAGCGCTTCCTTGATGCCCATGCTCAGCGGATATTTCTTACCGGGAATGCCGAGGGCGTCGTGTTCCAGGTTGACGATATGAAGGCCTTTGAAGGTCTTTTTGAATTCATCGAGCAAAAAACGGGTGTCGTCCTGGCTATTGTGGTTGACGACGATCACTTCGTGGGTGCTGGGATAGCGTTGGACGAGGGCTCCGGGCAGATGGGTGACGAGGCGGGCGGCCTCGTCGCGCGCGCAGATGATGACGCTTACGGGATGTTGCTGGGAGCTATCTTTGATAGGGGGCGAGTAAAATGCCAGCCTTCTGAAAAACCACCCATAGTAGAACAATTGTACCAGGGTGATCAGACAAAAAACAATAAAAAACAGTTCGAGCCAGGGGAAACTCCAAAACAATTTTATCATAAGTTGAATGCTGTCCGCCGCAAGCCTCAACGGCTGCGCAGACGCGAAAGTACGTATTTTCAGAAATGTGGGCGCAAAAGAAAGCCCTGTAAGGGGATTCACGTAAATTGCGGCGCGAACCGGCCGGGGCTGGCTCCATGCATAAGCCGACGGAGGTTCCCGAGCAACGCGAAGGGAACGAACGAGGGTCGCCCTGGGAGGGCGAGCCGAAGTTCACCGTCCGAAGGACAGACATTGATATTAGCGAGAATGGCAGCATTACAATTTACATTAGAGGGACGGGATGGACAAACGTCCGCCCGGGTAGGACGGATCGTCACCGATCATGGAGCCATCGAGACGCCTATATTCATGCCTGTGGGCACGGCAGGCAGCGTCAAGGCGGTCACGCAGCAGCAGCTTGTCCAGGATGTGAAGGCGGAGATCATTTTGGGGAATACGTATCATCTCTATCTGCGGCCGGGACTCGAGGTGCTCGAGAAGGCCGGCGGCCTGCACCGGTTCAATGGCTGGAACCGGCCGATACTCACCGATAGCGGCGGATACCAGGTCTTTTCGTTATCGGGTACCCGAAAAATAAAGGAAGAGGGGGTTGTTTTCCAGTCGCATATCGACGGATCGAAGCACCTCTTCACGCCGGAGAAGGTGATGGACATCCAACGTACCATCGGCGGCGACATCATTATGGCTTTCGACGAATGTCCGCCGTACCCGAGTGAGCGCACCTACGCCGAACGGTCGATGGAGCTCACACATCGCTGGCTCGACCGCTGCTGGACCCATTTCCATTCGACACCCGACAAATATGGCTATACGCAGAACCTGTTTCCTATCGTGCAGGGTAGCGTCTATGCCGACCTGCGCAGGCGCAGCTGTGAATACATCGCTTCGAAGGGAGCCGTGGGGAACGCCATCGGCGGCCTCAGCGTGGGCGAGCCGGAGCAGGAGATGTACGAGATCTGCGGTGCCTGTTGCGCAATCCTGCCGGCGGACCGGCCGAGGTATCTCATGGGGGTGGGCACACCCTGGAATATCCTGGAGTGCATAGCGCTTGGGATCGATCTATTCGACTGTGTGATGCCTACGCGAAATGGCCGGAATGCCATGCTTTTTACATCAAAGGGGGTGATCAATATCGACAATAAGAAATGGGAGTTCGACTATTCGCCCATCGACGACGGCATCGACTGCGCCGTGAGCCATTTTTATTCTAAGGCGTATTTGCGTCATCTAGTCAAAGCAAAGGAGATCCTTGCCTTGACCATTGCCAGTGTCCACAACCTGGCATTCTATCTTCACCTGGTCCGGGAGGCGCGCAAACATATCCTGCAGGGCGATTTTCTCTCCTGGAAGAATGAGCAGGTCGAATTGCTGAAGACAAGATTGTAGGCTGGCTGCTGCGGCCGGGCTGTGAGCCGGGGGGGCGAAGACTGGACTGGGGGCGAAGACTGGACTGGGAGCGAAGACTGGACTGGGTACGAAGACTGGACTGGGGACGGAGTGGAGCCTGGAGCCGGCTGCTGTGGCGGAGCGGGGAGCGGGGAGCGGGGAACCGACCGGAACGCGCGGATTTGGCCTTCTGGTCGCGTCTTCTTATATTTGTCAGGTAAACTTATCAGTTTGACTTATGGATACTTTTGAACTGGCGTCTTCCCTGCGGGGGGCGGTTTCCGATCTGCACAAGCGGTTGCGAAAGCAGGCTTATTCAGCCGGTGGGCTTTCGATCACGGAGACCCTGACCTTATCGTATCTGTTTCGTGAGGGAAGTTTATCGCCCAGTGAGCTGGCGGGGATCAATAAGATCAAGAAGCAGTCGATGTCGCAGGTGCTGGCTCACCTGGAGGAGCTGAAGCTGATCCTGCGGGTCGTTTCGAAAGAGGACAAGCGGAAGATGGCGATCTCGCTGAGCGCCGCAGGGAGGAATATGATAGAAAAGACGCGGTATGAGCGCGATGAATGGCTGGCGCAGGCCATCCGTGAGCGGTTGGGTCCGGCGGAGATCGAGGCGTTGGCGGCGGCGATCCCGTTGCTGCAGCAGATCGCGGATGCGGAATAGGGGCGGCTCGCGGGGGACTCGCGGGGAGATGCGGGGGGCGGCTTGCGCGGAGATGCGGATGGGGTGGCTCGCGGGGGACTCACGGGGCGTGCTTGTGGGGCGGCTCGCGCGGGGCGTGCGGGCGGATGGGGGACTCGCGGGACATGCGGACGGGGCGGCTCGCGGGGAGCGACCGGGTTAGGCCGCGGTGGAGCCGGTGCGACAGATGGAATCGGGCACATGATAAAACAATAAATATGATAACAACACTGGACAAAAACACGGCGTTGGTCGTGATCGATCTGCAGCAGGGCATCGTAAAAATGAACACCGCACATCCGGCGGCAGCGATTGTGGTGCAGAGCGCGCGGCTGGTAGCCGCTTTTCGGCGGGCGGGGTTGCCCATCGTCGTTGTAAATGTCGTGCCTTTTGGCGCTCCGAGCGGTAAAGTGCGGACGCAGGCGCCGGGCATGCCAAAGGATGAAGCCGCAGAAGCTGGACGGGCGGAAGCCGGGCACGCGCCCAAATCAGAGGGGCGCGGACGGCCCGGCGGGGAGGGGCGCCAGCAGTCCAGCGGGGCAAGGGAGGCGATGGAAGCGGCGGGATTTTTTACTATCGTTTCCGAGCTGGGGAGCAGGCCAGAGGATATCCATATTACCAAGAAGACCTGGAATGCTTTTTACGACACTGACCTCGAGCAACGTTTGCGGGCGCTTGGCGTGACGAATATCGTGTTGTGCGGAATCGCTACGAGCATCGGGGTAGAAGGTACGGCAAGGGCTGCCTATGAGCGGGGTTTCAATGTGAGTTTTGTCGAGGATGCCATGACGGATATGCTTGCTTCGGCGCATGAGAACAGCCTGAACGCGATCTTCCCGCGGTTGGGCGAGCTTGATACTACCGATGCGGTTATTGAACTTTTGGAAAAGCGGTAAATAATTAACAGATTGAGTTTCCGGCCCGCTGGGCCGGAGATTTGGTTTTTAGTACCTTTGCGGCGATCCGGGGTGTGTCTTCGGGGTCAACAGGGCGGAGCCGAAGGTCCGCCGGCCGAAGGCCAGACTTTAGATGGTTTGCGCCGGTGGGCTATTTTTGGAGTGAAAGCCCAACGGCCAAAAGCGAAGCGACCATGCTTAAACTACTTGACAATTACATATTAAAGAAATTTTTAGGGACGTTCATATTCACCATGCTCGTGATCACGGCCATTGCGGTGGTGATCGATACGAGCGAAAAGGCGGATGATTTTGTGCGGAGCGGGCTAACGGCGAGACAGTTGATCACGGCCTATTATATTGGATTTATCCCTTTTATCATGTCGATGATCTATCCGCTGATGGTCTTTATCGCGGTGATCTATTTCACGAGCAAGATGGCGGGCCGGAGCGAGATCATCGCCATCCTTGCCGGCGGGGTCCGTTTTAACCGGATGTTGCGGCCCTACCTGATCGGGGCGGTGTTCCTGGCGGTCATCTTCTGGCTGGCGAGTCAATACTGGGTGCCGAAGGCCAACGAGATCAGAACCGATTTTCAGGCCGTTTATGTAGACCGCAACAGCTCCTATAATGGCGATCCCTACCGCAACAACAACTACTATCTCCGGGTGGATGCCAATACTTTCGTCGGCTTCAAATATTATGATACGGCCAACAAGGTGGCCACGAATTTCTTTTTACAGCGGCTCAAGGGGAATAAGGTGGTTTATAACCTTCGGGCGGAGACCGTACGCTGGGATCCCGCCAAAAAGGACTGGAAGCTGACCACTATTGTCGAGCGGACCATCAACGGTGTCAAGGAGACCCTTAACCGAAAGGATACCATGCATATAAACCTGAATGTTCAACCTCAGGAATTGCGACGGGACGACTACCTCAAAGACAAGCTGACCACACCGGAGCTGAAGCACTTCATCAAAATGGAGGAAGTGCGCGGGTCGGAAGGCCTCAATACATTCAAGGTAGAACTGTTCCACCGGGATGCCACGCCTTTTTCCGTGATCATCATGGCATTGATCGGAGCGATCATCTCTTCCCGGAAGATCAGGGGTGGCAGCGGGGTGCATCTGGCTGTGGGCATCGTCCTTGCGGCGATCTTCGTGGTGATGGACAAATTTGCCGTGACCTTTTCCACCAAAGGGCATATGCCGCCCATGCTGGCGGCCTGGCTACCGAATATAATCTTTAGCGGCGTGGCTTGTATCCTTTACGTGAAGACACCGAAATAATCATTTGCTCCTCACCGATTCGTGGAGTAACTTTAACGATCCAAAAGACGGGCCCTGCCCGGTAAAATTGGCTGATTTTATGGCAACTACTAAAGAAAGGTTTAAGATCAAGGCCGATGGTGTGGCCGCGGAGATCAAAGAGTTATTAAAAGAGCACGGAAATAAGAAGATCGGGGAGGTAACATTATCCCAGATCTACCAGGGAATGCGCGGTATTACCGGCTTGGTGAGCGAGACTTCGCTGCTGGATGCACAGGAAGGGATTCGATTCCGGGGTTATTCGATCCCCGACTTGCAAAAAAAGCTTCCGAAGGCGAATCTAACGTCGGGGGAGCGGGGTACGGAGCCGCTGCCGGAGGGCTTGTTCCATTTAATGTTACTGGGGGAATTGCCATCTAACGAAGATGTGCAGGATATTACGGCAAACTGGCAACGCCGGAGCCATGTCCCGAATCATGTTTTTGCGGCTATCGAAGCCCTGCCCAAGGATTCGCATCCGATGACCCAATTCGTCGTCGCCATCATGGCCTTGCAGACCGAGAGTAAATTTGCCGCACGGTATGCCAACGGGATGAATAAAAAAGATTACTGGGAGGCGGTATTTGACGACAGCATGGATCTGATCGCCCGGTTGCCCCGTGTTGCCGCCTATATCTATCGCCGGAAATATAAAGACGAAGATCATATCCATCCGGACGGGTTGCTGGATTGGGCGGGCAATTTTGCCCATATGCTCGGCTATGAAGATGAGACGTTCCGCGAGCTGATGCGACTCTATATGACCATCCATGCGGATCATGAGGGTGGGAATGTAAGCGCCCACACTACCCATTTGGTGGGGTCGGCGTTGAGCGATCCTTATCTGAGCTTTGCCGCGGGCATGAATGGTCTGGCGGGTCCCTTGCATGGCCTGGCCAACCAGGAGGTGATCAAGTGGATACTGGAGATGCGGCAGGAACTGGGGGTCGAGCGGCCTTCGGGCGAGCAGATTGCCAACTATGTTCAGAAGACGCTGAACGAAGGCAAAGTGGTACCCGGCTATGGTCATGCGGTCCTCCGGAAGACCGATCCGCGTTTTACGGCGCAGATGGAATTCGGCAAAAAACATTTACCCGACGATCCGCTGGTGCAAACGGTTTGGACGATCTATGAGACCGTACCGCCGATCCTGCAATCGCTGGGCAAGATCAAGAATCCCTGGCCCAATGTGGACGCGCACAGCGGTGCGTTGCTTGTCCATTACGGTTTGGTGGAATATGAGTTCTATACGGTATTGTTCGGCGTTAGCCGTGCCCTGGGCGTGCTTGCGAGCCTGTGTTGGGACCGGGCGCTGGGTTTCCCCCTGGAACGGCCCAAGTCCGTGACGACGGAGCTGGTGAAGGAATGGCTCAGGGGAGAAGGGGAGATCTGGGGTGATTAGCAAACCGGTTATATTTGCTAAAACGTTCTGTCATGAGATTTCGGTCCTTTCCCCGGGGCTCTCGAAGCTTTTCCCTGCCCGCCGTGATGGTAGTGCTTGCGCTTACCTCAGCACCAGCCTCCAGGGCGCAATCCGGCAGCCACAAAGCAGCCGCGCAACCTGTTAGCCGCGATGCGTCATCAACCCAACCGGCGATCCTGCACTACACCGTTTCCATGGACCACCCCGAAAGCCATCGCTATCACGTGGTCTTCAAGGCCACCGGGTTTAGAGGACCGGTGATCGATCTCCGGATGCCGGCCTGGATGCCAGGCTACTACCAACTGCTCGACTATGCAAAGAACCTCTCCGGGTTGCGGGCAGTGGATGAACGTGGACAATCGCTTCCATGGGAGATGACGGATCACGACGCCTGGCGGGTGTCGCTTGGTAAGGCCAGGACGCTAACGGTCGAATATGACCTGTACGCCAATACCCAATTTGCGGCACAGTCCAGGCTGGACACGACCCACGGATTTATAAGCCCTGCCGGTCTCTTCCTGTATCCCGATGGCTATCTGCAGAATCCGGTGACCCTGGACATACAGCTATACCCGGGGTGGGGCAGTATTGCAACCGGGCTCGACCCTGTTCCGGGCAAATCCCATCGCTACTACGCGCCCGATTTTGACATCCTGTACGATTGTCCTATCCTGATGGGCAATCTGGAGTCGCTTCCATCCTTTACGGTCCGCGGAATTCCGCATTATTTCATCGGCTATCAATTGGGAGATTTCGACAGGGAAAGGTTCGTGGGCGAACTGAAAAAGATGGTCACTGCTGCCGTCGATCTATTCGGCGACATCCCTTATAAGCATTATACCTTTTTGGCAATCGGATCGGGCAGGGGCGGTATCGAGCATTTGAATTCCACTACGGTGCCCTTTTCCGGAAAAGACCTCAGCACGGACGCCGGCAGAAGACGCGTCTTCCAATTCCTCGCGCATGAGTATTTCCACAACTATAATGTCAAAAGGATCCGGCCCATTGCGCTTGGCCCTTTTGACTACCAGCGTCCAAACCGCACCAATATGCTCTGGGTCTCGGAAGGCCTATCGGTTTACTACGAATACAAGCTGGTGCAATGGGCGGGGCTCATAAGCGGTGAGGACCTGCTGCGGAATTTCCAGTCGAATATTGCTGCATATGAGAACACCAGCGGTCATCTTTATCAATCATTGGCGGAGTCCAGCTGGGATACCTGGAATGACGGCCCGCTGGGTGGCAAAAAGGATTCCACTATTTCCTTCTACGACAAAGGGCCGGTGGTGGGGCTGCTATTCGATATGGCGATCAGGCACGCTACGGACAACCAAAGATCGCTGGACGACGTCATGCGCACGCTTTACCGAAAGTACTATCAGCAGGAACGCCGCGGCTTTACCGATACAGAGTTCAGGGCAACCTGCGAGGCCATTGCGGGAAAGGATCTGCAGGAGCTGTTCGACTATGTATACACGGTAAAAGAACCGGACTATGCCACCTACCTTGCTTATGGCGGACTAAATGTCGATCTCGAACCGCATGCGTCCAAAGATGGTACGCACACCGGGCGAACCTTTGCCATTACGCCGATGCCAAACCCTGATACCCTCCAGGCCTCGATAAGAAAGAGCTGGCTGGGTTATTAGCATCAAAGGGCTTGTAAAATGTCATTGAGGATATCGTCGCGGTGTTCGAGGCCTACGGAGATGCGGATGAGCCCGGGCGTGATGCCGACGGCGGCGCGTTCCTGTTCCGTAAGTTTGGCATGGGTCGTGCTGGCCGGGTGCGAGGCGATGCTGCGGGTGTCGCCCAGGTTGGCGGTAAGCGACAGCATTTTGAGCCCGTCGAGGAAGGCACGGCCGGCCTGGAGGCCGCCGGCGAGTTCGAAGCAGACGATGCCGCCGCCGTTCTTCATCTGGCGTTTCGCGATCTCATATTGCGGGTGGCTGGGCAGAAAAGGATAGCGCACTTGCGAGATAGCGGGATGGTTCTCCAGCTGCTGGGCGGTATAGAGGGCATTGCTGCAATGCCGCTCCATGCGGACGTCGAGGGTTTCCAGGCTTCTGCTGAGGATCCAGGCATTGAAGGGGGAAAGCGAGGGCCCGGTGCTGCGGCAGAAGAGATAGATCTCGTGGATCAGCTCTTTTCTTCCGAGGACGGCGCCGCCGAGGACGCGGCCCTGGCCATCGAGCCATTTGGTGGCGGAGTGTATTATGAGATCCGCACCGAAATCGATGGGGGTCTGGCCGATGGGTGTCGCGAAGCAGTTGTCCACATTGAAGAGGATATTGTGCTTGCGGCAGAGCGCACCGGCGGCGGCCAGGTCGACGATATCGAGGCCGGGGTTGGTGGGAGTTTCCAGGAAGAACATTTTGGTGTTGGGCCGGATGGCGGCTTCCCAGGAAGCGGGGTCGTCGGTGCGGACGTAGGTAAATTCTATCCCGTATTTAGGCAGAAATTTCGTGATCACGCCATGGGTGCTGCCGAAGATGGCGTTGCAGACCAGCAGGTGATCGCCGGATTTTAGAAACGATAGAAAGGAGGCGAAGATGGCGCTCATGCCGGAGGCTGTGGCGAAGCCGGTTTCGGTGCCCTCGAGGGCAGCCAGCCGGTCCGTGAACTCCTGGACGGTGGGATTGCTGAAGCGGCTATAGATATAACCTTCCTTCTCGTCGGCAAATATGGCCCGCATCTGTTCGGCATCGTCGTAGCAAAAGCTGCTGGTGAAGTATACGGGTGATGAATGTTCTCTGACGTCGGTGGATTCTGTGCGGATACGGATGGCTTCCGTGATGCGATGACTCATCTTGTTTATTTTGTTGAAGAGGAATTGACGTTGACTTCCCAGGTGATGGTAGTGCCGCCTTTGCGGAGGGTTGCGGCCACGGAGCAGTATTTGTCCATAGAGAGCTCACAAGCCTTTTGGGCTTTATCCGGATCGATCTCGCCTTTAAGATCGAAGACGATATGAACGTCTTTCCAAAGCGCAGGTTCTTTGCCTTTCTCGCGGTCGCCATCGATGGTCATGCTGAAGCCTGTGACCTTTTGACGTTGTTTGTTCAGAATGGAGACGATGTCGATGCCGCTGCAGCCGCCGAGGCCCATGAGCAGCATTTGCATGGGGCGGATGCCAAAATCGATGCCGCCAGTCTCGGGGCTGCTGTCCATGCGGACGGTGTGACCGCCTGCATCTTTGGCTTCGAAACCAAAATCCCCTGAGGTCCTATCTAATTGAATACGTGTCATCGAATAATTTTTTTGCAAAAATACGGCATGAAGGGCCTTATTTTGCATGCTTAATTAGAGAAGCGTAGATGAACTATTTTACATATGACCATCCCTTCCCGCTGGAAAGCGGGACCTCTTTACCCGGTATTACCCTGGCTTATCATACGTATGGCCGGCTGAATGAGGATGGTAGCAATGTAGTGTGGGTATGTCATGCCCTGACGGCGAATTCCGATGTGGCACACTGGTGGCCGGGTGTTGTAGGGGAAAAGGCGCCGGTGAATCCCGACGAACATTTTATTGTTTGCGCCAATATCCTGGGGTCTTGTTATGGCTCCACGGGACCTTTGAGCGTCGATCCGGCGAAAGCGGCTTTGCCGGGGGCGGCGCCGCGCTTGGTAGACCCGCTATACCGGTACCCCGGTGAAGGCGTTCCCTATTATGCCGATTTCCCGCTGATCACGATCCGGGACATGGTGAATGCGCATATCCTGTTACGAAAGCACTTGGGGATCAAAAGGATACATCTTTTGATGGGTGGAAGCATGGGGGGATACCAGGCGTTGGAATGGAGCGTCATGGAGCGGCGTGTGATCGATCGGCTTTTTTTAATTGCCACCTCGCCGGCGGAGAGCGCCTGGGGGATTGCCGTGCATACGGCGCAGCGGCTGGCCATAGAGGCGGACAGCAGTTTCCGGGATAACGACCCGCATGCGGGGAGCCGGGGACTCAAGGCGGCACGCGCCATCGGCATCCTGACCTACCGGAATTATGGTATCATGGTGAAGAAGCAAACGGACCCTGATACGGAGAAAATAGACGGTTACAGGGCCTCTTCGTATATCGAGTACCAGGGCGACAAGCTGGTAAGCCGGTTCAATGCGGCTTGTTACTGGCTGCTGACCAAAGCCATGGATAGCCATCAGCTGGCGCGGGGGCGGGGCGGCGATCTGGAGGCCGTTCTGCGCAGCATCCCGCAGCGGACGCTGGTGATGGGCATCACGAGCGATATCCTTTGCCCGGTGGAGGAGCAGCGGCATATAGTGGAGCACCTGCCGAACGCCACGCTGGTCGAGATCGACAGCGTGTATGGACACGATGGGTTTATGGTGGAGGGTAATAAAATAGCCAGCCACCTGCGTGACTGGCTATTGAAAGAAGCTACTGGATCGTAAGTTTCCCCTGATAATAATCCAACACTTTTGTGCGGAAGATATAAATGTATTTCGCGGCGGCGAGATTGACCTCGGCCTGGTCGCTATTGCCCTTGGCCAGGATATAGGCGTCGGAGGCGATGACCCCTTCCTTGAAACGGATATTGGTGACACGGAAGGATTCTTCGAAGGCCGAAGCTTCCTGCTGGTAGAATTTCAAGCTTTTGTAAGCGGCGATCATGTTCTGGAAGGCCAGCTCCACCTGCTGTTGCACATAATTCTTTTGGTTGGTGCTTTGCAGCTCAAAGTTCTTGAGATTGAGCTTGGCCTGGCGGACATTGTTCCGGGCCTGGAAGCCGTTGAGGATCGGGATATTCACGGAGATGCCAACGTATTCACTTCGGTTGTTTTTAAACTGGTCGCCGAATTTGGGATAGACATTGTAGCCGGTGGCGATCTCCTGGTACACCGGGTTGGCGCCGGCCGCATCCGAGAAGTAGCCGGTTTGCGGGTTGTAGGTCGGTGCCCCAGTGGTCACGAAAGAGGAGGGACCCGGAGCGTTGGTCCAGTTCGTGCTCACGCCGCCGTTGAGGGAGATGCTCGGATAATAGGCGCCCCGATAGTAGCTGAGGATGCGCCGGTATTCCTCGACCTTGAGCTGCGCCGAACGGATCGATGGGATGATCCCCAGGGCGTGCTGGAAGATGCTGTCCGAGCTGGCCTGGTAATCGTTGATGTCGGTGGCGATAATGCTGTTCTGGTATTCCACATCTCGTCTATACGGCACGTTGAGTAAGGCGAAGAGGGCGACCTTGTTCGATTCCAGGGTGTTGACCGCGCCTGCGATATTGACCTGGTCGCTGGCGTACTTGCCCTGCAGGTCGGTGAGATTGGAAACGGGGTTGAGGGCGCCTGCCCTGCCCTTTGCGGCGGTGAGGTCCAGCGTAACGCTGTCGGTCCGGGCCTGCTCGTAGGCCAGCGCCAGCTGGTCGCGGCTGCTGAGCACCTGGAGATAAGCCAGGAGAACACTCAAGGTGATATTGTCCTTTTGCTGTTGCAGGTCCATTTTACTGGCATTATAGGCATAGCGTTGCGCCCGGTAGTTGTTCTGCAGCTCGAGTCCGTGGAAGAGGGTCAGGCCGGCGTTAACACCGAGATTGCCGGTGCTGAACTGGGAATTGATGTACTGGTTGCTGGTGGAACTGTTGATGGTACGGCCGAAGTTGATCTGCTGACCGCCGCTGGCGCTCAGGGTCGGTAACATGTATTCCCAGGATTGATCATAGCTGATCTTATAACCTTGTGAATTGAGATCGGATTGGGCGACCACGAGGTTATTCTTGATGGCGATGGTCACGGCCTGTGGCAGGGTAAGGACGGCGCCGATGGAGTCCTGCTGGCTTTGGTCGTTTTGGGCGGCCATGGCGCCTGCGTTGTTTTGCGCCAGGAGACCGGCGGGTAGGGAAAGGGACAATAGCAAAAGAAGAAGGGATGAGTTTCGCATTGTTTCGATTAGTTGAAATTATCTATACGCCCGTCCAGCAGGTTGATGATGCGTGAACCGTATTCGGCATTTTTTTCCGAGTGGGTGACCTGCACGATGGTGACGCCTTCGTTATTCAGGGTTTTGAACAATTCCATGATCTCTTCGCCCTGGCGCGAGTTGAGGTTACCGGTGGGTTCATCCGCGAGCAACAGTTTGGGTTTACCTATGAGGGCGCGGGCGATGCCTACGAGCTGTTGCTGGCCGCCGGAGAGCTGCGTCGGGAAAAGATCTTTTTTTCCGACGATCTGGAACCGGTCCAGGATATCGGCCACCATGGCCTGTCGTTCGGAGGATTTGATGTTCTGATAGATCAGGGGTGTCTCGATGTTCTCGTATACCGTGAGCTCGTCGATGAGGTGGTAGGCCTGAAAGACGAATCCGATGTATTGCTTGTAAAGCTGCGAGCGTTGTTTTTCCCTGAGGTTGTGGACGGCCTGGCCAAGAAAGAAATATTCTCCTTCCGATGAATCGTCGAGCATGCCGATGATGTTCAGGAGGCTGGATTTGCCCGAGCCGGATGGGCCCATGATAGAGACGAATTCTCCTTCTTTGATTTCCAGGTTAACGTCTTTGAGGATGAAGTTGGGTTTTCCGCCAACGTTTACCCATTTTGAAATGCGCTTAAGATCGATCATA
Organism: Puia sp.; assembly: GCA_035946435.1. Taxonomy (GTDB): domain Bacteria; phylum Bacteroidota; class Bacteroidia; order Chitinophagales; family Chitinophagaceae; genus Puia. The sequence continues at coordinate 23,950 of DASYZH010000163.1, read as the reverse complement.
TTAAACTAATTAGAGATTACTGTCTCCGGTCCCTTTGCTTGCAAACACATGCCAGTTTGCAATTGATTGATCGGCAAATGGTTGGGTGCTGCCGTCAATGGATTGGGTCCGCTTTCGATACAAGAACTGTTCGGTTTTGATACACTTTCCGGTGCCCTCAGTCGCTGCGCAGGCCCTCTACGGGGTTAGCCGTGGCTGCCCGGATGGTGCGGATACTCATCGTCAGCAGGGCGATGCCCATCATCGTTATGCCGGCGAGGGGGAAGGTCCACCAGCTTACCGGTGCGCGGTAAGCGAAGCTTTCGAGCCATTTGTGGATGGCCCACCACGCTGCCGGCGCGGCGATGGTGAAGGCGATGAGCAGCAATTTTACGAATTCTTTGGAAACCAGGGCGATAATGGTGGCGACCGGGGCTCCCAAAACCTTTCGGATACCGATCTCTTTGGTCCGGGCGTTGGTCGTGAAGATCACGAGGCCAGCGAGCCCGAGGCAGCTGATGAAGATGGTGAGGCCGGTGGCCCAGCGGAGCAGGGTGGACAGCTGCTGTTCGGCTACATAATATTTGGCGATGGTGTCGTCCAGGAAGGCGAAATCGAAGTCCCGGCCGGGGTAGGTTTCCCGATAGGTTTTTTCCACCAGCGCCATCGTCGTTTTCCAGCCGGCGCCGTCGGGTGTCTGGGGCCGGAGGGCAATATGGATCGTGAACTGGTCTTTGTTCGACCAGGTAAGGACCAGCGGTTTTATCAGGGTATGCATGCCTGCCTGGTGGAAATCCGCCATGACGCCTACGATGGGAATCGGCTGGCTGCCGTTGAGGAGGATCTTGCCGATGGCATCGGCGGGGTTTTTAAAACCCAGAAGAATGCATAAGGAACGGTTGATGATCAACTCGGTGCTGCTGTCGCTGGGGCGAAGGTTGCGGCCGGCGAGAAGTTGGAGGTGATAGATGCGGATATAGTTGCTGTCGCCGTCGCGGAACTGTAGCTGCATTTCCCGTTTTTGTTTGCCATTCGTATAGATGAATTCGCCGGTGTTTGGGTATTCGCCGGAGGGAGCTATGCCGCCGATGCCGGCGCGTTCTATCCCGGGCAGGTTTTGGATGCGGTCCAGCAGGAGGAAGCGTTTGTTGTCGGCGGCGTCGGCGGTGAAGGGAACGTCGAAGTTGACGATGGCGTCCTTTTTAAAACCCAGGTCGGCGGTGAGCGAATAGTGCAGCTGGTGTCCTACGATGATGGTGGCGATGATGAAGGCCTGGGCGATGGTGAACTGAAAGACCGTTAAAATCTTGCGGAGTACCGCGCGGCGGGTTGTTGCGCCGGCGACCGGCTGATTTCTGAGTACCTGGACAGGCTGGAGCCGGGCGAGTATCCATGACGGGTAGAATCCTGCGAGGAGGGTCACGGCGATGAGCAGGATCACGAGGAACAGCCAGAGCGCGGGCCGATGGAAGAAATTGAAGTGCAGATCCCGCGGGATGAAATCCGAGAAAGCGTGGAGGAGCCAGGGGGTGAGGGCGAGGGATAGGGTGAGGCTCAGCACGGTGAGCAGGAAGGTCTCGCCGAGGAATTGTACGAGGAGCCGGGAGCGGGAGCTGCCAAAGGTCTTGCGGACGCCGATCTCGCGGGCGCGGCGCGAGGCATTAGCCGTCGTGAGGTTGATAAAATTGATGCACCCGAGGGCCAGCAGGAAGACGGCTACCAGCATGAGGCCATAGAGGGTGGGTTTATGTGCGGTGCGGTGATAGAAGGGCGTATAGGCGGGGTTGAAGTGGAGATCGCTGAGCGGTTGCAGGCGCCAGTTATAGCCGTTGCCGGCGTCGACGGTGTGTTTTTTCCAGAGCATGGCGAGCTGGCCCTCGATGGCTGCGGGCTGGATACCGGGCGGCAGTTCGAAAAAGCACTCGGAGGCGTCGGTGAAATTGCCCCATTCGTTGGGATCGGCATAACGGGTATTGGTATGTGTCAGGGTGGAAATGGATACGAATTCGTTCCAGTTGAGGTCGGTGTTTGCCGGCGGGTCGCTGACGATACCGCTGACGATGGCATTGACGCTATCGTTGTAGGTGATGGACTTACCGATGATCTCGCCGGGTTGAAGACCGGGGAAGTAAATGGCGGCGCGGCTTTTTGTGAGAACGGTATGATAGGGAACGTCGAGGGGCGCCGGCGAGCCGGCCAGCCAGGTATAGGAATGAAAGAGCGAAAAATAATGGGCATTGGTGTAGACCGTGCGGTTTGGTCCTTTGAACACGGTGGGGTTGGACCGGCCGGGACGGGGGACTGTCACCTTGAGGCTGGTGAAATAGATGGGGGTAACGTCCCTGACACCCGCGACCTCGCTGGCGACGGCGGCGAGCATCGCGAAAGGAACGCCGGCCATGTGGAAGGTCTCGCCCGAAAAATTGGCGTCGAGGACGATACGGTGGATACGGTTCTTGCCCGGCCGGAAATTCTCGAAGCTCAGGTCGAAGTGGACGACGAGCCCAATCACCAGGGCGGCGCTAAGCCCAGTGGCGAGGCCGAAGATATTGATGAGGGAAAAGGTCCTGGTGTGCCAGAGGTTGCGCAAGGCGGTGCGCCAATAGTTTTTTATCATGGAGGAGGTTTATTCATTTCGGAGGCTTTTCACCGGGTTGGCCGTTATTGCTTTCATGGTGAGCACGCCGATGACAGCAAAGGCGATCACCAGGATCAGCAGCAACGTCTCGAGAAACTGCCAGGCGGTTATGGATACCCGGTAGGCATAGTTGTCGAGCCAGCGGTTGATGAGCCACCAGCTGAGGGGCAGGGCGATGCCGCCGGCGATGGCGGCCAGCCGGATGAAATTTCCCGAGACGAGGGCCAGGATGTTGCGGTCGGTGGCGCCGAGGACACGGCGGATGCCGATCTCTTTGGTGCGGCGTTCGATGGTGAACAGTGTAAGACCAATGAGGCCGAGCACGGCGAGGATGATGGCCAGGATGGTAAAGAAGCTGATGGCATTGCCGAGGCGTCTTTCTTTGTCCGCGAGGTGGGCGAAGGTGTCGTCGAGGAAGCTGATATCGAGCCTGGTGCCGGGCGTGAATTGATGGCCGGTAGCCTGCAGCCAATCGATAAAGGCGGCGGTATTGTCGCTGCGGAGCCGGACGATGAGATAGCGGTGTGCATCGGGCCGATAGCGGAGGATAGCCGGGGCGATCTTTTCGCGCATCGAGGCGTAGTTGAAATCTTTGACGACGCCGATGACGCGTTCGCTCCCATTGATGAGCGTCCCTACGGGATTGAAGAGGCCCAATGCGGCTACGGCCGATTCGTTGAGAATAAGCGAATTGGTGTCGGACAGGAGGTTTCTTTCGAAGTTCCTGCCGCTGATGAGGTGCATCCCCATGGCGTCGATATAGTGTTCATCGGCAGGGAAGTTCTGGATGCTGAGCCATTTTTTCGTTTTGGGCATCTCGTAGGTGCCCATGGAAATGGAATTGCCGGCGGGGATGCGGTTGGAGAAGCTGGTGCTGACGACGGCCGATTGCCGGGCTACCATTTGGCGAAAGGCTTCTGCATGGTCGTTGAGCTCCGCCGTATTGTTGATGATCAGGAGGCCCTGGGAGGCGAACCCTTTGTCTTTCTCCTTCATGAAGTGCAGCTGGCTGTAGACGATGAAGGAGACGAATACCAGACCGGTGGCAATGGCGAGCTGGAGGGTGACGAGGACGTTGCGGATACCCGCACGTTCCCTGCCGGTGCCGCTGCTGCGGATGGTGAGGCGGTTACGCTCGCCCGTGAGATAGAATGCGGGATAGATGCCTGCCAGGATACCCACCGCGAGTGAAAACGCGATCAGGTAGAGATAATTGGCGGAGAGGAAGGGGATGGGGCCGGTGAGTTCGGCGCCGGTGAAATATTGGTAGAAAAAGAGAATGACCTGGATAAGACCGCAGGCGAGAAGCATGGCGAGACCGCTGAAGATCATGGATTCGCGGATGACCTGGCCGATGAGGGTGCGGCGGGCTGCGCCGAAGGTTTTCTTTAGCCCCATCTCTTTGGCGCGGATGGAGGACCGGGCGGTGATGAGGTTGATATAGTTGATGATGGCCAGCAGGATCAGGAGGATGGCGACGGAACCGAGGAGGCGGACCTGGGCGAGATTGCCGCCGGCGGAGAGGCCGAAGATGGCGCGATTGTCGAAATGAATGGATTCCAGCGGCTGGACCAGGAAGGTGACGGTATTGCTGGCCGTGTTCCATACATCCCAGGTCTGGGTAGTGCCCACGGTGGGATAGATGACCTTCCGGCGGAGCTGGGCCAGCCAGGACTCGAGGCCGGCGAGTGAGCCCTGGGGTTTTAGTTTGACATAATTATAGTATAGACAAGAGGCCCAGTTGGTGGAGGTTTCGGCCGAATCCGCCTTGCGGGGAAGAAAGATCTGGGGGAAGAAGTGCGATTTGCCGGAGGTTTCGGCTAAGACGGCTACGACGGTGTAGGGGGTATTCTCTTTGCCGATATAGAGCGTTTTGCCGATGCAGTTTGGCGAGCCGAAGAACTCGTGGGCTTTGGCCGCGGTGAGGATGGCCTGGCCCGGTGCGAGGCCATGCGCGGGAATGGTGCCTGCTCCGGCGTTGTAAGAGAAGATGTGGAAGAAGGAGGAATCGATATTATAGGATTCATTGCGGGTAAAGGCGCGGTCGTTGAGACTGGTGCGGACATCGAGGTCGGAGCTCGTCGTCATGGCGGTGGCGTCTTCCACATCTTTGCAGGTAGCCATGACGAGGGTGCGTATCATGGGCTGGCTGAAGGCAAAGGGGCCCATGTGGTAGAAGTCGGTGCAGATACGGGCGATCCTGTCCGCATCGCGGAACTGGTGGTCGACGGTGAGCTCGCGCTGGGTATAGATCAGCAGGACGAAGGAGGCGGCGATGCCGATGGCGAGGCCGCCGATATTGATCAGGGAGAATGTGGGGTATTTGCGCAGGTTGCGAAGGACGGTTTTGAGCAAAGTATTCATGGATGGGCCTTTGAGCTAAGGTAATGAAAAGCGGCGGAAGCCGGCGCGTGGGCGGGGCGTGCGGTGCGCGGCGTGGGGTACGCGACGTGGGCGCGGTGTGCGGTGTGCGGTGTGCGGCGGGCGGGGCGGGGCCGGGTGCGAGGTACGCGGCGTGCGGGACGGTGTGCGGTGCGGGGCCGGGTGCGGGGTGCGCGGTGCGAGGTGCGACGTGCGGGGCCGGGGTGGATGGTGGGTTGGCCGGGGTGGTTGGCCGGGATGGATGTCGTGTTGGCTGCTGTGGCGCGGGCGGACGAAGCCGGGGCGGGCGGGCAGCTCATTCGGTCCTTAGGTTTTTCATGGGGTTTGTGCGCGCGGCGCGGAGGGATTGGGAGGCGATGGTCAGCAGGGCGACGCCGATGGCCAGTGTGCCTGCGGCGACGAAGGACCAGGGACTAAGGGGGAGATGGTAGGCAAAATTGTCGAGCCAGCGATGCATGGCGAACCAGGCGATGGGGGTGGCGAGCAGTGTTGCCAGGAGCACCAGGCGGGCGAAGTCGGCCGATAGGAGGGTGACGATGCTGGTGGCGGTGGCGCCGAGGACCTTGCGGATACCGATCTCGCGGATGCGCTGTTGCGCGGTAAAGGCAGCGAGGCCCAGGAGACCCAGGCAGGAGATGAGGATGGCCATGCCGGAAAAGGTGATGATCAGGGTGGAGGCCCTGGCGTCGGCCTGGTAGAGGGCGTTGAAGTCGTCGTCGAGGAAGGAATAGTCAAAAGGCCGATCGTTCACATAACTTTCCCAGATCGAACGGGTGGCGGAGAGCGCGGCGGCAGCCTGGCCGGGGCGGCTTTTGACGAAGAAGGCCGTTTGGGTATTCGGATGGTTGAAGAGCAGGAGGGGTTCGATCCTGTCGTGGAGGCTGGCGAAATGGAAGTCTTTGACGACGCCGATGATCCGCCCGGTATCGCCCTGGAAGACGAACCACTGGTTGAGAATGGGCGGATGGAGGCCGAGTTCCCTGACAGCGGTTTCGTTGACGACAAAGTTCTTATTGTCGGTGGGTTGCCGGGGATCGAACCAGCGGCCCTGCAGCAGCTGCAGCTGAAATACATTCTTATAGTCTTCGTCTACGGAAAGCTGAAAGATCGTAGGTACGAATGCGGTGTCATGTCCTGTCCAGTCCGCCCCGCCGGAGCTGCCGTTGCTTACGGCTACAATGGGTTCGCTGGCCATGGTGACGCCGGTGATGCCGGCGCCCGCCAGCAATCGGGCTTTGATCACATTGACAAGGGCGGATTGTTCCGAGTCGTTTTTATCCCTGAAGACGGATGGGGGCAGCGTGAAATAAAATACCTGGCTACGGTTATAACCGGGGTTGGAGTGCCGGATATAGGCGAGCTGCCGTTGGATGACGAGGGTGCAGGCGATGAGGAGAATGGAAAAGGTGAATTGAAGGACGACGAGACCCCTGCGGAGTGTACCGTCTTTGAAATTGACCATGATCCGGCCTTTGAGTGCTCCCAGGGGTTTAAAGGAAGACAGCAGGATGGCCGGGTAGATGCCGTTGAGAATGGTGGCGATCAGCAGCGTGCCGCCGATGATCTTCCAGGTTTGCAGGGATGCCAGGGGCTGCTGGAAATCGGTACCCGTGAGTTCCCGGAAAAAGGGCATGGCAAGGGGAAGGAGGACAACGGTGACGGCGAGTGCCAGCATGCCGATGAGGGTCGATTCGAGCAGGAATTGGGCGAAGAGGCCGCGTTTTCCCGCGCCGATGAGTTTGCGGATGCCGATCTCTTTGGCCCTTTCCGCTGCGCGGGCCGTGGTCAGGTTGACGTAGTTGATGCAGGCGATCAGGAGCACGAAGGCGCCGAGGATGCTGAAGATATAAACGGAGCTGCGGTCGCCGTGCGTGATCATGGCCTTGCCGACACCCGTTTCCAGGTGCATGCTTTGCAGCGGTGTGAGGGTAAAATAATTCTTGCTGTCTTCGGGGCGGTTCTTGCGCAGGATGCCGGTAATGAGGCCTGCTGTCCGGACGGGATCGGTATTGGGACGGAGTTTGACAAAGGTGGTAAAGCTATAGCCGCCCCACTGGAGAAGTTGTGTGCGGCGGATCGGGTTTAACATGAGGGCCTGCATGGGGATCAGGATGTCGAACTGGAAGCTGGAGTTGGCGGGGTTGTCGCGGATGACGGCGGCGACACGGTAGTCGAGGCTGTCTTTGTGGATCAGCTGGCCGATGGGGGCTTTGTTGCCGAAGTAGGTCTTTGCCTTGGATTCGGTGAGGATGAGGCTATAGGGGTTGTGCAGGAACGTGGCGATACTGCCGCTTACGACGTCAAAATGAAAGATGTCGAACCAGCTGCTGTCCACGTAGGCGCTTTTTTTCTCGAAGATGAGTTCACCTGCTTTGCGGAGGATCGTGTTGTAGCCGGGGACGATGCGCGTTACGATCTCCGCCTGGGGAATGGTCGCGCGGATCGCGGCGGCCATGGGCGGCGGGGTAGCCGCCCAGATCCAGCCGGCGGCGTTGACGTGTGAGGTCACGCGATAGATGCGGTCGGCATCGGGATGATAGCTGTCGAACGTGAGCTCGTTGTCCACCCAGAGGAAGATAAGGATGGCGGCGGTCATGCCGACGGCGAGGCCAAGGATGTTGAGGCCGCTGGTGGCGGTGTTGCGCGTGAGGTTGCGGAAGGTGGTGCGCCAAAGATTTTTGAGCATGGCAGATGGTTTTTGCGAATGGCCGGTAGGCCGGTGGGCCGGCCGGCTGTTCAGAGCGTTCTAAGGTTTTTAACTGGATTTGCGCGTGCGGCACGGATGGATTGGGTAGCGACGGTGAATACGGCTATGACGAGGGCTATGATGCCTGCGGCGGCGAAGATCCAGGGGCTCAGGGGGATATGATAGGCGAAATTGTCGAGCCAGCTGTGCATGGCCCACCAGGCGATGGGGGTAGCCACCACGACGGATAGCAAAACGAGTTTTATGAAGTCGCGGGACAGCAGGGTAAGGATATTGGTTACCGTGGCGCCGAGGACCTTGCGGATGCCGATCTCTTTTACCCGCTGTCTCGCGGTGAAGGCGGCGAGGCCCAGGAGGCCGAGACAGGAGATGAGGATAGCGATCACCGAGAAGAGCAGGATCAGGGTGGAGGTCCGGGTGTCGGCCTTGTAAAGGTTGTCGAAGGCTTCGTCGAGGAAAGTATAGTCGAAGGGATTGTCGGGTGCGATCTGCGACCAGACGCTGCGGGCGGCGGCGAGCGCCTGGGTAGTTTTGCCCGGCGCTGTTTTGATATACACCACGGCTTGCCAGGAAGGGCGATCGAGGATTACGAGGGGACCGATGGCCTGGTGCATGCTGGTGTGGTGAAAATCTTTGACGATGCCGATGATGCGGCCGGTGTCTCCCTGAAAGAAAAAGCGCTGGCCGAGGACGGGTCGACGGATATTGAACCGGTTGATGGCGGTTTCGTTGAGTATATAGTTGTGGAGGTCGGTAGGTTGTTTTATGTCGAACCAGCGGCCTTGCCGGAGTTCCAAACCGACGACGTTCTGAAAGTTCTCATCGGCGGCTAACTGGTAATTCTCCGGTACGAAATTGGGGTCTTTGCCATCCCAGCTCGCCGACCCCTCATTAGAATTCTCCATTCCTACGATGGACTCGCCGGCGAAGCTGACACCCGTGATGGCGGGATAGGTCAACAGCTGTTGTTTGATGCGGGTGGCGACGGCTTTTGTTTGCTCTTCGGATGGTTTTCTTAGCTGGGACCAGGGTACGCGGAAGGTGAAGAGCTGGCTGCGGTTGTAGCCGGGGTTGGTATGCTGAATATAGTGGAGCTGACGCTGGATAAGGACGGTGCTGGCGATGAGGACGATGGAGACGGTGAATTGGAGGACCACCAGACCTTTTCGCAGGGAGATATCTTTGAATTTTAGATTTATTGCGCCTTTGAGCACATGGAGTGGGCGGAAGGAAGAAAGCAGCAGGGCCGGATAGATGCCGTTGAGCAGGGTCGCCATCAGCAGGGTGCCGCCGATGATCTTCCAGGTTTCGGGATTGGCGAAGGGGGCCCGGAGGTTGGTATCCGTGAGCTGTCTGAACAAAGGCAGTGCCAGCCGGACGAGGAGCAGGGTGCAGACCAGCGAGAGGATGCTGATCGTCAGCGATTCGAACAGGAACTGGCTGAAGAGGCTGGTCTTACCGGCGCCGACGAGTTTTCGGATGCCGATCTCACGCGCGCGAAGGCTGGCTCTTGCGGTGGTGAGGTTGACGTAGTTGATGCAGGCGATGAGCAGGAGGAAGACGCCGAGGAGGCTAAAGATATAGACATTCTTGCGATTCATGTGGGGAGCGGGGTCGTTGGAGGTCTCCGTCTCGAAATGTATGTCTTTAAGCGAGCTGAGGCTGATGGTGTTGCCGCCGGTGATCGGAGCGTTCGTGTGCATTATCCCGGTAATGACCGGGCCGAGGGTTGCGGGGTCCGTGCCGGGTTGTAGTTTGATAAAGGTCTGGAAATTGTAATTGCCCCAGCTGAGGGCTTCTTTCCGGTCGTTGGAGTCGGCGAGAAGGGCATCGATGGGTAGGAGGATGTCGTACTGGAAGCTCGAGTTGGCGGGGTTGTCGCGGATGATGCCGGCGACCTGGTACGGGGTCGGGCCGATGTGGAGGGTTTGGCCGAGCGGATTTTTATCGCCGAAATATTTTTTTGCCTTGGATTGGGTGAGGATAAGGCTAAAGGGGTGATGGTAAAAGGAGGACGGACTGCCCGCGATAAAATCATAGTGGAAAAGGGAGAACCAGCCGCTGTCGACATAGGCGCCGGTTTTTTCCAGGACGAGTTCGCCCGCGAGACGCACGGTGGTCCCATAGGCCGGTTTGATGGTGGCTTTGGCGGTAATGGCCGGCAGGTCGAGGTGTTGTGCGAGTGGCAGGGAGTTGGTTGCCCAGACCCAGCCCGCTTTGGTATAATGGGTGGTTAGCCGATAGATGCGGCCTGCGTCGCGGTGGTAGGAGTCGAAGGTAAGTTCATTGTCGACCCAAAGGAAGATAAGGATGGCGGCGGTCATGCCGACGGCCAGGCCCAGGATGTTGAGGCCGGTGGTGGCGGCGTTCCGCGTGAGGTTGCGGAAGGCGGTGCGCAGGTAGTTTTTGAGCATGCTTTAACGTCGCTTGCGGCGGGTGGAATGTTGCATGCCGCCGGGGCGGCGCGCGGGCTAATGATGGCGAACCGGAGGTTCGCGAACGGCCGGCAGGCCGCTCAGTCGGACCGGAGACTATTGATGGGATTGGCGGTAGCGGCCTGCAGCGAGCGGTAGCCTACGGCGATGAAGGCAATGAGGCAGCTGAAGAGCAGGCCGGCGAGGAACAGGCCGGGTCCCGGGTGGATACCGTATTTGAATTCCTGTAACCAGGAGTGGGTAGCTATCCAGGCCATGGGTGCGGCGATGACGAAGGCGATCAGCAGCAGCCGGGAGAACTCTTTGCCGAACAGCCAGCAGATCTGGCCGATACCGGCGCCGAGCACTTTGCGGATGCCGATCTCTTTGGTCTTGCGGAGCGCCATAAAGGACACGAGGCCATAGAGGCCGAGACAGCTGATGAGGATGGCGATCCCGGCGAAGACTTCGACGAGGGTTAGGAGGATATTGTCCAGGAGATAGAATTCGGCGATGCGGTCGTCGAGGAAGGTATAGGAATAGACATAGTCGGGATAGGACCCGTTCCAGGCGTTTTGGATATGGGCGAGCGTTTCGTGCAGCTGATGGGGATTGACCTTGATGCTGCAAGCTTCGTAGCGCCCGGTTTCCGAGCAGATGCACAGTGGCTCGATCTCGCTTTTGAGGGAATACTCGTGAAAATCTTTTACGACGCCGACGATAGGAGCGGTCACACCATAGGCCTTGACGAGCTTACCGAGCACATCGAGCGGAGAGGCCAGGCCGAGTTTTTTTACAAAGGTCTCGTTGACGAGGAATTCGCGGATGGTATCGCCCGGATAGAGGTTTCTGCCCGCGACGAGGTGCAGGCCGAAGGTGGAGAGATAGTGGTCGTCGGCGTTCTTGACATTGATCTCCCAGCGTTCGGTTTTGGGCCGGTTGTCGTAGGTGACGTCGGTCGTTTGATTATGGCGGGAAGCCGGTGGCTGGTAACAAAAGGTGAGATTTTCGACGCCCGGGGTGGATTGGAGCCGGTCCCGGAGGGTATGCATCTTTGTTATGTCGCCCGTGGGGATGGGAACGGTCACGATCGCCTCTTTGTCGAAGCCCATGTCCAGGTTATTCGAGTAATGCATCTGCCAGGCGATGATGATCATGCCGATGATCAGCAGCTGGGAGATGGCAAACTGGGAGGTTACGAGGATGCGGCGAAGCGAGAAGCCGCCGATGTGTGCCTGGGACAGTTTGCTTTTAAGCGCGAGTACCGGCTGGAATCGGGCGAGGATCAGGCCGGGATAGGAGCCGGCGGCGAATATGACCACAAGGAACACGATCAAGCAGAAGGCGATCGTCCGGCCGGAGGAAAGCAGGTCGAGGGTCATATGCGCCGTCGTGAGGGTGTTGAGCGAAGGCAGCAGGGCAATGGCGGCGAACCAGGCCGTCACGCCGGCGATGCCGGTGATGATGGCGGTCTCTGCGATGAACTGCCAGAAGAGCTGGTTGCGGAGGCTGCCGAGGACTTTGCGGATGCCGACCTCTTTGCTGCGGTTGAGTGCCTGGGCGGTGGCCATGTTGATGAAATTCATGCAGGCCGTGGCCAGTAAGAAGATGCCGATGAGCAGGAGGGTATAGAGATATTTCGGATCGATGCGGCCGTCGTATTCGGCGTTGATATGGATATCGGACAAGGGCTGGAGGCGGAAGCTATTGGCCTTGGCGTCGTCGTCCTTGTAATATTTATTGACGAAGCCGGGGAAGGCCTTGTCGACGGTGGCGGGGCTGACACCTTTTTTCAGCAGGACGAAGCACATGCTGCCGGTGTAGAGATTAGGCCAGCTGGTATCGCTGGCGAAGCTGGGGTTCCAGTCCCTGAGGTTATCGTAGGAAAGGTAGATCTCCTGGCGGCGATCGGTATTGGGCGGCAGGTCTTTGAGGATGCCGGTGATGGTGAAATCGATGTCGTTGTTGACACGGAGCGTTTTGCCGATCACGTCCGTCCCGCCGAAGTATTTTTTGGCAATGGATTCGGTGATCAGCGCGGAATGCGGGCTGGTGAGCGCGGTGTTGGGGTCGCCCAGGGTCAGTGGGAAATCGAAGATGCGGAAGAAGGACGGTTCGGCGAAGGCGATGCCCTGGTCTTCCTGGAACTTTTTTACTTCTTTTTCCCGGGGCAGCGACACGAGGACGTTGCGATAATAGACGACGCGAGCCGTTTGTTCCGCGAAGGCGAAGTCGTTACGGAAGGCTTTGCCAAGCGGCTGGGGCACGCAGGGCAGGTGGTCGAGGTTGGTCTCCCCATTGATGTCGGTGACGATGCGGTAGATGCGGTCTTTGTTGTGGTTGAAGCTTTCGAAGCTGAACTGGTAGGTCACCAGGGTGAAGATGAGGATTGACGAGGTGATGCTCAGGGTCAGCCCGAAGATATTGATGCCGGTGTAGGCCTTATAACGGAGAAGGGTGCGCCAGGCGATTTTGAAATAATTTTTTATCATAGCTATTCTGTTCTGAGACTGTTGATGGGGTTTGATAATGCTGCCCGTCCTGATCGGCCAGGGGCCGATCGGCCGAAGGCCAGACATAAGCGGGCGCAGGCGGCGGGAAGTTCATTCATTTCGCAAACTATTTATGGGGTTACACATAGCCGCACGTGCCGCCTGGATTCCTACTGTTGTCAGGGCGATGAGGAGGGCCAGCAGGCCGCCGAGCGCGAAGGTCCACCATTGGATATCGATGCGATAGGCGAAGTCCTGCAGCCAGCTGTGCATCACCCACCAGGTCACGGGGACGGCGATGAGCAGGGAGAAGAGCACGAGGGCTGCGAAGTCGCGGGAAAGCAGGACGATGAGGCTTTGCGAGCTGGCGCCGAGGACTTTGCGGATGCCGATCTCTTTGGTCCGCTGGAGGACGTTGTAGGCGGAGAGGCCGAGGAGACCGAAACAGGCGATCATAATGGCGATCGACGCGAACAGGCCGAAGACTTCGCCGAAGCGGGTGTCGGCCTTGTATTGCTCGTTGAACGATTCATCGAGGAAGAAATAGCTGAACGGGTCGTTTGGAAAATAGCGATCCCAGCTGTGTTTTATCGCGGCGATGATCCCGTGCGCGTTGGCGCTGTTCAGTTTGACCGAATAATAATTCTGGACATTGGGTATCGACAGCATGAGCATGGGGTCGATGGCTTTTTGGAGGCCCTGGTGGTGATAGTCCGCGGTTACGCCGACGATGTGCAGGGTATCGCGGCCGCGCACCAGCTTTTCACCCAGGGCAGCTGCGGGTTTGGCATAGCCGAGCAGGTGCGCGGCGGTCTCGTTGAGCAGGGCGCCTTTGGCATCCGTGGGGAACTGGCGGGAGAAGTTACGGCCGGCGATGAGCCGGAGCGAGTAGGCGGGGATGAAGTCGTAGTCGATGCCGAGCAGGTAGAGGGTGACGGCGGCCCGGGCGTTCCTGCCGAGGGGTAGAATGCCGTTCGTCCAGTAGATCTCCTGGCCCATGACATTGGAGGAGGCGGTTATGCTTTGAATGCCTGGTTGTTGAAGGAGTGTTGTCTTGAATGGCTGGAAGGCGTTCATATAAAGAGAATCTTCCAGCGACGCTGGTCCCCGGACGACGAGGGTGCGGTCGATGTTGACGCCGAGGGATTGGCGGCGCATGTATTGGACCTGCTGGTAGACGAGGATCGTGCCGGTGATCAGGATCACGGAAACGGCGAATTGGCCGATGATGAGGGTCTTTCGCAGCAGTTGGCCACGGGTACTGTTCTTGAAGAGTCCTTTGAGTACGGTGATGGGGTGGTAGCCGGAGAGTACAAAAGCGGGGTAGAGACCGGATAAAAACGAGCCAACGAAGAAGATGCCTACGAAGCCGAGCAGGTAGGCGGGTGGCAGCCTGAAGCTGCCGGCGTCGCTTCCAATGAGGGTATCGAAGGAGGGGGCCAGGAGCCAGGCGAGGCCGGTCGCCAGGACCGCGGCGACGGTGTTGAGCAGGCAACTTTCTGTAAGGAATTGCAGGACGAGGTCGGCGCGGATGGCGCCGAGGACCTTCCGGAGCCCAACCTCTCTCGCCCGTTCCAAGGAGCGGGCGGTGGCCAGATTGGTATAGTTGATCCAGGCGATGGCGATGATGAGGAAGGCGATGAGGAAGAGGAAATCCACGGCTTTGCCGTTGCCGTTGACCTCGGCTTCCTGGTTATAATTGGAATAGAGATGGATATCGCTGAGCGGTAGGAGGTGGAGTTCATTGCGCATATTGTTCTTTTTGCGCCATTCGTCGCTGTTCATGTGCCGGTCGCTGAACGCGGGTAATTTTGCTTCCAGCGCTTTCCAGCTGGCGCCGGGTCTGAGCCGCAGGTATACATAATAGTCGTACCAGCCCCAGGCCGTCTCCGTGGCGTTGGAGGAGTCGCCCTGTGCGCGGATGATCTTGCCGAGGGTAGCGTAGGAGACGAGGTGGTGAAGGATGAGGTGGGAGTTGGCCGGGTAGTCCTGGAATACGCCGGTGACCTCGTAGCTTTCGAGCGAGCCGTCGGCGAGGCCGCGGAGGCGTTTTCCGATGGGGTTTTCGGTGCCGAAGTATTTTTTTGCCGTGGTGGCCGAGAGGATCATTTTATCCGGTCCGTTGAGTGCGGTGGCGGGATTGCCGGCGAGGAGGTGGATGTTGAAAAAACTGATCGCGGAAGTGTCTGCGAAATACCCTTTGGTCTCGTTGAATTTGATATTCCTGTCGGGGTTGTTGAGCAGGATGTCGGCGTCGATAAGCCGGCAATAGCCTGTGACTTCGGGGAACTCCTTTTTCATGGCCGGGCCGATGGCGGGGTAGGAGGTTGCCGATTGCCAGGCCAGTTTTCCCTGCTGGTATTGGTCGAGGCGGACGCGAACGATCCGGCCGGCGTCCTGTTGGAAGGCGTCATAGCTGCGCTCATAGGCCACGTAGTGGAAGATGAGCAGGAAGCAGGTGATGCCGATGGCGAGGCCGAGAATATTGAGTGCCGAGTAACCCTTTCGTTTGCTCAGGTTTCGCCAGGCAAGCTGCAGATGGTTCTTGAGCATATGCTAGCGCGTTTTAGTCGATGTTTGGGCCGGTTATTCGGACCGGAGCGCTTTCACGGGGTTCGCCCAGATCGGCCGGGGCCGATCGGCCGAAGGCCAGACATTAGACTCGCCTGGGCGGCGCGGCATTACTCACTCCGGAGCGCTTTCACGGGGTTCGCCAGCGCCGCGCGAATGGCCTGAAAACTTATTGTTGCCAGCGCGATGAGCGCCGCCAGGAAGCCTGCCGCGAGGAACACATACCAATGGATCGGGATACGATAGGCGAAATCGCCGAGCCAGTGTTGCATGGCATACCAGGCGATGGGGAAGGCGATACAGGCGGCGATGGCCACGAGTTTCAGGAAATCGGTAGAGAGCAGCTGGACGATGCTGCCGGTGCTGGCTCCGAGGACTTTGCGGACGCCGATCTCTTTGATCCGCTGGGTGATGGTGAAGGCGGAGAGGCCGAACAGTCCGAGGCAGGCGATGAAGATCGCGATGCCGGAGAAGATGGTGAAGAGGGAGCCTTGCTGTTGTTCCGTTTTATAAAGCTGGTCGAATTTTTCGTCGAGGAAGGTGTATTCGAAGGGCACTTCGGGGAGA
Source organism: Puia sp. (assembly GCA_035946435.1). GTDB lineage: Bacteria > Bacteroidota > Bacteroidia > Chitinophagales > Chitinophagaceae > Puia. The sequence goes on along the minus strand of DASYZH010000163.1, from coordinate 8,200 downwards.
TATTGTCTCCAGGTCTTCTCGATGGTGGCGAGGGAGCCGGCGATGTCGGAGCCGGCGAGCTTGAACGACAGGTTACTATACTGGTTGTTTGCTTGTGAGTCGGCGGGCATGGTGAAGATCATGGGGAGGATCTGCTGGTGCATGGATTCGAAGTTGAAATTGCCCATGACGCCGATAACCCTTCCTTTGGTACCGCCATAGGAGAAGCTTCTGCCGACGAGCTGTTTGGGATCGCGCATACCCAGGGCGTTAGCTGCCGCCACGTTGAGGATGAAATTATTGGTATCGGTGGCGAAGCTTCGGTTGTAGTCGCGGCCGGCCACGATGGGAATGCCATAGGTCTTCAGGAAGTCGTGATCGACGGCTACGTATTTGATGTCGGCGTTCACGGGGCGGAGGGAGTCACCGCTTTCCGTAGAGGCGCCTTGCTCGTCGAGGAGGCGGCCGCTTGGGATACGGGAGGAGCGGGTGGCGGTAAGGATATGGGTGTTTTGGAGCAGCGTAGAGCGGAACGAGTTGAAGCTCTTGCCGAGTCCCTGGTTATAATTCATGACGACTATATGGTCTTTGTTGAAGCCCAGCGAGGCGTTCTGCATATAATGCAGTTGCTCGAAGACGATGGCGGTGCTGATGATGAGCACGATGGAGATCGAGAATTGGGCTACGACGAGGACCTTGCGGAAGGAGGCGGTGTTGCTGCCGGCTTTGAACAGGCCCTTGAGCACCTTCACGGGTTGGAAAGAGCTGAGGAAGAGGGCGGGGTAGGCGCCGGAGAGGAGGCCTACGAGCACGGGTGTCAGCAGGATGGGGATGAGCACGGCAGGTTGCAGCAGGCCGGTGATCGAGAGGTGCAGGCCGGTGAGGTCATCGATGGACGGGAGCAATAGCAGGGTGAGGCCGGCGGCCATGATGAAGGCGAGATAGGCGACGAGGACCGATTCACAGAGGAACTGGCTGATGAGCTCCGGGCGCTGGGCGCCGGAGACCTTGCGGATGCCGATCTCTTTGGCCCGCAGGGTGGAGCGGGCGGTGGACAGGTTCATATAATTGATGCAGGCGATCAGGAGGATGAAGAGGGCGATGGCGCCGAAGATGTATACGCGGCTGATGTCGCCATTTTGTTCCAGCTCTTCGTCGAGATGCGAGTAGAGATGGATATCGGTGAGCCGTTGCAGATAGAGTTTTGTGCGTTTGGATGGTTGGACGCCAGGCCCGTAGTTCTCTTCCATGCGGCGGTCGAGGAAGGCGGGGAAGCGGGCTTCGATCGCCTTTGCCGGGTAGTGCTCGGGGAAGAGGAGATAGGTGAAGAAGGCGTTATTGCCCCAATTGTGCTCCAGGTTCTTCTCGCCGTAGATTAGGGAGTCTTTGAGCGTATTGAAGGACAGCATATACTGCGGGTGGAAATGGGAGTTCTCGGGGAGTGGTTCGAAGATGCCGGTGATCCTGAAGTTGATGCGGTTATCGAGCTGAACGAGTTTATTGATCGGGTTCGCGTCGCCGAAATATTTGTGTGCGAGCTCGCGGGTGATGATCATGGAATAGGGGTCGGCGAGGGCGGTGTGGCGGTCGCCTTCGATGAGGTTGATATCGAATACGCTGAAGAGGTTGTTTTCCGCGAAGTAGCCGTCCTTTTCGTTGAAGATCTTATCCTCGTAGTGAAATGCGGTGGGGCCGTTGGGCAGGATGCGGGTGACCTGCTCGATGTCGGGGAAGTCGTTCTTCAGCAGCGGGCCGAAGGGCGGGGCGACGGCGCCCAGGTGGAGGGATTCGATGCCATCCGGGTTGTTGAAGCTGCGGGTGACGCGCCAGATGCGGTCCGCTTTGGAGTTGTAGCGGTCATAGCTGGTCTCGTGGAGGATATAGGTCAGGATGAGGAGACAGCAGGTCAGGCCGACGGTGAGCCCGAAGAGGTTGATGAAGGAGATGAATTTGTACTTGGAGAGGTTCCGGAAGGCGATCTTCAGATAATTTTTGAGCATGACAATGACTTTGGGCCCATGGGGGCCGGTTAAGATTATTCGTTGGATTGACTGCGGAACCTCCTTTGGCCGCCGGGGCCGACATAGCGCTAATGATTGTCCTTCGGACGCGCCGCTTCAAGCGGCGCCTAGATCAAGATATTCTCCGTTACGGCCTGACCGTCCAGCATGCGGATGATGCGATGGCTGTAACGGGAGTCGTGTTCGGAGTGGGTAACCATGATGATGGTCGTTCCCTGTTCGTTGAGGTCGGTGAGCAGTGTCATCACCTCATTGCCATTAGACGAGTCGAGGTTACCGGTAGGTTCATCCGCCAGGATGAGCTTGGGGTTGTTGACCACGGCGCGGGCTACGGCTACACGTTGCTGCTGACCACCGGAAAGCTGTTGGGGGTAGTGGTTGCGGCGGTGCATGATCTGCATTTTGTCGAGGACGGTTTCCACGCGTTGTTTTCTTTCGGGTCCTTTGACGCCCAGGTATATGAGGGGGAGTTCCACGTTCTCGAAAACGGTGAGCTCGTCGATGAGGTTAAAACTTTGGAAGACGAAGCCGATGTTGCGTTTGCGGAGGTCGGCGCGTTTGCGCTCGTTGAAGTGGGCGACTTCGATGCCGTTGAAGATGAAGCTGCCGCCATCGGGATCATCCAGGAGGCCGAGGATATTGAGCAGGGTGGATTTACCACAGCCGGAGGGGCCCATTACCGATACGAACTCGCCTTCTTTTACCTCGAACGTGAGTTTGTTCAGCGCGATGGTCTCTACCTCTTCGGTGCGGTATGTTTTTTGGAGATCGGTGATCTTGATCATAACTATAAGCGGTTTAAGTGATGTATATAAAGTGTTTAGATGTATAGGAGCTTGTTGATAATGAGGGTAGACGACTCGGTGTCCGCTGTGACGGCTCTGGGCGCCGGCTTTACCGGTGATGTCACACCCGCCTCGCACTTGTGCGTATAACGGGCACATTCGTTGGAGGAGGCGAACGTACTCAGGAGGAGGACGATGCCGGCGGTGAGGAAGAGTTTGAGTCGCATGGTAGTTTTTCTTTAGTGGACGCCTTTCGGGCGTCCTATGTTACAATTTATTACTTTTTGATCACTAGTTCCTGCATGTTTCCATAATTCTCGTAGCTGGAGGTTATTACTTTGTCGCCGGGTTTGAGGCCGGAGAGGACTTCGTAATAATCCGTGCTCATGCGGCCGAGCTGGATATCCTGACGATAGGCGGTCTTGCCGTCTGCGCTCACCTTGAAGATCCAGTTGCCCCCGGTTTGCTGGAAGAATCCGCCTTTGGGTACGAGGATGGCGGTGGTTTCGTCGCTGAGCGCCAGGGTGATCTGCAGGGTCTGGCCTTTGCGGATGCCCGTGGGTTGTTTACCGACGAAGTTCATATCGACCATGAACCGGCCGTTGGTGATCTGCGTATACACCTTGCTGATCTTGAGCGTATACGTAGTGTCGTTGTATTGGAAAGTCCCCGTCTGCCCCGTGAAGACGCGGTTGACGTAGTGGTCATCGACATCCGAGAGGCGGACCTTGAAGCCGTCGAGCACGTCCAGCTGGCCCAGCGTATAGCCGGGTGTTTTGGACTGACCGATCTCGGCATCCAGGGCGGTGAGCTGGCCGTCGACTCTGGCACGGATGGTGAGACCGTCCACCTTTTCCTGCTCGATCTTCAGCGTCTGCCTGGCACGTTCCAGGGATTCCTGGTCCTGTTTCTCCTGGGCTTGCCGGGATAAGGTGTCCTGGTGGAGGAGTTCCTGCTGGAGGCGGAGCTTCTCCTTGAGATAATTATAATTGTTCACGGCGGTCTGGTATTCCTGGGAGCCGATGGCTTTTTCGGGATACAGCTTGTTATCCAGCTCGTAGACGCGTTTGGCTTCCACGTAGAGGCTTTGCACGTCGGCCAGGTTGTTGAGCTTGGTGACCGTGTTCTGATCGGCGGTTACGCGGCTGAACTGCATCGTAGCCAGCATGGTGGAGACCTGGGTGGTTTGGTTGGCCAAGCCTATCTCTACGTCCGGGTTCGAGAGCTTGAGGATGGGGTCGCCTTTTTTGAGGATGGCGCCGTCATCGACATAGCGTTGTTGCACCGTGCCCCCATCGGGGGTTATGATATAGATTGTGGTCAGGGGCATTACGATCCCGTTCTCGGGGATCGATTCCTGGAAGGGTGCTTTTATGATATCGCTTTCCGTAATCCGTTCTAAATCAACGTTCAGCTTGGATTTTCCAGAGGTAAAATAAAAACTTGCCGCAATCAACAAAACCAGGGCTGCGATTCCACCTATTGTCATCAGGCGTTTGGTTGACCACTTTTTTTTGGGTCTGACAATGTCTACCATAAAGAAATTAAATTTGTTTGTTAGGCCTTTGGGGCTTTTTCGACTTTTTTAAAAAACCACCCAGTATAAAGATACCGGGAGGGCTACACATGAGAAAATTCTAAAAATTCTTTACAGGGAGCTAACAAACATATGCCAGATTATAATCCCAATGATTTACAGTTTCTTAGGTCGCATAGGCGGTGTTTATAGTTCACTTTCGATACAAAAAGTGTTCGTTTTTGATACACTACCATTTCGACCCCTGATTGTATAAAAAATTAATTGCCATACTTTTATATTTAAGGTATGTTTATAGTTAACGAATGTTGCATCTAAAGACGTAATTTTTTATGAACTTAAAAAACGCCAATATTTTGGCCATCGACGACGATCCGGATGTTCTGACGGCTGTACGTTTGTTGCTAAAGACGGAGGCGGCGGATGTGGTAACGGAGAAGAACCCGGAGAATATGCGCTCTATTTTGCAGAAGCGGTCATTTGACCTGATCCTGCTCGATATGAACTTCAACAGCAGCATCAATACGGGAAACGAAGGGTTGTTCTGGCTCAGGAAGGTCAAAGAATTCGGGTCGCAGGCCGCGGTGATCATGATCACTGCTTATGGGGACATCGATCTTGCGGTGCGGAGTTTGAAGGAGGGGGCGGCGGATTTTGTGGTCAAGCCCTGGCACAATGAGCGGCTGATCGCGACGATCAAGGAAGCTTTGAAAAAGAACGATACGAAGAAAGGCGGTGGCGCCGATTTCCCCAGTGATTCGGTGATCGGCACGGAGCTGCTGGGAGAATCCGAGGTGATGCGGGATATCTTTTTCAAGCTGCAGAAGATCGCGCCCACGGATGCGAATATCCTGATCCTGGGGGAGAACGGGACGGGGAAGGATCTTATTGCCAAGGCCATTCATCAACATTCGTTGCGCGCGGAGAAGCCCTATATCAAGGTGGATGTCGGCGCGTTGACGGAGACGCTGTTCGAAAGCGAGCTGTTCGGCCATAAGAAAGGCGCCTTTACCGATGCCCGGGAGGACCGGGTGGGCCGGTTCGAAGGGGCCAATGGGGGAACGCTGTTCCTGGATGAGATCGGGAATATCTCGTTGCATCAGCAGGCGAAATTGCTGACGGTACTCCAGAACCGGCAGGTTACGCGGCTTGGAGCGAATCAATCCACGCCGATCGATATCCGGCTGATCTGCGCCACCAATGTTCCCATGACGGAGCTGGCCAATGAGGCGAAATTCCGCAAGGACCTGATCTACCGCATCAATACGGTGGAGATCACGGTGCCGCCGCTCCGGAAACGGGAAGAGGATATCCCCTTACTGGCGCGGCATTTCGACAAGATCTATACGAACAAGTATATGAAGCCGCTGCATGATTTCGACAGCAAGGCCATCGAGAAGCTGAAGTCGTATCATTATCCCGGGAATGTGCGGGAGCTGCAATATACCATCGAGCGGGCGGTGATCATGGCGGAGGGCGATGTCCTTCAGGCCAAGGACCTGATCTTTTCGCCGATCGAAAGCGCCATGCCGAAGAACGACGAGGCGCAGGACATGGATCTCAAGCTAAGCACCATCGAGAAGAACGCCATTTTAAAGGTGATCGAAAAACATAACGGAAACATTTCCAAAGCCGCCAAGGAGCTCGGGCTTACCCGGACAGCGCTTTACCGGCGGCTGAGCAAATACGATATTTAATCATTTTCATGCCTTTATTCAAACGTTACCAGGAGAGGATACTGATCCGGGTTTTGTTAATGTTCCTGGCATTGTCGGTGGCCTCCTTCTTTCTGGTGAAGGGATGGTATTCGCAGCTGGCGTTGATGTTACCGGTGGTCATCGTCCTGCTGGTGGACTTTTACAATTTCCATCGCAAGGCGCAGCAGGAGGTGGAGCAGTTCGTCGAGTCGATCCACTACCGGGATTTCTCGCGTTATTTCGATGTGAAGGAGGCGCCGCTGGAATTGCAGTCGCTCAGGCAGGGATTCAACGAGATCAATACTACGTTCAAGACGGTGAGCCGGGAGAAGGAGACGCAGTTCCAGTATCTGCAGAAGATCCTGGAACTGATCAATACGGGCATCCTTTCGTATGAGCATAAAAGTGGGGAGATCGGGTGGATGAACGAGAGCTTCAAGAATATGCTCGGCGTGCCCTATTTGAAAACCATCAACTCCCTGGAGCGCCGGGACGCCAACCTGTACAAGGAAATACTGAATATCCGGCCGGGGGAGAATAAGATCGTTTCGCTGACCAAGGACAGGAACGTCTACAAGGCGTTGATGGCGGCCACGGCCTTTCAGACGGATGGGCGGGTGTACAAGCTGGTCGCTTTTCAGGATGTGAACGAGGCGTTGGATGAGACCGAGGCCAAGGCCTGGCAGCGGCTGCTGAGTGTGATGACGCATGAGATCATGAACTCGGTGGCGCCTATTTCGTCGCTGGCGGAGACGATGTTGAACCGGTTGCGGGAGTCGGCGCGGCTGCTCGGCGGGCAGGCGGGGGCGTTGGAGGACCTGGAGCTGGGGATCGGCACGATCCGTAAACGGAGCGAAGGGTTGCTGAAGTTTGCGGAGACTTACCGGAATCTCAATAAGATCACCACGCTGACGCTCAAAAAAGTCTATGCTCGGGACCTGTTCGAGACGCTGCATGTGCTCATGGAGCCCACGCTGGAGCAAAAGAATATCGAGATGGATATCCTGCTGAGCGATACCGACCTGGCGCTCGAGGTGGACACTAACCTGCTCGAGCAGGTGCTGATCAATCTCGTGGTGAATGCCATCGACGCGGTAAAGGAGCGGGCGGAGCCGCTGATCACGTTATCGGCGTCTACGGCGCCGAGCGGCCGGCCGGTGATCAAGGTGTCGGACAATGGCATGGGCATGTCGCCGGAGGTGATGGACAATATCTTTATCCCGTTCTTCAGCACGAAGAAAACGGGTAGCGGGATCGGTCTTAGCCTTTGCAAGCAGATCATGCTCCTGCACAAGGGGAATATCCAGGTACAGAGCGTCGAGGGGGTGGGGAGCTCGTTCATACTGCAGTTCTAAGCGGCAGCGCCTGCTCCGGGCGGCCGCAACGGTGTTGCGGGTCGGAGCTCCAACGAGGACAGGCAAGGAACGAGGCTTGGCCGAAGTCCTCTAGCTCTGCGCGATCCATTTCTTGAAGCCCGCCGAATTCTCCTGGCTGATGATGATCTCTTCGCTTACCGGGAGGGTGAGCTCGACGCTGATCTTGCTTCGTTCCAGGGGTTTGAAGCGTTTGATATAATTAGCGTTGATAATATATTTCCGGTTAGCGCGATAAAAGATATTCTTATCCAGCTCCTCTTCCAGCTCGCTGAGGTTGTTCTTCTCGGCCATGTATTTCCGGTTCTCTTTGTCTACCAAAAAGATCAGCTTGTGCTCGGTAAAGAAATAGCCGGCGTCTTCCAAACGGACGGCCTGGAAATCTACACCTTTCCTTACGAGGATGCGGGATTTTTTGCGGTCCTTCAGGAGATAATCGGGCAGGGAATGGTTGCTGGTATTGGGCTCATGATTATTGTTCACGAAATGGTTGCGAAGGGCATTGTATTTGCGGAGCGCGTTTCTCAGCTTGTCCTGACTGATGGGTTTTAACAGGTAGTCGATACTGCTGTATTCGAAAGCCTGCGTAAGGTATTTATCGTACGCGGTCGTAAAGATCACCGGACAGGTGACGTCGCATGCTTTGAAAATGTTGAATGAAAGACCATCCGAGAGCTGGATATCCATGAGGATGAGATCGGGCAGGGGGTTCTTGTTGAGCCAGCGGACTGTTTCTTCTACGCTATTGCAGCCTGCTACTACGTCTATGCTATCGTCGATCGCCTGGAGTTCTTCTACGAGGTTCTCT
>DASYZH010000162.1:0-13843 GCA_035946435.1 Puia sp. | reverse complement strand
CAATAATTTCGTCCATGCGTCGGCGTTAAAAACGTCGGATGGGGAACTATTCTTCGGCGGACAGCAGGGCTTCAATTATTTTTATCCGGCCACGTTGACGATCAACAAGAACTCGCCCGCCGTGGTCCTCACTGCCCTCCGGGTTGCCAACAAACTCGTAGCGCCGGGCCAGGTATCTCCCATTCGGGAACCCATAGGCATTGCAAACGAGGTCCGGCTGGATTACAAACAAAACTTTGCCCTGAGCTTCGTCGCACTTAACTACACCCTTCCCGATCAAAACCGCTATGCCTACAAACTCGAAGGTTTCGATAAAGATTGGAATTACGCCGGCGCGCAGAATACCGCCTATTACATGAACCTGGACCCGGGAGATTATATCTTCCGCGTCAAGGCCAGCAATAACGATGGGATCTGGAGCAATGGAGATACTTCGATCCGCATCCATGTCCGCCCGCCCTTATGGCGAACGCCGGTTGCCTATATTCTTTATGTGCTGCTTGCCGGCGGCCTCCTGTGGTACAGCCGTCATCGCGGGGTGGCGCGCATAGAACGCAAATTCGCTCTGGAACAGGAACGCTTGGAATACCGGCGAACCCAGGAGCTCGACCGGTTGAAATTAAAGTTCCTGACGAACCTGAGCCATGAATTCCGGACACCGATCTCCCTCATCTCCGGACCGGTCGAACAACTGCTCACCGAACAAAGCACCGGCCCCACCCACGATAAGCTGGAGATGATCCGCAGAAATGCCAGGAGGCTGCTCAACCTCGTCAATCAGCTGCTCGATTTTCGTAAGATGGAGGAACAGGAGCTGAAACTGCAGGCCGCGCCCGGCGAACTCGTCGGCTTCGTCAGGGAGATCTGGCAAACCTTCACCGATCTGGGCGAACGCAAACACATCCGGTTTACCTTCGAAACAAACCTAACGAGCTTACATTCGCTTTTTGATCGGGATAAGCTCGAGCGCATCCTTTTCAATTTGCTCTCCAACGCATTCAAATTTACGCAGGAAGGCGGTAGCGTGACCCTCAGCCTTGCGGAAGGAGAGACAAGCAGCGGCACAGGACGACAGACAGTCCGGATAAAGGTCGCCGATTCCGGTATCGGCATTCCCGCGGATAGACGGGAAAAGATCTTCGAACGGTTCTTTCAACATCGATCCGGTGCCGCGATCCTCAACCAGGGTGCGGGTATTGGACTCTCTATCACAAAAGAGTTCGTCCTTCTCCATGGCGGAACGATCACCGTAGACAGCCGGCCCGGCGGCGGAAGCATTTTTACCGTAAACCTCCCACTCACCCTTTCGACTAACCAGGACCCCGTCACCGGGCCGGCTAAACTCGCGACAATGCAGGATGCGGACGTGCCCGCACCCCGCGAGACCCTGAAGCCCGCACCCGGCGAGACCCCCAAGCCCGCACCCCGCGAGACCCCGAAGCCGGAAACACAATCACCACGGCCCGTCATCCTGCTGGTGGAAGACAACGAGGATTTCCGCTTCTATCTCAAGGATAACCTGCGCGGAGAATACGAGATACTCGAAGCCGCTAACGGCAAAGAAGGCTGGCAGCAGGCATTGTCGGGACATCCGCTGCTCATCGTCAGTGACGTCAGCATGCCCTACATGGACGGCATCGTCCTTACCAGGAAACTCAAGACCGATAAGCGTACAAGAAATATCCCGGTGATCCTGCTGACCGCACTAACCCAAGAGGCACAACAGCTCGAGGGCCTCGGTACGGGCGCCAATGATTATATCACCAAACCTTTCAACTTCGAGCTGCTCAATGCCCGGATAAAGGGCCTCCTGCAATGGAGCAGCACCATGAGAACCAGCTATGCAAAGCAAGTCAAGGTGACTACGGCCGAGCCGGCCAATGAACCGCAAAACGAACCGGCAAACGAAAAGCTCATGAGACGCATCGCCGAATGCATCGAAGCACACCTGCAGGATCCACTGCTCTCGGTGAAATACCTCAGCAGGGAATTAGGGGTCAGCCGAAGCTCGCTCTATGCCCGGATGCTGGAGCTCACCGGCGAAAGCCCCGGGGAGTATATCCGCTCCTTCCGGTTGGAAAAGGCAATCATCCTCCTCGAAAAAAGCGACCTGACCATTTCCGAGATCGCCTACGAAGTCGGATTCACTTCGCCGAATTATTTTACACGGGCCTTCAAAGCAAAATACAGATCATCACCCTCCGAATACGCCGGTCGCGCCCGGAAAGAAAAACAAAAAACGCACCGGTAACCTCACCAGGCAATTACAACCCTCCAACGACTCCTATCATCTCAATAGGGTTCCCGCCGTCTCAATTATTGCCGGTTTTTGGCAAAAAAGCTGGAATCTACACGCCGGAATATTAATTTGGATCATTGATTTCATGTTCACCCATTCATCGAAACCAGATTCTGTAAAAAAATTCAATCGATTGAATTTTATTTTTTATTTTAATTTTTTCAAGTGTCTGTTTGACAATTAAATAGAAATTATCCATTGGTAAAACTATTTTTGGAAATGCTAAAAAAATTGAAATGTCTTTTTGAAAATTTATTCAATCGATTGAATAATCAATTTTCGATACAGAACCCCAAAACAATTCGGTGATCGGCGTGAACAAAAATTATTCACACACTTAAAACGCTGCTTAATGAAACGATGCCTGCCAAAAGGGGAAACCCCCCGGCCACCCGCGTGCCTGCTCACGCGCTATCTCTCCACCTTGAAATTGCTGTTCCTCATCACAGCCGTTTTTCTTAGCGTAAACGGCGCCGCCCAGGAGCGACCCCCTGTTAAAGGCCGCGTAACAGCCGGCGACACAGCCATCGTCGGAGCGACCGTAACGGTAAAAGGACGCGGCACCGCCGTGGAAACGGGGGCAGACGGAAGATTTTCGATCAATGCTCCCCGTGGTGCAACACTTATTATTACCTATGTCGGCTACGCGGCCGAAGAAGTAAGGGTAGGGACCACCGATTTTTTGTCGGTACAAATGAAACCGATTGCATCGCAACAAAACGAGGTCATCGTAGTAGGCTACGGTACCCAAAAGAAGGCCACACTCACCGGCTCGGTCTCGACGGTTGCCGGCTCGGAAATAGCCGTTAGCCCATCGCCGAATGTCGGCGCATCGCTGGCGGGTAAGCTTCCTGGCTTGATCGTCAACCAGCCTTCCGCCGAACCCGGTCTGGATGACCCCAATATCCTCATCCGCGGCGCCTCCACCCTGGGTAATTCGGCGCCGCTCATCATCATCGACGGCGTCGAACGCACCGGCCTCACCCGCCTCGACCCCGACGATATCGAAAGCTTCTCCGTACTCAAAGACGCATCGGCGGCCATCTATGGCGCCCGCGCCGCAAACGGCGTTATCCTCGTGACGACCAAACACGGGCAAAAAGGCAAAACCGTCTTTGATTTCAATTACAACTATGCCATCCAGAACGTCACGCAGATCCCCAAAATGCTCGACGCCGCCACCTTCGCGCAGGTCTACAACGAAGGGGTATTCTATCGCGAAGGCCGCCCGGCCAATTACACGCCGTTCTATTCGGACTCCGCGATCCAGAAATTCCGGGACGGCTCCGATCCCATCAATTATCCGAATACTAATTGGGTAAAGGCCGTCCTCAAGCCCTCCTATGTCCAAAGGGTCGGCCTGCAGGCAAGCGGCGGATCGGAAACAGTTCGCTACCTCCTGAGCTTCGGCACCACCACTCAGGACGGCGATTTCAAACATATCCCCGACCTCTATAAGCAATACAATGCACGCCTGCGCCTCGACGCCGACCTGGTAAAGAACCTCACGGTGGGCGCCAATATCTCCACCATCATGAGCAACGCCAATTACTCTTCCATAACGGGCCAGATCGGGGCGGGATCATCTGTCAACTTTATCAATATCCTCCAGGCAAACCCGACGATCCCGGCTGTCTATCCAAATGGGGATATCGCACCCGGTCGCCTGAATCAAAATCCACTGCTGCTGGACCAGCAGGGATTCAATAACATCAACACCTCCGCCGTGTATTCGACCTTTACCGGCGCCTACAAGGTCCCCTTCGTAAAAGGCTTGCGGGTAGACGTCTCTTACAACTACGATTTTACCAATCAGGAGAACAAGGAATGGAATATCCCCGCCTATTTCTACCAATACGATGTAAACACGGGTAGCTATAACAAGCTGCTGCAAAATTCGGTACCGTACCTGCAGGATACCTATAGCAAGTGGACGACCCAGCTTTCGAACATCCGCCTCGGCTACGACCGGATCTTTGGCTCCAACCACCACGTAGCCGCGCTCATCGGCGCCGAACAGCAGTACGGAACGCACTCTTACGCCTATGCCTACCGCAAGAATTTCGTGAGCACCGCCGTACCCCAGATCAATGTAGGTAGCACGGCGGCCGCCGATCAGGGAACGGGTGGCAGCGATTCCACCGGCGCCTACAATAACTACTTCGGCCGGCTGAATTATGATTTCGCGTCCAAATACCTCGTGGAATTCCTGTTCCGCTACAACGGATCGCAGATCTTCCCGCAAAACAAGCGGTATGGCTTCTTCCCCGGGGTTTCCGGCGGTTGGGTCATGTCCGAAGAGAAATTCATGCAGAATGCACAACCCGTGGTCAGCTACCTGAAACTTCGGGCATCCTACGGGGAACTGGGGAACGATAGAGTAGCACCCTACCAATTCCTGCAATCCTACTCGTTTGGGAACAACTACGTGTTCGGCATGAACGATGTACCCGGCATCTATCCCAACACGGTACCCAATCCCAATATCACCTGGGAAGTAAGCAAGAAAACCGATCTCGGCGTCGTAGCCACTTTGTGGAAAGGCCTGCTGGGTATCGACTTTACGGAATTCTTCGAAAAACGATCCAGGATCCTCGTACAACCCAATCTCTCCGTCAGCAACGTGTACGGTTTCCCCAGCCTCCCCACCGAGAACATCGGTCGCGTCAACAACCATGGCTTCGAGCTGGTACTGACACACCGGCAGACCTTCCGGGACTTCTCCTATTCCATCTCGGCCAATATCACCTATGCGAAAAGCAAGATCATCTACATGGACGAAGTGCCACAGGCCGAACCCTGGCAGAACGCCACGGGACATCCGCTGGGCTCGGCGCTTTACTACAGATCTATCGGTATCTTCCGCGATTCCGCAGATCTCGCCAGGAACGCCAATGAAGCAGGAAGCGGCACCCAGGTGGGGGACCAAAAGATCAAGAACCTGAGCGGCGGCTCGCAGATCACCGCCAACGACCAGTACCGCTTCGATCTTTCCGCGACACCCGAAGAAGTATTCGGCCTGACAACGAACTTCAAATACAAGGCTTTCGATCTCACCGTTTTCTTCTACGGACAAACCAAGGCATACAATCAAAACCCGACTAACAGCTATGATGCCGTCTATGCGACGCTGGGCTCTTCGGATTTTTCGAATGCCATGGTGGCGCGCGCGGCAAACAGGTGGTCCCCAGGCAATCCCAATGGCACTATGCCCAGGGCCGGCGAATGGACACCGGGCGCCACGACACTATACCTCAAGGATGCTACCTTCATCCGGCTCAAGACGGCCGAGATAGGCTACAGCCTGCCCCCATCGCTGGTTAACAGGACCCGGACTTTTACCGATGTCCGCTTCTATGTCAGCGGTTTCAACCTCCTTACCTGGGCCAAGGCGATCAAATACGCCGACCCGGAGATCAGTGGCAACTCCACAGCCTATCCGCCGCAGCGTATCGTCAATTTCGGTGCGACTCTTAAGTTTTAAAAAAACTGAAAAATTTTTATGAAAAAGATATTAGCAATCGCTCTTCCCTTTTGTTTCCTCCTTTCCTGCAGGAGAAATGTACTGGACATCCCACCACAGGACCGGATAGCGGAAACCGTGGTCTGGACGGATCAGAACCTCGTCGCCGCCTACGAGAACAATCTTTACAACGCCATCCCACATGGATTCTATATCCATATGTATTCGAAGTACAGCGACGAGGCGATCAATACCGCCCCCTGCTGCGGCGCCAATATTTTTGCCCAGAACACCTATAATCCCGATAACATTACACAGGCGAACGGCGGAGACTATTGGGGCGGGTACATGTACTATTGGACCATGGGCTATCGATACCTGCGCGAGGCGAATCTCTTCCTGCAACAGATGGCGGCGCCCGGCTCGATCCAATTCAGCACCAAACAACAGCTGGTGGGTGAAGTCCACTTCTTGAGGGCCTTCATCTATTTCAATCTCATCGAGCGCTATGGCGGCGTTCCCATCGTCAACACCGTCTACCAGCTGGGCGACAGTACCAATTTTGTACGCAACACGTTCGACGAATGCGTGGCCGCCATCAAAGCGGACATCGATTCAGCCAAACCATCCCTCTCCCAAAGCTATCTGTCCACCGATCCCAACTTCGGCCGCGCAACCCGGGACGCCTGTCTGGCGCTCTGGTCGAGGGTAACCCTGTATGCCGCCTCGCCGCTTTTTAATACCAGCAACGATATGTCGAAATGGCAAGCAGCCTCCGACGCCGCCGACTCCCTGCTCAAAAGCAGCTACACCCTGTACCCGGATTACCGCACCCTGTTCAACCAGCCCAGCGGCAGCGCGGAAAACGAATACATCTTCGCCAGGGAATTTACCTCCGCTAACGGTACCGAATACCCGATGAACAACCTCGGCCGCCGTTACGGCGCCTACGGGGGATGGTGGGCCAGCAACGGACCTTCACAAAACCTCGTCGATGACTACGATATGGCGACCACGGGCGAACCGCCCTTTACCTGGACAGGCGGCGGTCCCGGCGCTATGACGGCGGCCACCCAACAGCCCAATCCATCCTCCGGCTACGATCCCAACCACCCTTACTGGAACCGCGATCCACGCTTCGAAGCAACCGTATTGCACGACTCGGGGGTCTATCATGGCGACACCTGTTTCGAATGGATCGCCTCGGACGGCAACTCCTGGGGCTATGACTCGTATAAACAAAGCAGCGACAACCCCGAGGGGGGCTATATCCTCAAAAAATTCATGCCGGACAACCAACCCCTGAACTGGCAAACGACCTATACGACGCCGTGGCCATTCTTCCGCCTGGCAGAGATCTATCTCAACTACGCGGAAGCGCAGTTCAACCTCGGGAACGAGGGCGTTTGCCGTCAGTACATCAACCTGGTGCGGGCACGCGTAAACATGCCGCCCATACCCGCGACCTATACGGGGACAGCCTTGCGCGACCGGCTTTATAACGAACGACGGATCGAACTGGCCTTCGAAGGACACCGTTTCTTCGACGAACGGCGGTGGCTCATAGCCGGCGACATCGAGAACCGGCCCATGAGGGGCATGCAGATCATCAAGAACCTGCAAACCGGGGTTACGACCTATACACCCGTGACCTGGCTGCAAAAGATCCCATATACCAGCGCGATGAACCTGCTGCCGATCGAAAGAGCGGAAATTCATCGCAACCCGCAGATTTCCCAGTCTCCCGGCTGGCAGTAATTTATTGCCGCCTGGAGCTTTGGCGGACACGGATATCGGAACAAACGACGATAGTCTCCGTCTTGGGCGCCGAACTCTGCTGATAGATACGCTCGAAGTAGAGTTCGGCGGCCTTCCGCCCGATCTCGAGGCTGTGCTGGTCGATGGTGGAAAGGGAAGGAGTGACGAGTTGCGTAAAGCTCTCATCGGCAAACCCGAAAACGCCAAGCTCTTCGGGAATAGGGATGCTCAGGACAGCGGCGGCGTCCAGCACGCCCAAACTCTGGTGGTCGGAAACGGTAAAGATGGCGTCCGGCCGATTGGAAAGCTCGAGCAAGGTCAAAGCCGCGGCTTTTCCCCTTTCCCGGGTGAGGGCGTTGTCGACGATGAAGTTATAAGGGATGGGGAGATCGGCCTCGGCGATCGCTGCAATGAACCCTTCTTTGCGTTCCTGGAAAGCCTTCACGGTTACCGGGCCGCCCAGAAACGCAATATGATGGTAGCCTTCCCCGATCAGGCTCTTGACGGCCTTGTAGGAAGCCTCCCGGTTGTCGTTGATGACCTTGAAACTGTCAAACGGTTCCAGGCAACGGTCGAACTGGATCACCGGAATTTTGTTTCGGACGATCTGCCGGAGATGATCCGTACCGCTGGTTTCTTCGGCATTGGAGATCAGGATGCAGTCGACATTCTGTTGGATAAGCGTTTCGATCGCCTTTCCCTCTTTCTCGTAAGATTCGTGGGACTGGGTGATGACAAGGCTGTGGTTGTTGGCAAAACATACTTCTTCGATGCCCGAGATGACATCCGAAAAGAAGTTCTGATTGATGTGCGGAACAACGACACCAATGGTCTTCGATTGGCCGCGCCGGAGATTGGCCGCATGTGAATTATGTCTATAGTTGAGCTCTTTGGCCTTTTCTTTCACGCGTTGGCGGATAACTTCATTTACGGAATGATGATTACTCAGCGCTTTGGAAACATAGGATGGAGAGATGCCCAGCTCCTTGGCCAGGTCATAGATCGTCGCTCGTTTTCGCGTGTTCATTGTGTAACAAAAGTTGAAAATTACAATTTAATCGGGAACATAAAGATAAAGTACCATGGAAATAAGCTTACCGCCTGTAGTATTCGGCACCAGTAGCCTCGGGAATCTGTTCGTCGCCCTCGACGACGAAGTCAAATTAACCATCGTGGAAGCCTGTATCCGTTCACGGAACGGCCCCGTGGTATTCGATTCCGCGGGCAAGTACGGGGCCGGTCTTGCGCTCGAAGTATTGGGCCGTTGTCTGCGGGCACTGGGCGTTGCCCCGGATGACGTGATCATCAGCAACAAGCTGGGTTGGGTCCGGAGCCCGCTCAAGGGAGAAGAACCCACCTTCGAACCCGGCGTATGGAAAGGCCTGCGCCACGACGCCGTTCAACGCATCGGCTACGATGGGATGATGGAATGCTTCGCACAGGGCAACGAACTGCTCGGCGGCTATATACCGCAAATGGTCTCGGTGCACGATCCGGATGAATACCTCGCCGGCGCGGGCGGCCGCCGCGACCTCGAGGAAAGCCGCTACGCCGATATCCTGGATGCCTACGAAGCCTTGTTCGATCTCAAACGGGAGGGCCGGGTGACAGCCGTAGGCGTAGGCGCCAAGGACTGGCGGGTGATCGCAAGGATCGTGGCCGACGTACACCTGGATTGGGTTATGTTTGCAAACAGCATGACGATCAAAAGCCACCCTAAAGAACTCGCAGCGCTCATGAAGGACCTGGCCCGCAAAGGCGTCACAGTGATCAATTCCGCCGTCTTTCATTCCGGCTTCCTGGTAGGCTCGGATTACTTCGATTACCGCCGGATACAACGCGGCGACCCGGGCAGCGACCCCCTGTTCCGCTGGCGCGAGGAGTTCTTCGCCGTATGCGAAGACTATGCGGTAACACCCGCAGCAGCCTGCGTGCAATTTGCGCTTGCTGCACCCGGCGTCAGCAGCATCGCGCTGCAATCATCCGACCCGGCAAGAGTAAAAGAAAACCTCGGGCTCGCAACCACACCGTTGCCGCCGGCATTCTGGCGGACACTCAGCGAGCACGGATTGATCGATGTCGATCTCGAAACAGTAATCAAAATAGCATCATGTCGATGAAGCAGATCTTATTCGCAACATTGCTGGCTACGGCAACAGCCGCACAGGCACAACCGACCCAGCCCCTCGCAAAGGCACAACCGGCCCAGCCCCTCGCACAGGCGCAACCGGCCCAGCCCCTCATACTTTGGTACAGACAGCCCGCCGGCACCCGCTGGGAAAATGCCCTCCCCATAGGCAATGGCCGCCTTGGCGCGATGGTCTTCGGGAACGTACCCCTCGAGAACATTCAGCTCAATGAACAATCCGTATGGAGCGGCGGGCCTAACAGAAATGACTATCCGCAAATGCTCACCGCCCTGCCCGAAGCAAGACGCCTGATCTTCGAAGGAAAACAGGCCGAAGCCCAGAAATACCTCGAAGGAGCGGTAAAGCTCGACAGATCCAGCGGGCAGATGTTCGAGCCCGTCGGCAGCCTCCGCCTTGCCTTCGACGGCCAGGACAATTACACGGACTACCGCCGCGAGCTCGACATCGGCCGGGCAGTCACCACTACCACCTATACCGTAGATGGCGTGCGCTACACCCGCCGCGTGCTGGCCTCGCTGCCGGACCGGGTCATCGTCATACGGCTCACCGCAAGCAAACCCGGCCGGCTCTCGTTCCGGGCCTTTTATTCCACGCCCGAAAAGAACGCGACCCTCAAAGCCACCGCAGCCGCCGAACTCGTCATCAGCGGAACTACCATGGACCACGAAGGGGTGAAGGGCATGGTTCAATACGAAGGCATCGCAAAGATAAAACCAGAAGGCGGCACCATCGACCACAACGACACGTCCCTCGTGATCAGCCACGCGAACGCGGCCACCATCTATATCTCGATCGCCACCAACTTCGTCAACTACCATGACCTCAGCGGCAATGCGCACCAGCGGGCACAGACGTATCTTGCAAAGGCCTGGCCCAAGCCGTTTGAAACCATCGAGGCCGCGCACGTCGCGGCCTTCCGTCATTATTTCGACCGCGTAAAACTGGATCTCGGCAGCTCCGGGCAGGACAGCCTGCCCACAGACGAAAGACTAAAAAATTTCCGCAACGTCGACGATCCCTCTTTCGTCACATTATACTATCAATACGGACGATACCTGCTGGTCTCCTCCTCCCAGCCTGGCGGCCAGCCCGCCAACCTGCAGGGTATCTGGAACGATAAGCTGTTCCCGCCATGGGACAGCAAATACACCCTCAACATCAACGCCGAAATGAACTACTGGCCGGCGGAGAAGACCAATCTCGCCGAGATCCACGAACCTTTTCTGCAAATGGTCCGCGAACTCGCGGTCACAGGCCGCGAGACGGCCCGGGTGATGTATGGCGCCAGGGGCTGGATGGCGCACCACAACACGGACATCTGGCGCAGCACCGGGCCTGTCGACGGCATCTTCTGGGGCATCTGGAGCGAGGGCGGCGCATGGACCAGCCAACACCTGTGGGAACACTACCTGTACAATGGCGACAAGCACTACCTGGCTTCCGTCTTCCCCGTACTCAAAGGCGCCGCCCTGTTCTATGTCGACGACCTCGTCGAAGACCCACGCAACCATTGGCTGGTGATCAACCCGGGCACCTCACCGGAGAATGCACCCCGCGCCCACGGCGGATCATCCCTCGACGCAGGCACCACCATGGATAACCAGCTGGTCTTCGACATCTTCAGCACCGTGATCCGGGCCGCCGATGTGCTGCACCTGCACGACGCCTTTATCGATACCCTCGGCCTGCTGCGCAGCAGGCTGCCACCCATGCACATTGGGAAATACGGCCAGCTGCAGGAATGGCTCGACGATGTCGACGATCCAAACGATCACCACCGCCATATCTCCCACTTGTATGGGCTCTTCCCCTCTAACCAGATCTCGCCTTACCGTACCCCGAAGCTCTATGCCGCGGCAAAGACCACCCTCACCCAGCGCGGTGACATCTCCACGGGCTGGAGCATGGCTTGGAAAATTAACTGGTGGGCGCGAATGCTGGACGGCAACCACGCCTATAAACTGATCCAGACCCAGCTTTCGCCATTGGGCGCAAACCCCGGCGGCGGCGGTACCTATACTAACCTGTTCGATGCGCACCCGCCCTTCCAGATCGACGGCAACTTCGGCTGTACCTCCGGGGTAACGGAAATGCTCATGCAAAGCGCGGACGGCGCGCTCTTCCTCCTGCCGGCGCTGCCGGACGCCTGGCCCCACGGAAGCATTCGCGGCCTTCGTGCAAGGGGCGGCTTCGAGATCGCCGACATGGAATGGCAGGACGGTAAGCTCACAAAACTGGTGATCCTCTCCCGGCTCGGCGGCAACCTCCGGCTCCGCGCGCCGAACACCCTCCGGCTCAGGACACCCAACGCCCCGCACGCTGCAAGCGGCACCGCCCTCCAACCCGCCACGGGCGCCAATCCCAACCCCTTCTACCAAACGGAACAAACACCCCCGCCGGTGATCTCCCCAGAGGCCACACTGACGCCGTTGGAACCCAAACCCACCTTCCTGTATGACATCCCCACACAACCGGGATCAACCTATACTTTTTTATCGAACTAATCTTCAACGCTGAATATGAACCTCCATCGCTTTCGAAATGCAGTACTCGCCGGAACACTCGCCATGACGAGCATGCCGGCCTTCGCTCAGAAATTGCCGTACCAGGATCCCTCGCTAACCCCGCAGGAACGGGCCGCGGACCTCGTGAGCCGGCTGACGCTTGACCAAAAAGCCTCGCTGATGCTGGATGAATCCGCCGCCATCCCCGACCTCGGGATCAAACGATTCAACTGGTGGAGCGAAGCGCTCCACGGCCTGGCCAACAACGGCAACGTAACCGTCTTCCCCGAACCCATAGGAATGGCAGCCTCCTTCGACGACAGCCTGCTCTTCCACGTCTTCGACGCCGTATCGGACGAGGTCCGCGCCAAATACAACGACGCCAGACAGCACGGGCAGGAGAACCGCAGATTCCTCAGCCTCTCCGTCTGGACGCCCAATATCAATATCTTCCGCGATCCGCGCTGGGGCAGGGGACAGGAAACCTACGGCGAAGACCCCTATCTCACTGCGCGCATGGGCATGGCCGTTGTCCGGGGACTACAGGGGCCACTGGATACCAAATACCGCAAGCTGTATGCCTGTGCCAAACATTTCGCGGTGCACTCGGGGCCGGAGCCCGAACGCCATACGATGAACCTTTACCAGGTCGACCCGCGCGACCTCTGGGAGACCTACCTGCCCGCCTTCAAGGCCCTGGTGACCCAAGCGGATGTCCGCGAGGTCATGTGCGCCTACCAGCGGCTCGACGATGAGCCTTGCTGCGGCAACAACCGCCTGCTCCAGGATATCCTCCGCAACCAGTGGGGGTTTAAATATATGGTCGTGTCGGACTGCGGGGCCATCACCGATTTCTGGCAGAACCACAAGGTCTCCTCCGACGCGGCACACGCCGCCGCAAAAGGAACGCTCGCGGGGACGGATGTGGAATGCGGCTTCAACTATGCCTTCAAAAGCCTCCCCGATGCCGTTCACCGCGGCCTGATCACGGAGAAGGAGATCGACCTGCACCTCACAAGGGCATTGTCCGGCAGATTCGAGCTCGGCGAAATGGACCCTGATTCGTTGGTTTCCTGGTCAAAGATCCCCATGTCCGTGGTCAACTCGCCGGAGCATCAACGCCTGGCGCTCGCGATGGCGCGCGAATCGATGACGCTGCTCCAAAACAAAGGCTCGATATTACCCTTGGCAAAAAAGATCCGCAAGATCGCGGTGATCGGACCCAACGCAGACGATGCACCCATGATGTGGGGCAACTATAACGGCACCCCCATCCATACGACCACCATCCTCGCAGGGATCAAGGCAAAACTCCCGAAGACGGACATCATCTACGACCGCGCCTGCGATCTCACCGAAGATGTAGTCACCGAAAGCACCATAGGCGAAGCATCGATGAACGGCAAGCCCGGCATAACGGCGACCTACTATAACAACCACACCAGGGAAGGCGCGCCGATCGCTACCGACCAGATCACCTCCCCGCTGGCCCTCACGACGGCAGGACAGCATCCTTTCGCAACCGGCGTTCCCCTGCAAGGGTTTTCCGCGAAATACGAGACCGTATTCAAGCCGGCAAAAAGCGGCCAGCTCGTATTCCGGCTCGAAGCTACCGGCGCCGTCGAACTCAAGGTCAACGGAACATCGCTCAAACGCTTTGGCACCTGGC